>CAYPCZ010000262.1:0-1503 GCA_964409345.1 uncultured Flavobacterium sp. | reverse complement strand
AATGAATTTAATGAACCACGGTGAAACATTTGATATTCAAGTACCAGCAGAAGCCTTGGAGGCTGAAACTTCTCCAGAAGCAGATTTCCAAGATGATGAATTCGAAGTTGAAGATGATTCTGACCTTGGAGAAGAATCGGCAGACGACCTTGAATCGGAACTTGATGAATTAGAATCCCTTTTAGATGAACTTGAAAGCGAAACTATTGAAGAATCAGAATAGTTTTATTAAAAGGGCAAGCACCTTTAATAAAATAACCTCCTATAAAAAACCCTTCACCCATGCTTGTGAAGGTTTTTTTGAGTGCCAGAAAATAAAGGATAGGTTTATAAGAATAGCTGGAGGCTAGGGTACAGACTTTTAATTTTTCTTTGGCTGTCAAATTTGCATTTCATTTTAAATTGAAGGCGCATCCTTATCAAATAAACATCATTGCAGGTATAATTTTATTAACCATAAGATGACTTATAGTTTCTCTTTTTCCATAAAATTAAAAGGAGGGGTAATATGAAAAAGCAAGTGTATTTTGTTTTACTGGATAAATTTGCGGATTGGGAAGGAGCTTATTTATCTTTATTTCTTAAGGAGTTAGGCGGCTGGGAATTAAAAACAGTTTCCTTCGAGCCCATTGTGAAATCAATCGGTGGGTTAACCGTTAAAGTAGATCAAGTTTTCGATGAGAAGTTGCCACTAGCAGATTTGTTGGTTTTTATTGGGGGAGAGGAGTGGAAATCATTCAATAATGAAGGCTTCCAAAACTTTGTCACAAGACATTTTGAAGAAGATTTACCGATTGCTGCTATAGACGGAGCAGTAGACTATTTTGGGCGCAATGGTTTCTTAAACTACCATCAACATACGGGAAACAATGAAAGCCAAGAGGGCTTGCAAGGGTTTGAAAATTATACTAATGCTGCGAGATTTTTCCCTCAACAAGTGGTACGTGACGGAAATTTAGTGACAGCTAACAAAACAGCTGCCATAGAATTTGCTGAGGAAGTGATGGAACTCATTGGAGGTGTATCAATCAACATAAAAAAAGAAATCTTAATGCACCGCTTGGGTTATTACCAGTATAGGGCTCAACTAAACAGAGAACAGCAAGAAGAGGAGCTTGTTATAGGAATAGACGATACTACACTTCTAAAACGTGCCATCGAGAGAGAAAATCAATTTAATGAAGAAATAGATAATGTTCCTGATTCCTATGAATTTTGGGAATAAAAGTGAGCTATACATGTTAAGCATATAAAGCTTACTAGTTTTAAGCACTTAAATTATAAATTAGAAAAAAGATGAGATAAAAGGTCTAAAGTTTCTAAAAATTTAAAACGAGCCTAAACATCTGAGAAATTTTTCAGTGCTTGGGCTCTTTATTTTGCATATATTCTTAAGTTATTTGTTAGCTATTTGATGGCAGCGACTTTCTATTAGTGCTCGGTCTCTCTTCGGAAGAGGTCAGGGATTAACCTTTCTCTAGCAGTCTCTATCAGTCTCTATCT
>CAYPCZ010000261.1:0-1511 GCA_964409345.1 uncultured Flavobacterium sp. | reverse complement strand
AAGCAGATATAGCAGAAGATCCATAAATATTTTCCTTAGTTGGCACTCTCCCTCTGTTCCAACTTTCATCATCTTTACCGACTCTGCCTTGTTTCTTATCTTTAGCAACATGAGCTAGCAAGATAATACATGCGTCATTAGTTTTAGCAAACTGCTTTAAATCAGATAAAAACCTTCCCATCCCATTATTAATATCAGTCATTTGACTCTCTATCCCTTTTAAATGATCTAAAATAAAGTACTTTACATTATAGGCAATAGATACATATCTCATCTTAGATAAAAATTCTTCTACTCCAGTAGCCCTTTCTGGCCGCCACATAATAATATTATCACCAATTTTTTTTATTGCTTGAGTCATTCTTTCTATTGGCCAATCTACTCCTGGTATATGTAATGGCAGGTTCAATTGTTTTCCTGCCTGACGTCTTAAAGTCTCTTCTGGCTCTTGTTCGCAACTGTATAGCCAAACTTTATGTTCTTTTTCAGTCATGTTGAACAGAATCTCATCAACTATCTCTGTTTTTCCTATTCCATCAGCGGCAGCTATAGTTACTATTGTGTTTTTTCTCCAGCCATTTAATGTTTCTGTTAGCTTTGGCCAAGGCGTGTCAATACCTTTCTCCGGCTTCAGCAGTGCTGTATCTAACAAATCTATGGCCGTATATAAATCTTTTGGTTTATATTCCTCTGCTTCGTATATACATTTTTTTATATCTAAACCTTTCCCACTTATCAACATCTCGTTGGGATCTTTCATATCCCATTTAATTATCTTCAATTTCCCAGGGTCTAGTGGATTATTTTCTAATAATTTATTTAAGGCTTCGTTACCTGCTTCATCATTATCCATGCCTATTAGGATATGTGCATACCTACTTAAATATTCTATATTGTTTCTTATGTCTGATAAAAGAGATGTAGCCCCACATGTAACAGATAAGCAATAAAAACCAGACTCTTGGTAAACTGTTGCAGCGTCTATCTCCCCTTCAACTATCACCAAGGATCTGTCATTTTTTGGTTGAAAAATAGATTGTCCAAACATCTCCTTTAGATGTGCATCGCCTAAGATTTTCATATCTTTTTTTACTGTTGTACTCCTAATTTTTTGTCTAGTTAATAGCCCATTATAGTACTGATTAAATATAAAAACCCAGTGATCATTAACATAATGTATATTAGAGCCATTTCCAAATGTGCCAGAAAATTTAGCGCATTCAATATTATACTTGCTGCATGTTTTTTGTGTTAGGCCCCTAGATTTTATTTCTAAGTTTTTACCGTTTGTTATCATGCTATTGTGCTGTTTGTTTCCCCCCCCTGCTTCTGATTTATTATCCTTTTTAAGGAATGTCTTACCACAAGAAAAACATTTATAATGATGTTCTGATTCTTGCATAGCATCAGAGCTGTTACAAGAGAAACAAGGGTTGTTTCTGCTAATCCAATCCCCCATAATTTAACCCCTTAAAGATTTAATCCAGTTACCATAATCTTGGATATTCTCA
>CAYPCZ010000260.1:0-1512 GCA_964409345.1 uncultured Flavobacterium sp. | reverse complement strand
TTTCGTAATTGGTCATTTAGAACGGTTTCTTGTTTAATATTACGCACAACGTTTTTCAGCTATACGCAGGCAGGGATTTTTACCACTGAACTTCCTACGAAGAACTGAACTTTAATTTTACTACTTTCCTGTCCTACGAAGCACGAAACCCCTGCTTGCGTATAGGTGATGTTGGCAGCTGGTGCTCTGTCTGTTCGTCCTTGTAAACCATTGACAGAGTATAGTTTAAGTTTGATTATCTGATTGCTTTTTTGACTGTCCGTGTCGGGTTGAGCGTATGCATATTTTTTATTTTTAGAAGGGGAGGAGATTTTTTTTAATTCAATTTTGTCTTCTTGGGTAAAGAGCAAGCTCTTTTGCAAACTTTGGTCAGCGTTTCGGCTTGTGCAGTTTGCAAATGTGCTTGACCTTGTGTTTCGGCTAATATTGTTTGTATGCCTTTTTATGTGCTTCTTTGATTTCATCTGATAATTTTTTTGGTTCAATTACTTTCATATTGTCGCCAAATGATAACAATTCCATAAATAAGTCGTGTGTCAAACAAAGTTTGAGTTTTATTCTCGTTTCTTGGGCGTTATCCACCAAAACTTCTTGTGTTTCGTGTAATGGCAATGTTTTGATGTATTTTCCTTGAAATGGGTCAAATGATAAAATGATGTCTTGCGGGTCTGCACCATTTGGACTGATAATACCAAAGCAATAGCGATAACTTTGTTCAATGCTGTAATTGTCGGGATATTGATAATGTTGCGTTGTGATTTCAAGATTTGTCAAACGGTCAAGAGCAAAACTTTTGATGTTTTTGTCTTTGCTGTCTTTTGCCAATATGTACCAACGATTTTTAAATTCCTTTAAAGCATAAGGCTCTACCAAACGTTGGCTTAATTCATCTTCCCAAAATTTCTGATACGTGAATTTGATTTTAAGTTTATTCTTAATTGCGTGAAGTAAACCGTATAAGTTTTCAGTTCCCTGCGGTCTGCGTTTTTCCAAGTGAATGAAAGGCGTTAAATCTTGTGCAAGATTTAATGAATTAAACATATCAAAGGCTTCAATCATTCTTTGAAAATTCATATTTTCTGTTTCGCTTTGACTGATGTAGTAACCTTTATTTGATTTTGAATATTCAATGTCAATTCCAAAAACGTTTCTAATTTCTTTTAAATCCCGTTGAAGTGTTCGCTTTGAAAAACCAATATTCAGCGTATCATCTTGCATTTGCAAAAAATCAAATTGGTTTTCAATGTAGGTTTGTAATTCCTCATAAGTTGAATATGGTTTTACCTTCAACTTTTTTAGAATTAGCAAGTATCTTGATATGTAGCCTCTTTTTGACATTGGGTTAACAGTTGTTGTAATGTCTTGTTAGCAAATCAATCATTTCGTCTTGGTGTTTTTTGATATTTTCAGTTTCCCAACTATTTATGTCTTGTGATGAATAGACTTTTGCTAATTTCAGTGAGTCATAAGTTGGCTTATTGTCAAAGTCCACTTTTTTCTTTCTTACGTCTT
>CAYPCZ010000259.1:0-1515 GCA_964409345.1 uncultured Flavobacterium sp. | reverse complement strand
GCCGTTCAACCCCGCTTTTGGCAATACCTTGTTATAGCCCGTTTTTCTATTCTTTTTCAAATTTCCATTTCATGTTAAGGAACTCATAAATAGCAACACACGAATATTCAAATGGTGTCGCTGTGTTTTCCTTTTTCATTGATTTTATCTCTTTTCCGAACTTCTCAATTAGGAATTCATTTATTTCGTCTCTTTCTTTTTGAGTCAGTTTTGAAAACTGTTCTTTATCACTTGCGTTTTTGGGTCTGTCTTTTACGGTTGTCATGCAAATTCCAATAGATACATCTCTTAAAAATCCTGATATGAACTTATTTTTCTCGACTAATGATTTACATTCCTGTTTCAATTCTTCTTTGCTCAAATCTGATTTTACGAGCTTTCCTAACAGTTGGTAGTTATTGTTCATTATGTCGGTGAGCATTTTTGTCAAGTCAGTAGTCACTTCCGAAATTAATTCGTTGTCGGATGTCTTGTACTTAGAATATACTGACAATGATTTTTCAATAGCAAGTGAGTAATTGTCCAAGTATTTAAGAGCTGTGTCCTTTTGCTCAACGTTCAATAATTGGTTTTCAAATTCTATGACTGTGTTGTTCAAGTCATAAAACTCTTTTATATGATCCTTAATGAACTCGCTTTCTGTTGAGGCAGAAATAGCCCCAATAAACAGAACTGATAAAATGAATGTAAAAATTGTTTTCATGTATGTGTTGCTTGTCGTTTTGTGATTTTTTTCTTGTCCCAAGCGATAACTTGAACACCTGTCGAGTAGTGTTTCCTGTCTGGTAAGTTGTTTAGAAATTTATCGAATCTGGGATAATCTATTTCAATTTCTTTTAGGTCGATTTCATAAGTTGGCCACTCGATATGGTGAATTTCAAATTCGTTAATCGAAATAGAGGTGTCTTGAAATAAAGTATACCTTTCAGTTAGCCATTTATCGAGGTCAGTCTTTTCTGTAAGTTTTTGACCAATTTTATAACTGATATTCATTTTATCTTTAAATTCTCTATTCTCTGAACTGTATAAATTTCCTTGTCGTATCAATTTTGAGTATCGGTAAGGTAACTCCGAGAGTGTCTTTGCGATTTTACAGGAAATTCGGTTACCACCTTCAATGCTCAAAAAGTAAACTCCTGCTTTGTTGTTATTTCGCACATAAGTCCGAATGTTGATTTCGTCAAAATCTGATATTAACGAAAACGGTGGTAAGTTTCTTGGTCTGATTTTCTCCATTGTGAATGCAACTAAAGAAACCCAAGGTTTTCCTTCATAAAGGTCAATTTCCAAATCGCCTGGAACTATCTTTTGTAATTCTTTCAGGTCAACTTGCCAATGAAGAAATACTACATCGTTCCATTCTTGGTAATACTTCCATTGTTTTGTCGGTATTGTCCAAGGTCTATGTCCTGTTACGTTTAATATTTCTTGAATTGTCATCTCGTCTTTTAAAATGGGCTATAACGTCAGTCTGTGAAAAAAGTCCACAAACTGTAAACAAATGTAATAAATATT
>CAYPCZ010000258.1:0-1536 GCA_964409345.1 uncultured Flavobacterium sp. | reverse complement strand
GGTAGTAAATGGATATAGACGGGTGGAGTTGCGTATATATGGGAGTTGGTGGCAAGTGTACCGAAATACCGCTCACAAATAGACAATTTAGACAGAATTTACAAATGAAGACAATAAAATTCTTTGCAATTGTATTAAGCATTTTTGCAGTAGGCTGTGCACCTCTTAAACAGGTAACAGTCGTTAAGAACGACAAAATTGAAAACTATAAATACATCTATATTTCCCCAACACAAAGCTTGACTTCAAGTTCAGGAGGTGTGTATGGTAGCTCTACAAGCAACAGCGTTAATCCAAGTGACGTAATTTCAGGAATACTATTGAAAGAAGGTTTTCCACAATTACCCAAATTAAAACCCGAATTAACGGATGAAACTTTAATTGTAAATTATGGAGAAAGCGGACGAAGAAACAGAGGCTTAGGTTATACAATTGAAGTAACTATACAGTTCCTTTCGGCGAAAACAAATACTACAGTCTGTTCCTGCACAGCAGAAGGACAAGGAGAAACGGAAGCAGACGACATTAGACAGGCAATAACTCGCTGTTTAACAGGTTTGCTTTCAAAAGAAAATTGATTTTATCAGCAATGTATAACATAACCCTTTTATCAACAGTTCACAAAGAAATTGGAAAATGTAATTCTGAGGAATTGTATAAAATCTTTCAGTCCATAAATCCAGATGTGATTTTTTTAGAAGCATTTGAAAACAGCTATTCCCAATATCACAAAATGCTATTTTCTCAATTTGGTGTCTATCAAGAACGGTTAGAAATAAAAGCTATACAGGCATACAGTCAAAATCACACTTTTGAATATGTTCCGGTACTTGATATTGGATTGTCTAATGAATTTGAGAAAAAAATCACGATTGTATCAGAAAATAAGGACTATCAAAGATTGTTAGATAAATACGTCTCATTAGAAACGAACAATGGATTTCAATTTCTCAATAGTGACAGAAGCATTGCTCTACAAGAAGAAATGAGAGAGTTGGAAAAACGTATAATTGAGAATGAAATTTTTCACTAAAAAGTAAATGCAAATATAGACGCATACGAAAACTCTATGCTCCGCAATATTTACTCATTCTGCAATGAAAAATCATTCAAGAAAGCAATTTTCATGTGTGGAGCAGCACACCGAAAAACAATAACACAAAAAATTGTAGAATACGAAGCGAATGAAAATTCAAAACTAAATTGGACATTTTACAACGACATATAACAAAATGGCAGACTAAACGTCAGCCACCAACATCGTATTGGCAATAGGCGGCCCGTTGGGCAACATACAAAAAGCCTACCGCACAAACAGCCGCATTTGGTTTTTGCCGTCACGCAGAGCCAACGCTGAAAAACCAAAAGAGTCTGTTTTTTTACCAATGCTCGACAGAAAATTAATAAATTGGAAAAGAAAGAATTGAGTGAAATGAGAAAGGACAAATACTTACAAATATTTAATTACCTCAAGGAGTTCTCGAAACTTAGAAGTAACCCTGTCCGCGACATTGACGCTCAAGAAACACAATATCC
>CAYPCZ010000257.1:0-1555 GCA_964409345.1 uncultured Flavobacterium sp. | reverse complement strand
CTAACTTGTACCACAGGCTGTTTAAGAAATCCGGAGGTACTGTAAATTTAATTCACAAAGTTTGTGCAACTTTACATGAAAAAGTCAACGAGTGTAATACCCAATTAGATAGCATTTTGGCAGACATTCCGGAGGAATGGAATATCAACATAGATGTACTAAGAGAAAAATTAGGAAAGAACATCTTTCAAGCGTCCTGGTTAAATACGGTAGAAGCAACATTTAAAAATTTCGCTTCGTTAGCAATAAAGAACCCATGAGAACTTTTTATACCATAGTTTATTCACCATTGAGTCCGATTAGTCAGGAAAGGCTTAATCTGGGAATGATCATGTTGGATGATCAGGGAACTGTGCTATATAGATTTTCTCAAGAGAAACTCAGTAGAGCAAAGAAGTTGTTTTCTGAAGAAGCTTTTAAACTTATTAAGTCTTTTCTGTCAAGTATCGACAAAAAACTGGCTTCTAAAGATAAATTAATAAGCAATAGTGCAGATTTCAATCTTGAATACCTTTCTTACCTTTCAAAATACAGCAACAATTTAATAGGTTTTACAGATCCTCAGGTTATCGACATCGATTTAACTCAGGGCAATTTCGATAAACTTTTCTCCAAGTATGTATTTATAGAAGGCGGGGAGGTCTTCAAGGAATTAGTGCCTATTTCCCCGGTTTCTCTGGCCAAAGATTCGCTTATCCCTAAAGTCGAAGATCGGGTGGATGTTGATGTATACTTAAGTGCCGATAAATTTAGCTTCGTTATGTTCGACCTTCATATAGATATGATAGGTAAAAATGACCGACCTGTCTTAAACCAGTTTATAGATTTTGAATTTACGCCTTCAAAAATACAGCGCGAAATTACGAACTACTTAAGCATAGTGAAGCCTTTTGAAATCCAGGATGGCAACTCAGGTAAATTCTTTTTAGTTGGAGATGAACCTTCCAAGCAATTCACCAAACAGCATCTCATGTGGGGCCATTTATTAGCATCCCCGCTCATTAAACAAGATATTCTGGAGGTCGTTCCTTCAAATGAAACCGAAAGAATAGAATCGTATCTAAAAGAACATGATGTGAGGCCGTATTTTGATGTACAAAATTAAGAGAGAATTCTAATTTGATTTCTTGAGTTTTTTCTTCAAGAGTAGGAAGATGAAAAATAAAGAAACTAAAGCTGCCGTTGAAGCCTTCAACAGCTATTTGAAGCCAGAGATTGACAATACATGGAGAGAAAATAATGCTTACCGTCAGGCCAATAAAGGTCGGCTAAAAAAAACTGCCCAAATTGCTATAAAAATTAACAGAGCGCTTAGCGTTAAAAAACCCACGCAAAAGGACCTTGCTGATCAACTCAACTTGACCGTACAGCAAGTAAAAGATTTTAAAAGGAAGGGAAAATCTGACGCTTGAAATGATTTCAAAATTAGAAGGAGCATTGGATCTTGAATTGGTTACTGGTAATCACAAGAATCCTACAGAATGACCCACAAACCTTGTGCCCCAATTGTTATATAATTTATATTATGTTAAATAGTGATTTCGTAAAGCATACA
>CAYPCZ010000256.1:0-1580 GCA_964409345.1 uncultured Flavobacterium sp. | reverse complement strand
TACTTGAAAAGGCAATTCAATATACTGAACATTAAAAAAACAATTTGCTAACATCATCTATATTTTATAGGGCAGTTGGTGTAATTTGAAACAGTAAAGCAATTAATAAACTCCGCCAAAACTTTGTTTTGACGTTTTAGTAGGAGAAAAAGTTAAACCCCAAAGCCAAAGCTTTGGCTCATTAGTTAAACGAAAATATGTACTTTTAAATCGCCCTACAAAAACATAGATTGGGCGTTGTAAGCCATGCTAAAAAGACACTCAACCATATGAAAAGAACATTAATAACATTGACGATTTTGTTTGCAGGATTTACAAAAGGATATTCTTGCAAATGTTATCAAATGAATCTTAGAAATGAGATAGATTCTGCTGATTTAATATTTCAAGGAATTCCGATTAATAGAAAACAGGTTGACTCAAAAATGATTTATCAATTTTCCGTTGATAAGATATGGAAAGGTTATAAATCGGATACAATTGAAATTAAAACAGGACAGGGTGGACAAGATTGTGGAATGATTTTCGAGATTGGAAAGACTTACGTTGTGTTTGCGAAAAACGGAGAAACATCTCATTGCAGAAAAAATGCACTAATTGATTCTACCCATATTGATTTGAAACTGGATTATAAATTCACGAACGACTTTGTTGATGCATTTAAAAATCAAGAAAAGAAATTAAATGTTCAAGAGAGCGAGTATTTAAACAGACATTTTAATAGTGAATTTGAGAAATACGATTTTAAAGACAAATCAATAATTTTCACGCATTCAACATTAGTAGTTTCAAAAAGCGATTGGATTGACACAAATTGGGAATATGATAATCCTTCTGTTGAACTGGTTGAATTGACTAAAGAAGAAAAGGAAGAAACTGGATATGACGCTATTTTAGTAACATGGTCAAAGTTTATATTGATAGATAAAATGAAAGAAAGAATATTGAAACAAATAAAATAATGTACAGGCTTACAACACATGGTATAGTGCATGCGGGTTTTAGAGGTTTGCGAGCGTTTGTGGCTCGTAAAAAAGGTCGGTGTATACTGATAGGAAATCCCCATCTCCTCTAAGCATAAACATTCTGTTTCAAGCATTTGCTTGGAACAAATACCAACCAACCCTACAACGGTAACTCAAACTTGATTTCCCAAACTTGTTGGTTACTAACAATTTCTAGTTTCACTTTTAAAAACTGAGTATCCCCTTCTTTTGTTAAAGTTCTGTCTATTATTTTACTTAGCTGAGCACCTTCCTCATTATTGCTAATCTCATCATCCACTCTTGGTAAAAAAGGATACTGAATAGTAATTTTTTCATCTTCGGTATGTACCAATCCCATTGCTGCTTCAAAAATGATTTCCTCAAATTTTTCAGCAATCATCTCATCATTCACTTCTTCCTTAGCTTTAGGGTTTAGGTTACTTACCCACTTAAAAAAATCTTCAACGGCTTTTTCTTTTAAAATAGGTCGTATGTATTCCGGAAATGGCGAACGTATGTGTTCATTCTCAGAAAACCAAAAAGTAAAGGTCTGTTCAACTAATTCACTACTTTCAACGGTATTAGGTTCTAATG
>CAYPCZ010000255.1:0-1608 GCA_964409345.1 uncultured Flavobacterium sp. | reverse complement strand
TTAAACAAAGACAAGGATAATTATGGCAAGAATAGCAGGGGTAGATATACCTAAACACAAAAGAGGAGTTATAGCTTTGACCTACATCTTCGGAGTAGGAAATAGCAGGGCTATCGAGATTTTAGAAAAAGCTCAAGTAAGTCAGGACAAAAAAGTTTCTGACTGGAATGACGACGAAATTGGAGCCATCCGTGAGGCTGTTTCCTATTATAAAATTGAAGGAGAACTACGTTCAGAAGTTCAATTGAACATCAAGCGTTTGATGGACATCGGCTGTCAAAGAGGAATTCGTCACAGAAACGGACTTCCGCTTAGAGGACAAAGAACCAAAAATAACTCTAGAACAAGAAAAGGTAAAAAGAAAACTGTTGCTAACAAGAAAAAAGCAACTAAATAATAAATAGCAATGGCAAAAACGAATACGAAAAAACGTAAAGTTGTTGTTGAGTCAACAGGCGAAGCTCATATTAGTGCTACTTTTAATAACATCATTATTTCTTTGACAAACAAAAAAGGTGAGGTTATTTCTTGGTCATCAGCAGGAAAAATGGGATTCAGAGGTTCTAAAAAGAACACACCCTATGCAGCTCAATTAGCAGCAGAGGATGCAAGCAAAGTGGCTATCGAAGCAGGTCTTAAAAAGGTAAAAGTTTACGTAAAAGGACCTGGGAACGGTAGAGAATCTGCTATACGTTCTCTTCATAACGGAGGAATTGAAGTAACAGAAATCATCGACGTAACTCCAATGCCACACAACGGATGTCGTCCTCCTAAGAGAAGAAGAGTTTAATTTTAATTTATTTTAGTATAACCAAAAAGACAGTGTACAACTATCGAAGGATTAGACCTGAATTCATAGTTACTGTCTTACAATAATCAATTTTTAAAATGGCAAGATATACTGGTCCAAAAACAAAAATAGCCCGTAAGTTTGGAGAAGCTATTTTTGGAGCTGATAAGGCTTTCGAAAAAAGAAATTACCCTCCAGGACAACACGGATTGTCTCGTAAGAGAGCAAAAAGATCGGAGTACGCACTTCAGCTCGCTGAAAAACAAAAAGCAAAATATACCTATGGTATTTTAGAGCGTCAGTTCAGAAGAATGTACGAAAAAGCTAACGCCTCTAAAGGTATTACCGGTGAAATACTTTTACAGCTTTGTGAGTCTCGTTTAGACAACGTGGTTTACAGAATGGGAGTAGCTCCTTCCCGTAGAGCTGCCCGGCAAATCGTTTCGCACAGACATATCACAGTTAACGGAGAGATTGTAAACATCCCTTCTTATCAGCTCAAAGCTGGTGATAAAGTAGCAGTGCGCGAAAAATCTAAATCATTAGAAGCAATCGTTAATTCTCTAGATAATTCATCTCATGTATATGAGTGGATCACTTGGAATAATGATACCAAAGAAGGAATTTTTGTAGCTGCACCACAAAGGCTTCAAATTCCTGAAAATATCAAAGAACAACTAATCGTTGAGCTTTACTCTAAATAATAAAACGGACATACAAGTCGAAACTATGGCACTATTTAATTTTCAAAAACCCGATAAAGTTATACTTATTGATTCTACCGATTTCGAAGGAAAGTTTGAATTCAGACCTTTGGA
>CAYPCZ010000254.1:0-1615 GCA_964409345.1 uncultured Flavobacterium sp. | reverse complement strand
TTTAAGGTCTTATGCTAAGTTCTTGTTTGCCATCACTTCAAGCCTAAAACCATCAGGATCAGAAACAAAGAAATAGGATGGTTCCTGGCCAGGTAATCCTTTTAATTCAGTAGTTTCATACCCTGCCTCTTTACATTTTTGATGTTGGGTTTGTAAGTCATCTACTCCAATAGCAAGGTGACTGAACCCATCTCCAATCGTATAACCTTCTGAATTATAATTATAAGTGAGTTCTAATTCAAAATCTCCTCCAGGAACAATTAAATAAATTAAATCAAATCCATGTTCTTCAAATTTTCGTTCACGAGAAATTTCAAAATCGAAAATTTCTGTATAAAATTTTAAACTAGCTTCCCGATCTTTGACCCGATAACAAGCATGTAATAATTTTTGTGCCATACTATTCCTCCTTTATTTTCTAACTTAAATATAGCAAATTACATTATATTTCTCAAAAAACTACATCTCTAATTTTTCAAAAGCATAAGGAACAAGCTTTTCAACAGTTGTTTGTAAAATTTGTCCATCTTTTCGAGTTAAGTAAATGGGAGTATTTGCATCTGCCATCTCAACTAAAACTTGTCGACAAATCGAACAAGGAGGCAAGAAGTCTTCTGTTTCCCCAGCTACCGCAACTGCTTCTATAAAACCAGGCCGATAGCCTTCTGAAACTGCTGTAAAAATAGCACTTCGCTCAGCACAATTAGTTGCGCCGAAGGATACATTTTCTACATTAACTCCTGTATAGACCTTCCCATCTTTTGTTAATAAGGCACATCCTACAGGAAAATGTGAATAAGGACTATAGGACCGCTCGACCGCTTTTCTGGCTTCTGCCATTAAATGAAGTATTTTTTCTTCTTCCATGAGTAACCTCTTTCTTGACTCTTAACGGTTTATAAAGATTTCAATAATATTATTTTCTTCTAGCCTAGCGATTATTTGTTGTGGCTCGTTTTCAACATAAGACTCCCACCCCACATAGGAATGATTACTGCCGAAAAAGTATACATGTGAAGTTGGTGAACCTATTAAATCAATTAAATCAAGCAATTCGAGAGGAAGCATTTCTTGAATTGCTTCAACTTGATCTTTATCCGCTCCTAACGGTAAATATGAGTTTGGCGTTAGCTCTTGATAACTGAGTAATAATAAATCTTCTCCTACGTATGTTAAATTTAATAAAATTACTATTTGGTCTGTTAATGCATAATAACTGTCTGTTTGATTACCTTCTGAAAGAAGCTCACTTTCAATGGGGTTTCCTAATATATCAATTATATAGGAGCGGTTTAAAAGCTCTAGTTCAATTGGATCTTCTTGTTCTATTTCTTGTTGTACTTCTCCTAATTCCTCTTCAACTAGCTGATTAATTATTCGGCGATTAAAAATTAAAGATTGATCCAATTCTTCTTGGAGCTTCTTAAACTTGTTTTGCAATTCATAAGGTTCAAACAAGTTTTCAGTATCTACATGTTGAGGTAAAAAGTTAGAAAGTGAGTTTTTTTGAGAGAGGTCGATTTCTAGAAGATATTGCTCTTCTTGATCAAGAACAGTTTTAGTTTCGCTTTGAGTGAAGTTTTCTTCTTCAAGCTGGCTTTCCGTTCCTTCCCGA
>CAYPCZ010000253.1:0-1622 GCA_964409345.1 uncultured Flavobacterium sp. | reverse complement strand
TGATATTGATTCCGTTCCAAATCACAGCAGTTTGTGAAGCGGTTGTTCCTCTGAACGAAGGTGAGGAAGCTCCTCCTACCCCATTTTCTTTAAAGTAAATTAGTGAATTATAGTTGAGAAGTGAAGTCAGAAAACTAGGGTTTCGTTTTATTACACTGTCTGAAAGTGTTTCGGTTTTTTGTGTTTGCGAATAATCTTTGAGTAAATTATCTGAAATAACAACTTCTTGAATTTCTATCACAAGATTGTCTTGAGCCAATATAGATTGTCCCAAAAGCAAAAAAGTACCCAATAAAAACGTAATAAATTTCATAAACCACTCGAACCTTTTTCCCCGAAAGTTCTTAATGTTTTTAGTTACGTTTTTAGGTAGGTCTCCTGACTTGCATCTTGTTGTCTAAACCTTCCCGTGCGTCTTATAAAAGACAAAACAGTGGTGTTTTGAAGAAAAACAACAAGTTTAATAGCTTACAGTTGCGGGTACAGTTCAGGCATCTCACCTGATTCCCTTTTAATGAAATAAGCATAAAAATGCTCTTTTCAACCAAAAAACTCTGTGCAAAGATAATGGTTTTTTATTTAATTTTAGCCTAAAAATTCGGTTACTTCACTTTTTAGGTAGGCCAAAGCTACACTACTCGGAGATTGCTTATCTAACAAATCCGTTAGGATTATTTCACGAAGTTTATCGGCTGACTCCACCTTATCGCTCATGTTGGCTTTTCTGATGGTCTGAATAAGAGTGTTTTTTGCGGTATTAATCACACTCCAACACTTGTCAGAAATATAAATTTGCTGCGTTAGGTTGTGTTCAAACTCTTTTTCTATATGATAAACTAAAAGGCTTTCATACTCATGCTTGTCTGGCGAATTCGGAGCTATTCTGATGAGTAATTGGGAAGGTTCAATACGTTCTAAAAACAAAGCCATGCGCTCATAAGCTTGCAGACGCAAAGGTAAAGCTTGCTTTTGGTTTTCTTTATGCAACATAAAACCCCTGCGATTATCTTCGTTTTTGACATGAAGATTAAAAAGATAATAGGCCACCACACCGGTTACAATTGAAGGAAGTGTATAAGCTAAAATTTGAAATATTACTGAAATATCCATTTGGTTTACGTCTTGTTTTAGGAGGTCAAATATCTAAAAAAAAGGACAGAATAAAAAGATTTACAAAAAATATTTGTAAGAATAAAAAAACACGCTATATTTGCACTCGCTAATCAGGGAACAAAATTAGCAAAACATACTGGAGAAATGGCAGAGTGGTCGATTGCGGTAGTCTTGAAAACTATTGACTGTAACAGGTCCGGGGGTTCGAATCCCTCTTTCTCCGCTCGATGAAAATCAAAAAAAGCTAAAACGCTGTAAAACTCAATGTTTACAGCGTTTTTTGTTTTTAGGAATATTCAAAATAGGTCATTAAATCAGATTATTCCAGTGACCTATTTAGTGACCTATTTATTAAATCCGTAAACAGGTCACTGAAATCAAAGTAAACACCTGAATAACAAGTAGTTTATAATTTGTACATCTTGTAAAAAGTGGTAACGATAAGTAAATTTAATAACACTTAAAGTCACCACATTATGAACAAAACATTCAATTTATTATTCTTTGTA
>CAYPCZ010000252.1:0-1629 GCA_964409345.1 uncultured Flavobacterium sp. | reverse complement strand
TTGCCATGCATCAGGCGTTCATGGAAAAAAAAGACATGCGCGGCGTCACCTGGTAAACGACGACCCGCGTCGCACGGCTTTACATCGGACGCCCATCCCGTCCAAAATATCACACCGGAAGGTGGAAGTTACCCCGCTTCCACCTTCCTTTTTTCCGGAACTTCCGCTTTAATCCCATCCCGCTTTCCTAACATGCGCCCTCCTCCCGACATCGAATCCCTCCTCGCAGGTGTCACTGCCTGCAACCGGGCAATACTCGCACAGGCCATTACTCTGGTCGAGAGCCGCGCCGAGACCCATCGACAGGCTGCGCGTCAGCTCATGCAGGCCATCCTGCCCCACACCGGCGGTGCCCTCCGCCTCGGTCTCACCGGCGTGCCCGGAGCCGGAAAAAGCACCTTCATCGAAGCCCTCGGCACCCGCCTCTGCGAGCAAGGCAAAAAAGTCGCCGTCCTGGCGGTCGACCCCACCAGCTCCCGCACCGGCGGCAGCATCCTCGGCGATAAAACCCGCATGGAGACACTCTCCCGCCACCCCAACGCCTTCATCCGCCCCTCCCCCTCCGGCGGCTCCCTCGGCGGTGTCGCCGCCCGCACCCGCGAAGCCCTCCTGCTCTGCGAAGCAGCCGGCTATGATGTTGTCATCGTCGAGACCGTCGGCGTCGGCCAAAGCGAGACGGCAGTCCGCACCATGACCGATTTTTTCCTCCTCCTCCAGATCGCCGGAGCGGGTGACGACCTTCAAGGCATCAAAAAAGGGGTCATCGAGTTGGCCGACGCCATCATCGTCAACAAAGCCGACGGCGCCAATCGCCTGAAAGCCGAACAAGCCAAAGTCGAATACAACCGCGTCCTCCACTTCCTCCACCCCTTCACTCCCGGATGGAAACCCAAAGCCCTCACCTGCTCCGCTCTGGAATCGGAAGGCATCGACGAAGCCTGGAAACTCATCCAAAAATTTCGCACCCAACTCACCGCATCGGGCGTGTTTTCCCGTCGGCGCAGCGAACAAAACGTCGACTGGTTCCACTCATTGCTGAAGCAGACCCTAATTGAACGCTTCAACACCCGCCACCGAGACCAGATCAAAGACCTCGAAACCCGCGTCGCCGAAGGCAGCCTCCCCGTCTCCATCGCCCTCGACAAAATCCTCGCCGACGCATCCAGCTAGCGCCGCCCCACAGAGTAGCGGCGGTCTTCAGACGCCGTTGCGGTGTAATAGGCCACAACTCGCAACGCCGGGCCCCGGTCCAAAGAGCCCAACTTCTCATGCACAGCGCGTCTGCGGCGGATGAACGCCAAGGGAGGCGGGGTCTTTACTACCCCGCTGCGTAGGAAAGGCCTTCCGAATCGAACCTTTGCCGGAAACACTCAACTCAGCCGCTGCTCCCCTACGCGAGTGAGCTCAGCGTTCTCAGAAAAAAATTTGCCTAACCTCCAAAAATGGCCATGAATGTAAGATCATGAGCTTAGCTGAACTAGAAAGAGAAGTTAAGAATTTGGATTCTGCTGATTTCGAGGCATTTACGAGATGGTTGGATGCCTACGCCGCAAATCGTTGGGACGCACAGTTTGAACAAGACGTGGCCGAAGGGAAGCTTGATAAGCTCGGAAAGAATGCTGATTCAGC
>CAYPCZ010000251.1:0-1653 GCA_964409345.1 uncultured Flavobacterium sp. | reverse complement strand
CATTTGAGAGGTGCACTCCGTCAGAACTTCTGGCGGAGCCATCTACTCGATTGTGGCCAGTTATTTTATTTTTTCAATTTGTTCAATTTCTTCCGAAGTCAGTCGTCTGAGAAATTCCCATCCCATTTCTCCAAAAATTTCAACATATCCTTTATTCTCATGTAGGATTATTCGAGTCGTCCCCTTTGGTTTTATGCCGTCTTCGATAAATTCCTTGTATTCCTTTTCTTTTAATTCTTCATCGGTCAGGTTTGTGGGGTCGACCTTAATTTTGACAGCCTTTCCTTTAATCTCCTTTCCGTCTACATAAAATGTTGGGGAGTTAATCTTCAGTCGACCACTCTCAATAGGTCTCAATCTAAAAGTTCGGGTTTCGCTTTCAGTTGTTACTCCGTTTTGGATTGAAACAGAAGAACTTTTGTTAGGTCCGCTTATTATTTTAAACCCTTCAAGGTCTGGAATGTCGATTGAGTCAAATTTTGCATTGAGTTCAAAAGTTAGTTCAATGATTTCGTCAAATTTATATTCTTCCTTATCTGTCGTCACTTTGGCTTCCTGTCCAAAACTGAAAGTGATTGAAAACAGAAATATAGTCATTGAGATTAGGTTCTTCATTTCGGTTCTTTTAATTGGCCACAACGGTCAAGCATATGGCTTTGTGGCGGTTTTCAACTGCTTTCTTGTCAGCTTACACCAAACTTACAAAAAACGTACAAAACTGTCTTTGAATACTTTACCCGCCATAAGCTATATGCATTGTTCTATGCCGTTTTCTTTTCACTTTTAAATACTACATATGAATATGTAATTGGTATAATAGAAATTATTGCTGTTATAATTAAAAATAACGTAAAATTCAGTTGTTTATCCAATACCAAGCTTGAAAGAACAACAATAATACCACCAACAAACCACATTTTTCCGCCCAATTTATGTGTTTTTTTCCAAACGGTTTCATTTTCTAATGTCCAAGGTGTTCTGATTCCAATGAAGTAATTAGGTTGGATTGTTTTGAAATAATTTCCAAGAATAATAAATAAAATTCCGATTAACAAAACGATGTAATTTGGGTTAGTTAGCGTCTGATGTTTAGCTGTATAAATAATGAACAATGCTAATATTGACATAAAAGTTGTCAGAAGAAATTTTACCGTTTGAAGTTTGTTGCCCATTTTATTCAGTTTGTTTTTTGGGTCAATTTTAGGTATCACTAAAAAGATTACATATATAAGCAAAGGCAACAGGAAAGGAATAATTATGAGTTCTGATTTGTCTCCGTACCTGTCTATTTCTCCTTTCATATTCCAATGCATAGGAACTTTATTGGGCAAATCATTCCATAGATAAGCTAAATAGATAAATGGCAATAACACAATTGTAATAATTGGTAATTCTTTTTTTAGTTTCATTTTTATTTTTTTAAAGTTAGTATCCAGTTTAATAAATCTTCTAGAATGCTAGTATTTAATGAATATTCAACAAATTGTCCTTTTTTCTCACTTGTTATTAAGTCAGCTCTTTTTAAAATGTCCAAATGATGAGAAATACTTGGTTTGGATATGTTAAATCGGTCGGCAATTTCTCCTGCATTCATATCCTTTTCTTTTAATAGCTCGATAATTTCTCTTCGAGTTTCATCATTAAGTGCTTTGA
>CAYPCZ010000250.1:0-1653 GCA_964409345.1 uncultured Flavobacterium sp. | reverse complement strand
CTTCACTGTCAACCAAGCACAAACTTTGATAGAAGCACAAAGCTTGATTTAACCAATGAACCGCCACTTTTGGGTAGGTGCTGTTATGGCTCGTTTTTTTCTTCATAGTCGTGTCTGATTAGTTAAATGTTTCTTTTATCCGTTCTAAATAATCCGGATTATTTATTCTCTCTACTAGCAAAATCATTAACTCCCGTATCTTTTTTGCATCATTAAGTTTTTTCTCTTTTTTGTAAGTGTCATAAACGGATTTAAAACAACTAACATAGTTTAGATTTTGAAAATTCACATTTGTTTGATTTGGGTCAGTCGAAAAATTATGTTTCAAATAGTCTAGGAGAAAAATGTCTTGAAAAAGCTGCCTGTTTCTCTCCTTTAAGTCTAGTTTGGTTTTAGAATAACGGAAAGCAAGTCCTGATATGTAAAGGTCTTTTTCAAAATCTTTGTATAAATGGTTAAATAAGGTCATTCCTAAGTATATTGGTTTGTTGCCTTTATAATTGTTCAAAATATGTGCAACGACCTTTTCCCAATTTAAATGATAGTCGTCAATATTGACCTCTCCTAAATCTAAGTCTTTAATGTTTAATTTTTTGAGTACGTATTCTCTGTAATTTTCTAAAAGTAAGAAGTCAATATTAATTACTGTAACGTCAGACCTAATGTTTAAAGCATCTTGAAGCATCCAAGCGGGGTATGTGTCATTGTCGTGTTGTGTAAACAAGATTGCATTACTGTCAAGCGACATCAAAACGTTGTAGTTGTATGTTAAAAATTGCTGAGAAATATAATTTGTTTTGAACCATTCATTATTTGTCTTTTTTCTTAATGAACTGTCAATACTGCTTTCTGCATAGGAAATCATACTTGAATGAATTCCTTCAAAATTTGGATTCATTTCATAGGCTTTCAAAAGATTTTGATAGTTGCCTGTTCCTATACCCTGTGTCAGATAAGACAAATAATAGTAGGTAAAAGTCTGTGGAATGTATTTTTCCATCAGTTTCACAACCTCACCACCTTCCATTAAATAGGGCGACTCATTTACAAAGTCTGAACGCCAATCGGCTGTTCCGTGCGAATTTCTGCAAGAACGAAAATAGTTATACCAATTGGTTTCCGACAAACTGTCCTTTTGTAATTCTTTCGCCCAAAGTTCAGCTTGTTCAACATAATAAGTGTGAGGTTTAGACTCTCTTGCAAATGAAACTTGTTGTTCGGGTTTGTTTTGTCCGTTTGTCAAAATTGGTGTTAAAAAGCAAAGAGTCAATAATGTTAAAAGTTTTATTTTCATATTGTGTCAATGTCGTTTTAAAATGAGCCACAACGTTGAGATAAACGACATATGTCTTTTATCCACCTTATGTTTACTGTTCAATCTAGCAAGTTTTTTATATTAATAAAATAATTAGTTGCAATGCGGGAATAAATCTCAATTGTTGTAACGAATTGGGCCTTAAGAGTTTTTGTATTTCCCTATCGTCCTCGCCTGCAACGAAGACGGGCGATATTTGCGATGCATCGCAGATAATTTCTATACTACATCAAGGGAAGCGGTTTGCTACGCTTACATCTGGCTTCTAGAGTCTTGCATCCAGTTTTTTGCCTACTGTTAAGTGCCCATTGCCCACTCTTTTTTCTTCTTTCTGTTGT
>CAYPCZ010000249.1:0-1654 GCA_964409345.1 uncultured Flavobacterium sp. | reverse complement strand
GCAGCCGTCGCCGATGCCGACGCCGCGGGAGCCCCGGTCAGGGACGGATGAGGGACCCGAGCATCGCCTGGAGCTTCGCCCTGGTCTCGATCAGCTCGGTGGCCGGGTCGGAATCGGCGACGAGCCCGCAGCCGGCGACGACCTTCGCGGACGAGCCCTCGATCGTGGCGCCCCTGAGGGAGACGGCGAATCGGCCGTTCCCGTCCGCGTCGACCCATCCGACGGCCCCGGCGTAGCGGTCCCGGTCCAGGTCCTCGAGCTCGGCGATCCGCTCGAGCGCCGCCCCGCGGGGGCGGCCGCACACCGCCGGCGTCGGGTGCAGCGCATCGACGAGCTCGAGGATCGACGCCGGCGGATGGGACAGGCGGCCCTCGACGGCGGTGGCGAGGTGCTGCACGTTCGCGAGGGCGACGACCGAGGGCTCCGGTTCGTAGTCGATGTAGGAGGAGTACGCGAGGAGCCCGTCGTGGACCGCGTCGACGGTCACCTGGTGCTCCCGCCGGTAGGTCGACGACGCCAGGAGGTTCGCGGCCATCCGGGAGTCGGCCGCCGGGTCACCTCGTCGTGGAGCGCTTCCGGCCATCGGTTGGGCACGGACGACGTCACCGGTCCTGCCGACGAGGAGCTCCGGGCTGGCTCCGCAGAAGCCGTCGACGAGGTACAGGTAGCAGTCCGGGAAGGCGACGGCGAGGCGACCGAGGATCACGTCCACGAGGATCGGACCGTCGGCCTCGACGACGACCTCCCGGGACAGGACGACCTTGTCGAGGTGGCCCGCACGGATCCGAGAGGTGGCTTCGGCCACCGCCGCCATCCAGTCCTCGGGCGGGCGGGACGAGCGGACCGAGAACGAGCCGGGGCCCGCCGTCTTCGGCACGGAAGCCGCGGTTGCGCGTTGCCTGATCTCGGCGACCGGGTCGGACTCTGCGTCGGCTCCGGGTCCGATGGTGGTAGCCCAACGGGTGCCGTCCGCGTCGCGGCCGACGATGAGCGACGGGACGATCAGTTCGGCGGGTGCACCGGGCAGGAAGGGGAGTGCGGCGAACGCCACCGGGCCGGAGCCCGGCCGAGCCACCTCGTCGAGGCCGACCTCGATCGCGGCGAGCGCCTCGGCTGCCCCCTCGCGGGGGATCCGTGCGGCCTCGCCCGCCCCCGCGAGCCCGGTGCCGCCCCGAGCGAACAGGAGGCCGTCGGACCCGGCCACGGCGAGGAGGTCGACATCACCGTCGAGGCGGCGCGTCCGTGCGACGAGGCCGCTCACAGGCGGGTGGCGGTGATGAGCTGGCTGATGCCGACGCTCAGGAGGTTCCGCTCCACCTCGACGAAGCCGGCGTCGGCGGCCATCTGGAGCATCGCCTCGGGTTCGGGGAGGTAGGCCACCGAGTCGGGCAGGTAGCGGTACGCGGCGACCTCGCCGCTGATGAGCGCCCCGATCTTCGGCACGACCGAACCGAAGTAGATCCCGTGGCCCCAGCGGAGGAACGAGTTGGGAGGCTCGGCCACCTCCAGCAGGGAGATCCGGCCGCCGGGTCGGACGACGCGGGCGATCTCCTCGAAGAAGGCCGGCAGTTCCCTGAGGTTCCGGAGAGCAAAGCCACAGGTGACGCCGGCCACCGACGCGTCGGGCAACGGCAGGCGGAGTGCATCGCCCTGG
>CAYPCZ010000248.1:0-1654 GCA_964409345.1 uncultured Flavobacterium sp. | reverse complement strand
CCAAAGGATAGATTAAGATTTCTGCACTCCAACGTAATGAATTTTCATTTTTCATTCTAATATTGTCTTGAATAATTTCAATAGGATTTAAAGTTACTGTATTTACTGATATTTACAATCTGTCTTGTATATTTTTTAGAATAAAAACCTCTGAAAATTATTTGGGGGTAGTTTAAGTTCTAATTGACAAAAAGCATGGAAATTAAAAGAATCTAACTGCAAAATATCAGAAAATTTATCTGTGTATTTTTTTGAACAAAATTAGATGAACAGTGGAGTTTTTAAACAATTGGAGATACGTTAAAATTGTCATATGAGGAAGTTATTTTGTGGAAACACAAAATATAAAAGATTGAAATAAATTTCTTTCACCTTCTTTTAAATATTTTAGAATATTATTAAAAAATCATGAAAATTTGCAACCTATAAAATATTTTGCTATATTCGTTAAATATTTTCTAACTAAAACTAAATAATTATGAAAAAAATTTTTTATTTAATTTTCCTTTGCACCTGTGTATCTTGGTCGCAAATTTCAATGTCATGTAAGATTAATTCTTCTTACACATCCAATCAAATTGATTGTGATTCCTATCAATTTATTGCAAACTCCACCCCTGGTAATAGTACAACTATATTAGGGTATTACTGGACTTTTGGAGATGGGAATGATGCAACAGGACAAACTGTGTCGCATTCTTATTCGAACAATGGTTTTTATACAGTAACTTTAACCACAATTGCAACCACTGGTGGTACTTGCTGCTCAGATACAAAATGTTTTACAGTATCCGTTGATTGTTCTGGAGGAAATGAAGATTGTGGTGATTTATTTGACTTTAATGAAATAGCAATTAATGATGGTATGGGTTGTAAAGTTGTACTGACTCTTCAATCTAATCAATACATAATAAATCCGGGTTGGAGCATAGTAAATAGTCCTACCGCTTATGAATGGCATCTTGTACATCCCGCCACAAATGTAGATAGATATGAATATGGCGCTCCACCTCACACTACCAACCTAACAGACTGGGATATGGGACCTTGGACAATTACTTTAAAAATTACTTTACAAAATTTAGATGGAGACTTATGTTACATAGAACATACTGAGAATTATTTATCTGGATGCGGAGGCAACTCGCTTCTGAATGTTTATCCGAATCCGATAGAAGATGTAATCATTATTGAAAATCAGGATATAGTATTCGATAAAAAGCATATAGAAATCTATAATCAATCAGGATTAAAAGTACGGGAAATTAACCTACCAAAAGTGAAGAATTTTTCACTTGATGTTTCTGAACTTGAGAGTGGATTATATATATTTAAAATTTTCAAAGATAACTATATTATTAAAACTGAGACATTTATAAAACAATAAACTCTTAGTTTATAAAATAAAAAACTGTCTCAAAAACAATAAATTGAGACGGTTTTTTATACATTTAAAATTAGTTGACATCTTAGATTTAATTCAGCAGATATCCGTATCATAAATCAATAAGGAGGCTTCATTTTAGGTGGTCTCATAAATATCAATATCATAAATTTGGAATAATTCTTTCTTTCTATAAAACATTTAGGACGCTATTGTTTTTCATGCTATTCATCCAACAAAAAACGACCCGTTCTCAAAGTTATGTTATTT
>CAYPCZ010000247.1:0-1661 GCA_964409345.1 uncultured Flavobacterium sp. | reverse complement strand
CATCTTCTTTCACTCAATTCCTGCCGTATCTACATAGGTGTACTCTTGGTACTCTTTGGGCGTTACAATGATGTGGTTGCTTACCCGTACAACTATGCCTCTTATACGATTCCTGTTCGTCAGTACCGAGTTTTGTAGTCCTGCTTCCTTCACTCTCTACTTCGCAATAGACGAGCTTGCAGCTTACTAATGGTTCAGGGCGTTACACCTGCCCATAAGGGACTTGCACCCTCTAGATTAATTATTTACCTTTCGATAAATAAAAGATGCCCATGCTGGGCACACACATCGGCTATAGCAAATGCGGGCTGACTGCTTAAAAATGAAGATTTTGCAACTAAACAACATTCGGTCTGGCGGACAAAGATTCGGTTTCAAAAACCCGCACTTGCCATAGCCAGGGCCGTTGTGCGTAAGTTTATTGAAAATATGTGTTAACTTATTAACTTAAACAATATCAAAATGAAAAAAATTACTTTACTATTATTCGGAGCAACAATTTTGGCTTCCTGCGGAAAAAACAAAGGCGAGCAAATGCTCTACGACTACCAACAAAAAAATGTTAGTGCATTAAACTTTGACTTAAAAGACCTTGACTTTAAAATCCAAAAGGTTGAAAAGATTTCTGATATAAAAGCATCTGATAGCTTAAGAATTATTGAAGAGAATTATCTACCTATAGAATTGTGGGAAGCAGTAGCCGATTCAACTGATGCTGGAAAACTCGAAGCAATTAGATTTATTGGTATTGGTAGAGGTATGCAAGAGTCGAACATTGAAGAACTATTAAAAATTGCAAAGCGATACATCAGTCTTTCTAAAACTCCAGACGTAATACTTTCCACTAAATATAAGGCAGTCTATTCTCTAAAAAATCCAATGCTAAACAACACAAAACAGACTTTTGACAAGAATTTTTACACCAACAAAGAACAAACCAAATTTATAAGAGAAGAAAGTACCAACGAAGAATAAAACCTAAGAAAAAGGCTGTCTATAAGCTGAATAACTGAATGGATACAAAAGATTATTTCATTATTGGATTAGGGATTTTAGGTTGGATTTGGGGAGTTATCCAATTTCGACTCAACAGGAAACACCAAAAAGCGGACAAAGCGATTGAAAAAAGATTTGAGGTGTATTCAAATTTTATGAATCAAATGGACGAAATGAGTATGAATATGAGAAAAAACCCAAATGCGACTTATGGAATCTCTACTGAATTTATGGCTGAAATGCTGACTGGAGACGAAGACCGAATTAACAGCGCTTTGTTGAAGTTCAACGAAAGTCTATTGGAAACAACAAGAGATTCTTTGCAACCAATGATGATTGTGAATTCTGAACTAAATAAACTAAAACTTGTTGCTAGTGAGAAACTATTACCAAAAATTAATGAATACAAAACTTTAGTAAATGATTATACAAATGAATTTCAATCTGTTCTAAATAATCTATCGACAAAAAATGACTTGGAATATAGTGCACAGCAGTTGCAAAGTATTGGTCACGAAGAAAGAGGTAAAAGAATGGGGGAACTTTGGCAAGAAATTGAAATTTTAATGCGGGATGAAATCGACTATTATAAAAAATAAAACCTACGCACAACATCGGTAACCGTTGCACAACCCTTGATTTTTTGCCACCAATCCTCAAAAATC
>CAYPCZ010000246.1:0-1680 GCA_964409345.1 uncultured Flavobacterium sp. | reverse complement strand
CTTGGGAGTTTTACATTGGTGGTTATCAACCCGCCCAAAAATGGCTCAAAGACCGAAAAGGAAGAAAATTAGAGTTTGACGATATTTTGCATTATCAGAAAATCATTGTGGCGCTGAGTGAGACGGATAGGTTAATGAAAGAGATTGATAAAATTGAGATTTGATGAGCGAGTTCCATTGTTTAGATATTGAATTTCCTGATGTTGATTTCAGTCCTTGCTTTGACTCAAGTAATACAGAAGTAGCTAACAGTTTTCACGCTCATTTGTATGTGTGCAAAGACGAAATTGAGCTTAAAGTTTTTTACGAAGAAGATATATACAGGTGTTTTGTAGAGAAATTAGATGCTTGGACTAATAAAATAGATTGGAAAAAATTCGGTTCTTTCATCAAAGTTGCGATTACTCAAAATCACACCAACGAACGCATCCAAAAAATTGATTTATCCGAAGCGAAATTGCTTAATCTCAATAATGGAACTGACTATTACGAAAACAACAAGAAATATGTCATTTTAAAAATTGATACCGTAAAATTTTATTGTAATCCCAACGAAGAAAACAAAAATACAGCTGAATTTTATTTCGACGACAAAGGTTTTAGAGTTGTTGAACCATTTTACGGAAATTTTAGACCAAAAACATTATTCAAAAATGATGGTAACTTTAATATTGGAAGAATGAATGACTCAACCAAATTTTATAAACTTGGAATTTCAAAATTTCGTCCAGAGTTCAATTTGGTTTCCAAAGACAATCGTAAAAACAGAGTTGCGACAATAACAAAAGAACCCAAAATTCAATTCAAATACCAAAATGGAATAACGGAAGAAAAAGCCATCTTTTATAGTGATGTAGTTTTGATGTTGGCTTCATTTTACCATCATTTAAAAATTGATTACACACTTCGCAGAATTCATTTACCCGAAAGCACCATCACGATAAGAAACATTGAAGAAAAAAACTTTCTTGATAGAAGAGGTGGTCTTGGTGGTTTTGGAATAAATGGCGGATTAAACGGGTTTTTTGAATTAAGCTGGCAGAAAGAAACACTAAATAACTTTAAGTTGCTTTCTAAAGCAATTACGTTGTTTAATCAATCACACTTAGTTGATAATTCTTCTGCTTTTTTAATTCGCTATAACATTATTGAAATTTGTGGCAAGACAAGTGCGGAAGATGGGATTTGGAATTTCAAATTGAAAAATGATGAATTGGACAAGTTTTTCAATGATACGAGAGAAAGCATTTCCAATATAATCGATGAAACAGAACAAGAATACTTTAATAACAAATGGAATTCAATTCAAAATATCATCAAGAGTAAATCACTTAGAAAACAACTTGAAGATTCACTGACCAAACACGATATTAATGTTAAATCTTTGCCTATTCGAACAAGTAAAATAGTACAACTTAGAAACAATATTACTCACGGTAGTCTCGATAAGGTAAATGTCGAAGATTTAAGAAAAACCAACATTTTGTTATACAGAATTAGTGGAATATTAATCCTAAACCTAATGGGAATAAAAGATTGGAAATTAAATACTGAAATAAAATAAAGATAAAAAAATGCCAATGCCCGAAGCCATTCACATTTGCAATTCGCACCAGCCAACACTTAAGCCAAAAATTGCAAAAGAGTATGACTTTGCCAACGCTGACAAACGGACGAAAA
>CAYPCZ010000245.1:0-1694 GCA_964409345.1 uncultured Flavobacterium sp. | reverse complement strand
AAATGAAAGAGAAATATGAAACAGAGAAAAAAGAAAGCGAAAACAAAACACTTCGCGAACAAAACAAAGTTAAAGAGTTGCAACTGAATGAGAAATCACTTCAACTGGCAAATCGGAATCTGATGTTAATGGGGAGTTTTTCGGTCTTATTATTATCCGGAGTTGTCGTATGGTTGTATTTATCCAGACAAAAATCCAAAAATCGTACGTTGCGAATTCTCGCTGTCAAAGAATCGGAAAAACAAGAACGCATTCGCATTGCACAAGATTTACATGATGATTTGGGAGCCGGGTTGACAAAAATCGGGTTTATCGGAGCTTTAATTTCTAATGATTTAGCTTATTCGCAATCGAATACGCATGGTAAAACCATTAAAGAAACGGTCAAACAACTCTCGGACAGTATTAAAATTTTAATTTGGTCACTCAATTCCGAAAGTTTGAGCAAGGGTGAGTTTATTAGTTATATCAGACAATACGTTTATGACTATTTTGAAGATTTTTCAGTTGATGTCAATTTTCAGACAACGATAGGCAATCCGGAAGCAACTTTGTCAAAAGATGAATTCCGACAATTGTTTATGACTGTTAAGGAAAGTTTGAATAACATAGCTAAATATGCCGAAGCTTCCAGTATTTTCATCGATTTTCGAGAAGAAAGCGAACGATTTGTGATTGCGATAAGAGACAACGGAAAAGGATTTGACCAAACTCTTGTAAAAAAAGGAAACGGATTGAACAATATGAAGAAGAGAATAGCATCTATTAATGGAGAGATAACCATTTTGAGTGAAATTGATAAAGGAACTGAGATTCAAATAAAAATTAAAAAAAAACTAACAGGTTAATTATTACATAATGATACAAGTTGCCCTAATAGAGGACGATAAAGAGCTTAGTGAACTTTTGGTCGAGTTGATAAATGCGAGTGATAAAGTTCGTTGTTATTATTGTTTTGAAAATGCCAAGAAAGCTTTAAAACTCCTTCCGGAAGCAGCTGTGGATGTGGTTATTGTTGACATTGGTTTGCCCGATAAAAATGGGATTGAATGCATCCGTATATTAAAACCTCAAAATGAAGAGGTTCATTATTTGGTTTATACATCATTTGAAGATACGGAATTGGTATTTGAGGCTTTAAAAGCCGGTGCCGTGGGGTACATTTCAAAAACCACTGAACCACAAAAATTAGTTGATGCTATCTTAGAAGTAGTTAAAGGAGGATCACCAATGAGCAGTCAAATTGCCAGAAAAGTAGTGGAATTTTTTCATCGAACTTCTTCAGAAATAGAGAAATTAAGTGAACGTGAAAAAGAAATTTTACACCTTTTAGACAGCGGTTTTCGCTATAAGGAAATTGCTAATATATTGTTTATCAGCGCAGAAACAGTCAGAACTCATGTTCGAAACATTTATAAAAAACTACAGGTAAATTCTCGGACAGAAGCTATTAATAAGACAAATATTAGGTAAAAATTACTACTTTTTGTGTAGTAAACTAAAAGAAAAATAAGCATACTTTTGAAGTGAGTAAATTAAATTATTTCAAAAAACAAAAGTTAGCTTAACCAAAAATCAGAAAATGAATAACAAAGCATTATTAATAGCATTCATAGTGCTTTCCTATGTGGGTTTCGTTGCTTGCAGCAAAGATGATAACGGCGATGACTCTTCTGGAGATATCGTGGGGAAGT
>CAYPCZ010000244.1:0-1696 GCA_964409345.1 uncultured Flavobacterium sp. | reverse complement strand
TTTTAGAATATTTTGTCTCTTTCATAATGTTCGCTTTTTAGTATGACGCACAACGGTTTGGCGCTTGGCGTTCGTGCGGGATTTCGGAGAACAAAACTGTCAACTTACCACAAAACTCCATTTGAAAAACTGCACTTGAATTTAAGCACTTCACCCCGCATGACGCCAAACGCATGTTATAGCCAGCTTTTCTTTTCTCAAAATGGTAAGTCATCTCCATTTGTTTCTGTTGTTTTTGTCATTCTAAACTGAAGTTGGTCTTGATTTTCAAGTATCCATTGTTCTCCTTTTTCAGTCAGTCTGCAAGCAATATATTCTTGTCCATTATTCCACTCGTCAATAGCTTTAAAAGTTTCAATCATTCCATATTTTGTCAAAGTCCGAATACCTACACTTGTTGCTATGTCTGTGTAGCCAGCCTTTCCCATTTCGTGTTTCAAACTAAAAACAGAAACTGTATCTTCTTTTGAAATTGAGTTTTCCATTGTCAAAATAAGCAATGCAATTTCGTGGCTTTTTAGTCCTTCAGTTTCAACAACAGGTGTCGTATGAAGTGTCTTGACAGTTTTTGACTTTTGTTGTAATGCTTTTATTTTTCTTGTAATTGTGTCGGCTAAAGAATTGAAGTCGCTAGTTGAACTTGTTTTGTATGTGATTATATGTCTATGTTGAATGTCGAAAGGGAATTTACCGGGCTGTCTTTCGTCTGAACAAACCATAACAACGTCTTTGTCACAAGCAAACGCAAAACCGAGTTCATACCAAACATTTGGATTGTCAGTTGTGATTTCTGCAAAACAAATTGCACTCTCTGAAATTCCTTTTTCAATTTCGTCAATTGGAACACGAACACTTAAATCTCTGTCAATACGATAAGGTTGGAAGTCCGCTTTTGTAATTGCAGGTTCAAAAATGTCAATAAATCGTTTGTCGAATTTGTCGTTGTCAAAGGGTTGTATTACGAAGCATTTTTCCATTTTCTATTTGTTGTTTGTGTGTCGTCTTAAAGTTGGCTATAACGTTTTGGGGCTTTGCGTTCGGGCGGGTTTCGGAACACAAAACTTTCAACCTGCACTGAACTTAAATAGAAGCACAAAGCTCCAAGTTTGCACGTCAGCCCGCCTGACGCAAAACCCGTGTTAGTGGCTGGCAATTTATTTCAGTTCGTTTATGTCGTCTAAAAAATAACAATTTCGGTGTTGTGTCATTCCTATTTTTGGATAATAGTTTACTGCTTGTGGTGCGGCAAGTAAAATAAGTTTTGCTTTCGGTGTTTCTAATTTTGTCAGCCGTATGAGTTCTTTTCCAATTCCTTGTTTTTGAAATTTGTCGTCAACGGCTAAGTCAGACAAATAAGTGCAGTATAAAAAGTCTGTCAATGACCTTGCTACACCAATTAACTTTCCGTCAAAACGTGCAGTAACAATTAAGTTTCCGTGTTCCAACATTTTTGCAATTCTGTTTGGTTCGTCAATTGGTCTTCGTTCGCCTAATGTTGAGTTCACTAATACTTCGGTAAATTCTTCAACGCTTAGATTTTTTTCTATTTGATATGTCAACATTGTCTGCCTAAATTTAATCGTTTTTGCCTGCTGTCAAGTTAGTTTTTCTGTCCAACGGCGTGGTTGTCCTTGCTTGCCACTAACGTTGGGGTATCTATCTGTTCGTACAAGGCAATATACCTACTACAAAAGCT
>CAYPCZ010000243.1:0-1699 GCA_964409345.1 uncultured Flavobacterium sp. | reverse complement strand
CAGGACTTAGACCGAGCCGTAGTGGTGGGGAGCCGTAGCTTTGGGAAAGGGCTGGTGCAACGCCCGATTGACCTGAGTTATGGCACGCAAGTGAAGGTGACCATCTCCAGATATTATACTCCCTCGGGTCGATGCATACAGTCGCTCGACTATTCGCACCGCGATCAAGACGGCAATGCACTGCGTACTGATGCTCAGAATTATAACGTCTTTAAAACCCGAAAAGGGAGAACGGTATATGACGGAGGCGGCATACAACCCGATATAGAGCTCGAAGAATCAAAGCTCAGCCCTATCACCCAAGCCTTAGTGAGAGAAGACGGGCTGTTTAATTATGCTACGCATTATTATTATAAAAATCAATCGTTGGGCAACAAGATTCCGACCATTAGTGATTCTGACTTTAATGACCTGAAAAGCTGGCTCAAGAAAGAGGAGTTTTCGTATAATACAGCCACTCAAAAGGCACTCGAAAAAACCTTAGAGACAGCCAAAAAAGAACAAATCGACCAAAACATTACCGCCCAGTATGAGTCGCTTTTGCAAGCTTTGAAAAAAAGTAACGAAACGGAATTGGATAAAAATAAAAACGAAATCAAACGATTGCTCGTGGATGAGCTGGTCATCAGGTTTCAATATCGAGAAGGCTTGTATAACTATTATGTAGCAACCAATAGCGAAATTCAGAAAGCCATCGAAGTGCTGAATGATGCGGCGCAATATAACGGTATTCTAAAAAAATAATTATCTTTGTTTTTTGAAGCACTCGCGACGTGAACATTAGAGCCTATATACTCCTATTTATTACTTTGCCTCTGAGCCTATGGGCACAGGAAGAAATAGTACATTCAGTTTATTTTGATTTTGACAAATTCACTCTGAAGGAAGACCAGAAAAAATCGGTGGTAGATTTTATACAATCATTAGATTCTACTATCGTAGAGTCCGTCTCTATTTATGGCTATACGGATGACCGAGGCAAAGACGACTACAACTATGTGCTTTCGACCAACCGAGCCAATACGATCAAAGAAGAGCTTGTCAAGAACGGTATCACCAACAAAATAATTGTTTCGATTGAAGGCAAAGGAAGGATTCTTATTGAAGATGACCTCATCGATAACCTGCCTGCGGTGCGCTCCAGAAACCGACGGGTCGATGTGGTTGCCGATTTGAAAGAGATGGAAGAAGAAGCCCTTGTTATTCCGGGTATTTATGAAAACATCACCAAAGACAATATCATTGGTGATCGTATTTATCTTAAAAAACTACTTTTTGACCGAGGAAGTAGCAAACTCACCAGCCAGTCGAAAAGGGAACTCAACAAAATGGCACTGGTTTTAAACAAATACCGCAATTATCGCTTCGAAATCCAAGGTCATGTGTGTTGCACACCCCCACAACACAAAGAGGCCATCGACCGAGAAACCCGAAAACGAGAACTCTCTAAGAACAGAGCCGAGGCCGTGTATAGGTATCTCATCTCGAGAAAAGTATCTAAATACAGAATGACCTTTAAAGGTTATGGCACTTCACAGCCTTTGGGCGAAGACCCCAGGCTCGACAGAAGGGTGGAGTTTTTGATTACTGCACAGTAGGGCGGATTTGCTGATTCGCGGATTTGCGTATTTGCTTATTTGCGATAAAAGCCGCAGATTTTCTTTACCCCAACCCTAAGAGGGTGGAAAATCTGCTCTGT
>CAYPCZ010000242.1:0-1711 GCA_964409345.1 uncultured Flavobacterium sp. | reverse complement strand
AAACCAAAGACAGTTTAAGCGTTGAAGAACAGGAAAAACGCAAACGCAACATTGAGGCAGGAAATCCTTTCAAAAAGTTTGGCTATACACCCAAAATAGCCACATTAAGCAAAGGGAAATACTTGGAGTGGCACGATTTGGACAGCATTGTCCGTATTGGTTCGTATTCTTTTCACGTTAAGAAAAAAGACATCACAGGCTACAATACAGACGAAGATAAAAATTCAGAATCCACTTTACGTCCCGAACTCACAAGCCGTTGGCTTTCACCTGACCCGTTAGCAGAAGAATTTCCAAGTTGGAGTCCGTATAACTATACTTTCAATAATCCTATTAGGTACGTTGACCCAGACGGTAGAGCACCTTTAGACCATATTTTCTATTTTAAAAATGGAAAATTTGAAAAAATGGTAGATACGGGAGTAGGGAATAAGTTATATTTTAATATTGATGGAAGAAATGTGTCTCTTAGTCCATTTGCTACTGGAAATCAAAATTATTATCAAAAAGTTTCAGAACATTATTCTCGTCAGGCTGGTTTTGCAGGTACTGTTCGACATCATACTTCTAATAATGAAGATGGTCACGTTGGAGGTTTTTATCGTAGCCGTGATAACTCGATAAATACAGTACCCAACACATATAACAGAGATAATTTATATGATATAATGTCAATAATCACACACGAGTATCATCATTCTATTCAAGGAGAAAATATATCGTTTATAGAACACGCAGAAACATATATGTTTGAGGCTCAACAATCAAATTTTGCAAAAACTTCTGATAGTTACAAAGCCAATAATGCATATCAGTTTGCAAACAGACTTCTTAACGCAACAGATAGAGGAGATTTTGATTCATCTAAAAAATCTATGAATGATTACATAAATGATTATAATAAACGACCAAATACATTAAAAATTAGTATAAGCAACCTTATTCGTTGGGGGGCAGGAGCAATGGAAGCAAATATAAATATACAAGGATATGAAACACAATCTTATAAAAAACTTGAAAAACCGGAACATTAGATATTTTTTTATTTTGTTAGCAATAACAACTATTTGTCATTCTTGCTATAAAAATAAAATGGATTTTAGCGAACAGTTTACACAAAACCTCACTAATGATAGCATTGGTTACTGGGACTATTTTCCAGATGAATTTAAATATGGTAATAAAACACGAGTCATAAACACATACGGTTTTAATAAAAACGGCACTCTTGAATTTTATAGTATGAGATATGGGTTTGAAATAGGTGAAGATGGTGTTTCTCTTATTACGAGTAATACGATAGGAAAAAGAATGTTTGTTAGATTGGATACCGTAGCACGTCCTCCTTTTGATAAAACAAATAAATGGAAAATTACAAATGATAGTATTTTTAGTATAATGGGCATTGATGGTTACAAAATCATACGATACTCTAAAGACAGTATTGTTATGAAACTTGTTACATATTACGGAAGACCTTATGAAGATAGCATTAAAAGATTTCGTATTCTCTATAGAGTTAAAGAAAGTGATTTGAGATTAGATGAAGAAAGTAAAATAATAAAAGATTCATTAGATAATAAAAACTAATTAATTGCTAAACTAATCAAACAATAAAGCCAGCAGAGAATCGAGTAGACTGCCCTGTCAGAGACTGACAGGGAGAGCCTCTCAACTTAGCGAAGCGATATCTTGAAATACCTATAAAAAA
>CAYPCZ010000241.1:0-1717 GCA_964409345.1 uncultured Flavobacterium sp. | reverse complement strand
TGTTCTTCTGGTTGAGGGTTGTGGTTTACTATTCCTCAGCTTTCTATATTGCTTACAACTACTACACGACACATGATTTCCTTATTACAATCCCCATGTGTCTGATATTTATTTCATTTCTTATGGCTGATAAACTATTGATAAAATTATGAAAGTGGAGATAAATTTAGAAACAAAAGCGAAATTCTTTGCCCAATATTGGGGGCAGGATATTTTATGTAGCGACATGTATGGTGATGGAGGAACTATATATTCAGCGACAATGAGGGATAGTTCCATTAAAAATGAATGGCTCGAATTAAAATCCCTTTCAGATATCAGCGATGAAGATGCTATTGAGTTAGGTTATAGCACCTGTAACGATCAATTAAACGCCAATTACGGAATGTCTCCAAGCGGGTGTTTCCTTGATGAAAATGGTCATATGGATGAATTTCTGTCAAGCGATGTAGATTTTCTCCGTTCCCGTGGCTATCTAGTCCCTTGGATGGGATTGTCTTGCGAAGAATTGATTGAAGCTGGTTGGGTTATATACAAGGAAGTATGAAAATCGGCGACAAAGTATTCAGGGAATCATCCACAGGCCGAAAAGAAGGTGTTGTGACCCATATCATAAGTGATCAGATTGTAATTGATTTAGGAATCATCCAGATCCTTTCTGTACCGGAAGGATGGACTAAAATAGATAAGAAATGACACCTGAGCAAATTAGAGAAAGAGAAGAAATATTAGATCTTGTTAACGGCACAAGGACAATTGACCTCGCCAATAAAATCCTCCTCCGTATGATCTCCTCAGTAATGACGGTGAACGGTATTGTAAACCACGGGAAACCACTTGAGGAACAAGCTTATGATCTGGCCGTTAAAATGAATGATGAACGTATAAAGAGAGGTTTATGACAGTAGGAGAACTTAAAAAGGAACTTGAAAAATATCCGGATAATAGGGAGGTTTTACTGATTCAAAACAACGGGATTCGTTATATTGATCAGACATCACCAGGGCACGCTTCAACATTTTCCAACAAAGTAAAAGAACCAGTAGTATTCATTATACCAAAAACGCCATGAACAAAATAAACATTAACCGAGCAGACAGGATCACCCTTACAAAGCTGATCCACATTGGACCGAAAAGAAGTGCCGAGATTATGGCGCAAAGACCATTCAGGGATATCTACGAACTGAGCAACATCCTGGGTCTAGGAAAGAAACGAATGAAAGAAATCATTGAACAAGGACTGGCTGAGGTATGATTGACAGGATTCTTTGTTTTATAGGTATTCACCCATGGTATCACGGATCGTTTTCAACTCCTGTTCGGGGTAGGTATGAAAGAAGATGCCTCAATTGTAGTAAACGTCAATATAGGGCGTACAAACCTTCAAGGTGGATTACGTACCATAAAAATAAAAAATAAAAATCAGGGAATAGTTTGGAAACCAATAAACAACTTGTATATTTGAAATATGGATTCAGTACTAATCGATACTAAAAGGCTCTGGACAATTTCAGAGTATGCAAAGAAAATAGGGGTAACAAGGAAGACCTTATACTCTTGGATAGAAGAAAAAAAACTAAAAAGCGTTCGGGTGAACGGAACGACTCTTATCATTGAGTAGTGTATTTTTTTTCGTCATAAAATAAACAGAATGTATATATTAACAGGAGCCTAAAAATGATAGGTTGGATTAAACTTCACCGGAAAATACTTCA
>CAYPCZ010000240.1:0-1719 GCA_964409345.1 uncultured Flavobacterium sp. | reverse complement strand
GCTGTTAGCGACTCTGCCAACACCAATTTGAATAGTAAAATAACAGAAGCGACAGCAACCGGTGGGTTTAGTAAAACTCTAAATGAAGTGGATCGAATTTATTTTTTTAAAGGGAAACAAAACGAAGAGTTTAAAATATTCGGAAAACGAGAAGAGCTTTTTAAAATTGCAAAAATACCAACTTGGGATGAAAATAATAATCCCACCTCATTTCAAATTGATCATATAGTTGAACATCAACTGGGTGGTGTTGACGAAGATTCAAACTACGAATTACTTGAAGCTTCGGCAAATAGCAGTTCCGGATCATCCATATCTTGGGAAATAAATAAAAGAATTAAACATGCCTACGATATTTTAAGTTCTCCATTTTATCAAGAATCAGAAGGAGAAGAAAAGCCTAATTTGCCGGTTAAACCTGCAAGAGTAAATCAATATGTTTCAACATTTTCTGAAAGTGGAATATCGATCTCTTTTTTAGCAAGAGATTTTGCTTTAGAAACAAAAACAGGGGATGGAAATATATTCTGGCCTTTAGTTAAGATAACTGATGGCGAACATTTAAATAAACTTGAGCCCCTAACCGCTGATGAAATGAGAGAGTTGGGAACAGAAGACGATCCTGCACTTTTTGTTTCTCCTACAGGTGGAAATAGATTACCAATCCCTGAACAAGATGCATACCCTAAAATGGAATGGTTGCCAAGAGTTGACTTACTTAATCGTCCAGACTTTACAGATAAACTAACCTTAGAAGTAGATGCCTACAAAGCAAAAGATCAGAAAAAAGCCACTGTCTCTGCATCATATCCAAACATGACCTGGTATTTAAACAGGTTGCCTGACACTTATATATTTCATGTAAATAAAGAAGAAACAATTGAAAAGGCTTTATCTGCCACAACCGGAGTATTTCAAAGTTTAAGACTACCGGGAATGAGTCCTATCCGTATAGACTCTCTAGAAATTACAGAAAACGGATTTTTAGGAATGGGCAAAGTTCTCCCCGATGTTCCATTAATTGCAGATGCAGATATCGACATAATAATTGATGGAGATGGTGTAAGAATGCGTAAGCTATTTACAGCAAATGAATTTAGTTTCCCTTCCCCATTTGAAGTAAATGATGCAACTCTTGAAGTTTCTTTCGGTACCGAAGGGCTTGGGGTGCTGGGTAGCATCAACTTCGGCATAAATAACGTTGGTGAAGGCCACATTGGTGCATCAGCTACTACAACTGGAGGATTTGCGCTGGAAGGGGATTTCAGCTTCTATTCCGATCTGTTTGACCCCGCCGATATAAGCGTTGAATACAAAGAAAACATCTGGACAATAGGCGGTATAATCGGTATAAAAGAGGGGGCTGTGCGTGGCGTAAAAAATGCTACAATCACTGCGAATTACAGTGAGAATATTTTTACAGCTAACGGTGAAGCTGAGCTAGATGTGCCAGGAATTGAGAAGGGTTCAATGGAAGTTATTTACGGAGAACAGGGATTCTCAATAAGTGGATATTTTGCTTTAAAGGATGATATACCAGGCATTAGTGGCGGCAATGTTTCGGCTACGGTTGCAAAACAAGATGGTGATGAAGGTTACACAGTAAGCATTTCGGGCAACGCTCAACCTGACATTCCCGGCATAAATAGTACGCTTGCAATTTCTTATGAAAATGGCGCTTTAACAATTGAAGGCTCTGCAGCTTACAACAGAGGCATG
>CAYPCZ010000239.1:0-1730 GCA_964409345.1 uncultured Flavobacterium sp. | reverse complement strand
ATACCTTCTCAGGCCATGACTCATTTCAGTGCAGGCAACTATGGCTTAAAAAGGGGCTGCTGCTTCTCTAATGTTCATATCAGCACAACATGATACTACCTAGATCAAGAAAATTACCAGTAAGTTTATTAGCGGCTTGTTTCAATAAAACTACTGCTACTTATAAATTCTATTGGCTTCTTTCAATTTTGCAAGGTGTTGAAAGTGGAAGTGCAAAAGTCTCAAAAAGAGAGCTATTCTCACGAATGATTTCAAATGCCTGGTTTACGGTTAATTATTTCAATGTATCATTTGGAAAGCAGGATTTAATTCAAGACACCATCCATTCAATTAATAATTCTGAAACCATAACAATTGATGAAAAACGGGAAATTGTTTATCAAAAACTACTAACTACTAGAAATAACGAAACAGTAAAATCCCTATGGCATTTTAATAAGAATGTACCACACTGGTTTTTAAGCCCTTGGTTTCCAAGAAATGGAAACGAAACAGACTCGAATAGAGGGAAAAGAATTTATTCTGAATCTCAAACATTTACATCAAAATGTTTATATGCCTTGCATCAAGATTTTATCTTAATTAACCCTGAATGGATGGATTATTTAATTTCTAATGCCAAGGTTCTGAAAGATTTTTGCTTGTGGAATTTAGCACTGTTTTTACAGTCTAGAAACCCAAATGTACCAGATATACCAAATAAGCTTATCAAACCTGCTACAAGAAGCAGTTTAATAAGACAACGAACACAATTTTGGGATTTGGTCTTTGATGAATTGGATTCAGTAAAATGTATTTATACAGGACAGGACCTTACTAAAGGAAATTATGCTGTTGAGCATTTTATTCCATATTCATTTGTTTCTCACGATTTGATTTGGAACTTGATTCCTGCAGACAAATCTTTCAATAGCTCAAAAAGCAATAAGCTTCCTGTACTTGAAAAGTACTTTAAACCCTTCTACTCGTTACAGAAAAATGCTTATGAAATTGTAAAGAATAAGTCCCCTCGAAACAAACTACTTGAAGACTACCTAACTGTTTTTCACAACCAAGAGAAAAGTTTAAATGAGAAAAAATTTATGGAAATTATTCAACCTTTGGTCTCTATCGCATCTAATAACGGTTTTGAATTTATGAAATAATGCAGTCATTTAATCCAAATAGCCACTTAACAGCCAAAGCGAGAGAATACCTTTCTTTCCCGGCTAAAATCCTATTCAATCAAAATTTACTGCTCGGTGATGTTTTGGATTTTGGTTGTGGGTTTGGGAATGATGTAAAATTGCTAAGTTCCAGAGGAATCACAATTCACGGTTATGACAAACATTACTTTCCTGATTATCCTACTAAAAAATTTGATACCATAATTTGTTTTTATGTGCTGAATGTGCTGATGCCAGAAGAACAAGCAACTGTTTTAATGGAACTATCACAATTGATAAAACCAACGGGGAAAGTTTATATTGCTGTACGAAGAGATTTACGGTTTGAAGGTTTTAGAACTCATAAAATCCATCAAAAAAAAACGTATCAATGCAATGTAATTCTGAATTCAAAATCGTTTTTCAAAAATGAAAATTGCGAGATTTATGAATATCAGCATTACAATCAACTAACCAGAAATCAAAATCCAAATTGCCCGTTTTGCAATCCCGATTCTGACAGAGAACTTATCGTGGAGTCTGCAACAGCATATGCTATTTACGATAAATTTCCCGTCAACGATG
>CAYPCZ010000238.1:0-1736 GCA_964409345.1 uncultured Flavobacterium sp. | reverse complement strand
GCAGAGCCGATAGTAAACGGTTAAATACGGTAGAGTTGCGTATATTTATGAGTTGTGCCTCATTGTAAAAAGAACGTGCTAATGACAGAGATAGAAAAGCATTGGACTGAAACAAAAAACTTAGTTGACAAGATTGACTCAAAAGAAATTGCAAAATGGCTTTTGGAGCAAGGCTATTTCCCAGAACAGTATATTTTCCCACCAAATTTCAAAGTTGACAGTTTCAATCTCAATGCCCAACCTTATTATAAAGCTCCTTTCAAAAAAGGGGACAGAGATTTTACACCTAAAATTGAACCTTCAGAGATTTTGAATATTTCGTATCCGAAATCAGAATTGACTGATAGAATTTTTGGCATTTATTCACCCAAGATATACCACGATATTATTTGGTACATAGAGAAGAATTGGAACCAAATCAAAAACCATCTTTTCAGTAAACGGAATATAGTCTATTCATACAGTTTTCCAATACCAATCACAAGTGACAGTATTGGGCAATTAGGAAATCTCAGAACAGGACGAATGATTTATGAGTATTTGGAATTAGCCGAAAAAGACCTTCTTAGTGAAAGTTACAAATATAAGTACCTATTAAAAACAGACATCAAGAATTTCTATCCATCAATCTATACCCACAGTATTTCTTGGGCAATTCATATCAAAAAAAATATTCGTGAAAACAATGAGTTTAATTTTCGCCTTGTTGGTAATGTACTTGACAAGCTAATTCAATATGGTAATGACAGAAGGACAAATGGTATTCCAATTGGTCCAGCAATATCTGACTTGATAGCTGAAGTTATTCTAACAGCGGTCGATAAGCTTTTTAGTAAGTCAATGGGAAAAGAAGATTTCATTGCCGCCAGATACAAGGACGATTATTTTTTCTTAATCAAGAATGATGAGCAAGCAGACAAAATCTTAAAAAGACTACAACTCTGTTTCAAGGAATTTAATCTGTTTATCAATGAAGAAAAGACAACCAAATATTCCTTACCAGATGGATTATTGAGACCTTGGATTTTACGTTTCAATAAAACTTGGTATAGTATAGTAAGTGATGAAAAGGAGAAAATTAAGTTCAGAGACTTTTTTACTATTGCTCAGGAAGTTATTCAGATTGATACTGATTATCCAGGTACAGGAATCATTGATAAATTTCTTGCTAAACTGACAAATAAAGACAAGAATTATGCACTTAGAATTGACTTTTCAGACTTACAGAAAAAAAGACAAGGTGTTTTCAGAACATACAGCCTACTAATTCATCTTTCAAAAAGAAGTAAAAAATCCTTTCCAAATGCTTTAGGAGTAATTGAATCCATTTTAAGAGCTCCTGAGACAGATATTTCCGCTGACATAAAATCAGCACTTATTCAAGAAATGAAAAATCTGAATCAAGAATTACTAAAAAAGGATGACGAACACAAAAAGCTATGGTGGATTTATTTTGTTCTGACAAACAATGTGGTGAAAGCAGAAATTGATATTAAAGGATTTTACAAATCGGAATCTCAATTTTTAAAGTCGTTCAAAAAAAGAGAACAAAAATTCTTTACTGAAATGAAAGAGCCTATTCTGTTTTCTAACCCAACAGAAGACATTGAAAATCCCATTTCTAAACATCTTAACATATTCAACAAAGAGTGAAAATCGAGCTAAATAAAAAACAACGAAGGCACAACATCACCTATACGCAAGCAGGGGTTTCGTGCTTCGTAGGACAGGAAAGT
>CAYPCZ010000237.1:0-1749 GCA_964409345.1 uncultured Flavobacterium sp. | reverse complement strand
TAGTTTTTGGGCGTATTTTTTGGCTTGCATTACGCCCTCACCAATTTCACACAGGATACTTTTGGCTTCTATAACGGCTAATTTGATGCCTTTATACACCAACACATAATCGGCAATTTCTCTTTTGCCCCTGCCACCGCCTGTTTGTATTTTGCCTGCAGTTATGTTGTATTCACGAAGGACTTTAGAGCCTTCCACAACGCCCCAACCACAAGCTTTTAGCTTTGGGTCGATGAGTTCTGCTCTTGTTTCTGCTTCGTTCATTTCAATTTCTCTATAAATATTTTATTTCTCTGCTTTGCTCTTTCGAGTAAAGTAGTGTATTTAATAACTTCCGTGTAGATTGAACCATTAGTTCTTCCGTCAAAACCAATTACATTTTCAGCAGGGCGATATAAATAGTCAAACTGGTAAGAATGCTCATAACTACTTACTGTTCCCAATACATCTCTTGGCTCTATGCTTTCGCCTAATAAATAGCCGTAAAATGTTGTGATTTGAAATTTGTCATCTGTGTAGTTACGAATCAAATTAGCATATCTATCAATTTGCGTTAGGTGGTCTGATGCGTTAACGTGTGGGGCTTTAAATTCAATTATGATACATTTTCCTTCTTCAGGGAAAAGTAAAACATCAGGTCGTTTTATTTTCCTGTTTTCACCGAGAGAGGTTAAATACCTTTCTTCTTCTTCTGTGAATTTATCTTTGAAAACTTTATGACCGTCTATTTCTAACTGACTGAGCTGTTTTTCAGAACTTCCTTTAAAATAGATAAAATCTTCATTTATAATCCAAAGGTCGCTGTTCTCTGTATTAGTTGAACCCTTTTGAAATAATAGATTGTGAATTAGTGCTTCATCATAGTTTTCCTTTTGTTGCTGAACTTGTAATTTTCTCCCTAATATTTTATCTAATAAATCCAACACCAATTTCCGTCTTGCAACATAGTGTGTTAAGGTCTTTTTATTTTGTAATGGTATCGAACGAACCAACCGATTTATTTCTTTTTCCAATTCTTCAACGTAGTTCGGATTTCGCGTATCAAGTTTCTCCAAATTATCAATTGATTCCTTTATAGCTGCATCCATAGAAGCAGCCTTTTTGGCTTCTGCTTCATAGAATTTCTTTAAAATATCTGTTTCACTATCATTAATTGAAACGGTTATATCCTTTGCGGTATCATCATCAAGCAAAAACATTTCTTTGAGTTTTGCAAAACCTTCTTGATGTTTTTGCTTCACTTCTTCAATTTCAGGATACATTGTGTTAATCGAATTGTTTAATTCTTCCTGAATATCTTCAACTAGTATTTCCTCTTGGCTTGCAAATAAATCTTTCTCAAATGATTCTTTAGTTGGAATATTTAAAACGCCCCTTAAATTAGTATCTCGTGCATCAATGTAGTTACTCGATACTAAAAACAAGTATTTGTTGCCCTTTACTATATCGCTACCTGCAAGGCTTTGAAGCGACACATCAGATTCTTCAATTACTTCACCTTTTGAAACTAAGTTTAGTTTGTTTTCTTTTAAAAGATTTTTTGAAACCTTGAAAGCATCAATTGTAAAGTCTTCTGTCTTATCAATTTTGTCTATTCCTGTTTTTGATTTTTTTGAATATTGAAGCGGAATAGTTTTCGTTTTGTCAATGCTTGGTATATCAATTTGAGAAATAGTTGACTCACCTTTCAATACCGATTGAACATAAAACTCAATTTTAATTTTTGGGAGTTTGGTTTTGTTGTAGCAG
>CAYPCZ010000236.1:0-1751 GCA_964409345.1 uncultured Flavobacterium sp. | reverse complement strand
AAAGTCTAATAAGCACACTTTTTCAAGGGCTTGGTTCAACAACACTTGGAATAGACATTGAATTTATTGATGCAATTGACGGAAGAAAAAAGTATTGTCAATTGAAAGCTGGTCCAAACACGATAAACCACGATGACGTTACAACAATAATAAATCACTTTAATGGCGTAAGGAATCTTGCACGGACTAACAATTTAAATGTTGGGATAAACGATATGATTGTAGGAGTTGTGTATGGCGAGCCAGCTGAATTAAGTTCTCACTACAAACGAATAGGGCAAAACTACCCTGTTTCTATAGGTCAAGATTTTTGGCATCGACTAACAGGAAAAGACGATTTTTATTTTGAACTAATTGATGCTATTGGTGATGTTGCATTAGAGGTGGATGCGAGTAAAGTTGTAGAAACTACAATACAAAACCTTGCAAAAGAAATTGCTGAGAAGTACAAGTAAAAAGTCATTTTCATTTTTTAACATAATACTCGTTCAAGACTTTGATTATTGAATAACCAAGCTCTTTCGCCAGATTTACGGGAACCGCATTCCCAATTTGTTTATATTGTTGGGAAATTGAACCAGCAAATTTCCAATCATCAGGAAATGTCTGAATCCTTGCATATTCTCTAACCGTAAACGGGCGGGTTTCATCAGGATGACACCTTTCCGTTTGTTTCTGCGCAGGACTACAAGTTAAAGTTAAACTAGGTTCGTCCCATCCAATTCTTCTAGCCATCCCTGTCTTTCCTCCTCCTAAATAAAAACTTTTACCCATATATTCTTTTTGAATATCAAGAGGTAAATCTCTCCAATACCCTTTTGGCGGCACTAAATCTAACACTTCTTTTTTGTGTTCAGGATACTTAGAGCCTTCTGATTTAGGAACATCACAATCGTAAAGTTTACCCTTTTTAAGAGCATCTTTTAAATTATATATTTTTCTAGATGGTTTGGGATATTCAAAATCGATATCAATATCTTTTCTAATTCCAACAAGTATCAGTCTTTCTCTCTTTTGTGGAACTCTAAAATTAATTGCTTTTAAGACCTGAACCGGAGCAACGTTATATCCGATTTCATCGAGTATAGAAATCATTCCTTGAAGTGTTTTACCCTTCTCGTGACTCAATAAACCACGGACATTTTCGCCAATGCAAATAGCAGGATTAACTTCCTGTACTACTCTTGCAAATTCATAAAAAAGTGTTCCTCTAGCATCATTAAGTCCTAGCTTTTTACCTGCATAACTGAATGCCTGACAAGGAAAACCACCAGTAACAACATCTACATTATTTTTAAACTTTGAAAAATCAAAATCTTTAATATCACCTTCTAGAACATTCCAATTAGGTCTATTATTTCTTAGAGTTTGGCAAGCCCATTTGTCTATCTCATTTAGAGCAACGCATTTTAACCCTGCCTTTTCTAAACCTATTGCTAAGCCACCTGCTCCTGCAAATAATTCTAAAATCGAATATTCATTTTCAGGTTCAACATAATTTGAAACATCATCTTCAATGACTTCATCAAAAAGACTACCTAATAAAGTTTGAACATCGGATTTTCTGTAAACTCTATAGTTGGAGACAGGTTCTCGAACAGCGTTTAGAATACCTTCTTTATCCCATCTTCGTAAAGTTTCCTTACTTTTACCTATAATTTCTGCTGTCTCTGCTAATGTTAAATAATCATTCATAATAACCAAGTTAGTAAACCTTACACAATGGTTACAAATATAAGAAGAGTTTTGAA
>CAYPCZ010000235.1:0-1754 GCA_964409345.1 uncultured Flavobacterium sp. | reverse complement strand
GTTTATTGATCCGGATGGGAGAATGGCGATTGAGTTCAATGGAGATTATTATGATCGGCAAGGTAACTATGTTGGTACGGACGGTAAAGATGACGGTAAAATTTATTTGCTTAATGCAGGAAATCGAGCAGGGACTGAAGATAGTAGAATAAATCGAGGCGGTACTCTATCAGAAACACACGCTACACAACTACAAGATGCTTCTACCGAAGTAAGCGGTTTAATCATACAAAATCGAATTGAAGACGGAAACGATTACACCATAAGTGAGTTTAATACAGTTGGAGGGGACAAAAACGTTACAGGTTATATGCTTGAACCAGCAGGACCTTCTACAACCACACCTAATCAGAACAAAAGAATACCTGAAGGTGTTTATGATTTAGAAGATTATTCAAGTAAAAAATATCCTGACAATTTTAGGCTTTCAAATAAAGATGTTCCAAAAAGTAGATTAATTCTATATCACGCAGGGAATTATAGCGGACATACAGAGGGTTGTAATATGCCAGGAACTACCAAAGGAAACGGCACAATAGGTGGTAGTAGAGCCAAAATGCAAGAATTAAGAACATTCATCAAAAGTAAAGGAGCAAGTGATGTTAAGACAATCATCAACAATAAAATCCCTGAAAAAAAATGAAAAATATGCTTTTGATTTTAGTTGTTTCCTGTTTGGTTTTTTCTTGCAATGCAAATGAAAAACAGGAAGAGAGTAATGATGTTACACAAAAAGAGAGTATTGCTGATACAAGAATAGAGAAACTTAAAAGGGCTTTTGAACAAAACGATTATGCAACATTTTTTAAACTGTTTCCCGATACATACAGTGAACTTGTTGGTTTTTATGGTTTTGACGATGATACGGGGAAAAAGCCTTTATATGATTTTTATGAAACTCACATCAATTGTTTGTTTGAGTACGAAGAAAAGATAAGTTCCGAAATTTTTGCAGAAAAAGTATATAAAATTGTAAAAGATGGTGTTTGGGAGGCTGACGGAATTGGACTTTTTCAATCAAATTTATCTAAATTGATAATCAGTAAACCAAATATTTTTTTAGAAATTCTGATTACAAAACCCGATAAAGAAGTAACAGGTTTTTGGTATTTTGTCCTTGATGGCAGGGTGAATAGTTATATGAGAGAAGATGTGTTTGAAACCATTTACGGCAAAATCAATGCTCTTGATGAAAAACAAGGCAAGTTGCTGAAAGAAGAATTTGAAAGGATGTATAAATAAATCAAAGCTCTGCAAAATTGCAGGGCTTTTTTTCTGCCCCTGTTCTGCTACGCAGATTATAACTACCTATACCTATGAACCATTGATAGGTATAAAGAGTAAAACAAATCCTAACAGTGCGACCACTATGTATGAATACGACACTTACGGCCGTTTACAGTATATCAAAGATGACAATGAGAAGATTATTCAAGAATACAATTATCATTACCAACCTTAAACATTACATTATGGTACAATTATATTTTTTGTTCAAAAACATGGCATTGATGGCTCAGATGTTGCTATTGGGACTATGATAGCATTGCCTCAAAGTAATAATCATAACTACATCTTAACTAAAACTATGCTTAACGATTCTGGAACCTCATCTTTAAATAAAGTTGATTACTTTGATGGGTTGGGTCGTCCAATACAAACCGTTTTGCATGGCGCATCACCTGAAGGCAACGACCTGGTCACCCTTCAGGAGTATGACGCTGTCGGAAGACCCTCACACTCTTACCTTGCTG
>CAYPCZ010000234.1:0-1763 GCA_964409345.1 uncultured Flavobacterium sp. | reverse complement strand
GTCCATTTAAAAAACGTGAAAAAATAAAGTCACTTTCGTTGAGTTTATGAAGTGCCACCATAATTTTATTGCATTTTGCATTCGAACACTTCCAAGCTGTTAAATAGCAAGCGATATTGTCTGTGTCTTTTGACTCTACTATCCATTTATGGTGAGGTGTGTTCGTCACATGACAATGTGGGCAAATATTTGGTTCTTCTAAATTCTTATGTTGTCCTCTAAAATTTACATTCATTCGATTTGTTTTTTAATGCACCACAACGTTTCGAGGCTTGGCGCAAGTGCGGGCTTGAATTGAGCGAAAGTTCAATTCAGACCGAAACTAAGCCAAAGCCAATTTCTATTTGCTAATATAACTAAAAAGCCAATAAAATTGGCTTTTGGCGACTTAATATGCACAAAAGTTCAACTTAGCACTTAACCCCGCATTTCGCCAAGGCTTTGTTACCTGCTGTTTTTTTTATGTATTCCAAATTAATTTTCCTTCAAAATCAATTTTGTATTTTGTTTTAGCAAAGTCAGTAAGTAAAATTCCGTCTTTTTCTATTTTAAATTCTTCTTCGTTGTCTATACTAACAAAAATATCTGCACCGCTAAATTCCCATTTTTTGTTTCCGTTTCTGTCAAGTTTTGTAACTTGTAACTCTCCGTGAATGATGTATTCGTTTTGTTGTTTAAATATTTGAAAACAAGTTGCTTGGTCTGCTTGGGTTTTCCATTTTAGCTCGAGCTTTGGAAGCGTCAGACAAAAAACAGTGTTGCAACAACAAATGATTAATTGCTCTTTATCAATAATTGATGAGTTTTTATGAATATCAGTCGCTCCACCAGAGCCAATAACTATGCAACTGTCAATGATTTGGGTATCTTGATAAATCTTAATTCCGTGTTTGGACGTCGGGTATTCTGTCGCTTCGTCACCAAAATAATGTTTTGAGTAAATGAATTTATTGTCAATTGAGTCAAGCTTATAAGTGGGCTCATCAATTAATTCTATTGTTAAATCTCTATATTGATATTGCTTCATTTTGTTTTTGGTGTGTTACTCTAAAATAGCAGGTAACGGCTGTTACCTGCCGTTTTTTTACTTCTGTTTAACCGTGTACTCAAATTTATCATATTCTAATTCTTTGCCTTTGGTTAACTCAAAAGTCTCTATAAAGTCCTGTGTTGTTTTTTCATAGATACCATCGTCTATCAGTGCTTTTATTAGGCTATCATTTTGTAATTGATTAATGTCTTGGCTTAACAGTCTTAAAAAATTAATCTCAGCGTTTTCCGTTTCAGCCAAGTCAAAAAGTATGGAACAACTAAACTTCTTGATTAAATTTTTGTCAGTTTCAATATGCAATGCAGGAAGCCATTCGCCATCATTGTATTTTATAAGTGGTTCACCTAAAAACAAAAAAGCGTCTATTCCTGTCGAGTCAATTTTATCGTCAGGGTCGTTCATTGCTGCCCAGCCCCAATCGATTGTTTTGTCGCTTGACTTATAGTTGTCGCCAATAAAAATTTTGTATGTGCCACTTTTGTAGTCAATTAAAAACTTCTGCGTCAATTTTGGCGATTTAATTTCTTCTTTGTTGTCATTCCTAAGTTCTCTTTTTCTTCCAGTCTCTTGGCAGGAAAAAAAAGTCATCATAAGTAATAAAGTTGTGAATATATTTCTTTGTAAAATCATTTTGTCGTATGTCGTCTTAAAATGGCAGGTAACGTCAGTCTGTGAAAAAAGTCCACAAACTGAAATCAAATGTAATAAATAT
>CAYPCZ010000233.1:0-1766 GCA_964409345.1 uncultured Flavobacterium sp. | reverse complement strand
TTTGCTTTGTGATTGTCCAAAGCTGTTTGTGCTTTCTGAGCATACTGTTCTGTTTTTTTGCTTTTCAGTTTTCTGAACGATAATTTTTCGTGTTCTTCAAGATAGCAAAGTTCAAAAGGCAACTCCACATTAAAGAATTGATTAAGCACACTCAACGCTAAAATTCTTGCAAACTGTGGCGGAACGGAATTTCCTATTTGTTTGCTTGCAATAGCTCTATTACCAAGCATTTTGTAGTCGTCAGGAAATGTTTGAAGTCGTTTTAACTCTTCAATCGTAAAATGCCTATTTTCCCAATGAAATGGGCCTGTGTATTGTCCACCCGATGCTTTTAATGTTCGTATCGGTTTTATCGGGTCTGCTTTGTATAGAAAATCCGAAAACTTAGAACGCCAAGCAAAAATCGGATTAGGGTGTCCCATTTTCTCGGTAAAGAAACTGTAATTCAAACCTGTCGGAACTTCATTGAGTAAGTGCCCGAAGCGTCCATTGATTGTCGGGAGTTTATCAATTTCAGGATAAGGTGTATTTCGGATTGCTTCTTCGGCTGAATAGTGCGGAAAATTATCTGATGAATCTGCTCCGTGTGTTGGTTTCGGAAATTTGAAAACTTTGTCTTTTGAGCCAACAATAATAATTCTTTCCCGATGTTGCGGAACACCATAATCCGCTGCATCTAAAACACGGTAAGAAACGTTATAGCCGATTTCTTTAAAAGCACTAATAATCTTTTTTATAGATTCTCCTTTTTCTGCACCTAACAAACCATAAACGTTTTCAAACAAAAAACCTTTAGGTTGTAATTTTTTGAGAACTCTTACATATTCTTCAAACAAATTTCCTCTGTCGTCTTTTGTTCCTGCTACGCCTGCGGCTCTCCGTCCTGCTGCTGAAAACGACTGACAAGGCGGACCTCCAATGATAAAATCTATTTTAGTAGAAATATTGGGTTCGTATTGTCTGATGTCTTTAGCTAAAATGTTTGCTTTGCTAAAATATTTTCCTGTCGATTGGTTATGCAACATTGTTTGCACAAACTTTTCTTCAAGTTCAACAGATTCTATTAACGTAAACCCTGTATCGCAAAAACCAATGTCAAGCCCACCTGCACCCGAAAATAAAGCAACAATATTAATTGGCTGTTCAAGGTTTTTACTTGCCCATTTTTTTATTGTTTTTCCAAACTCATCAGGCGACAAAATCCCTTTGTCAGAAATTTGCTCGCAAATTTCCTGATAGCTGTTTCCGTTTGTTTCTGTTTCAAAAAAACTTAGTTGTTGTAATTCCGCTACTTTCATTTTTTTGATTTGGTTTTATAGTATGAAACTTTTGCCTCTGCCACTTTCAACGTTTCAAGGTCAGCTTCTTCTTCAATCATTTTGTAGGCAAATTGGTCGCTCAAAAACTCTCTTACAAGAACTTTTTCATTGACTTTGAAAAATGCCGCTATTTGTTTTATCTGTTCTTTTGTCGGCTGTCTTTCGTTACGCTCTATCTTGCCCAATAACGAAGTGTCAATCCCAATTTCGCTTGCAACTTCTCTCAATGAAAGTTTAGCTTGTTCACGAAGTGCCCTTAGCTGTTCTCCCAAAGTTGTTATCTTGTTTTTAGTCGTTGCCATCGTGGACTTATTTTGTCCAAAGGTAAAAACTTATTTCGTTTGTGGACTAATAATGTCCCAAAAAGTTTTCAACATTCTGTGAGTTCAACAGAGCGTTGGCAAAATTGGCTCTTTTGCAAGCTTTGGGTGGTGGGTGGGCTTGGTG
>CAYPCZ010000232.1:0-1785 GCA_964409345.1 uncultured Flavobacterium sp. | reverse complement strand
AAGATGCCGAATTGCACCAAAAACTAAAATACATCCGCAATTTTGGAATCTCCGGATTTTACGAGTTTGCGGAATTGGGCATCAACGGCAAGAATAGTGAGTTTCACGCCGCTATGGGTTTGGTTAATTTAAATCACATCGCTGCCATTTCAGAAAAGCGCAAAGCATTGGTAAAGAAATATGATGAATTATTAAAAGAAACCCGGTTGCAGCGTCCTGTTTGGCATCAAGATTCCGAAAATAATGCCGCTTATTATCCCGTGATTTTTGAAACGGAGGAAACATTACTTCGAGCGGAAGAAGCTTTAAAACAAAATCAAATCGGAACCAGACGATATTTTTATCCGAGTTTGGCAACGGCATTGCCTTATTTGAATCCAACTGAAATGGAAGTAACCGATAGTATTTCCAAAAGGGTTTTGTGTTTGCCGCTTTATTATGATTTAACAGATGAACAGATAATTAAAATCGAAAAAATAATTTTATAGGATGGTAGTAATCGGAGCTAAAGGTTTTGCCAAAGAGGTATTAGAGATTTTACATCAAAATGAAATGTTGGATGATTTGTGTTTTTTTGACAATATTAATAATGATATTCCAGATAAGCTTTTTGATTCATTTCCTATTTATAAGACAGAAAATGAGATAAAAACCCATTTTGAAAATAAAAGTAAAGATTTTACAATTGGTATTGGAAATCCTCAACTAAGAAAAAAACTTTATGAAAAATTCAATCAATTCGGGGGAGAATTTACTTCCGTAATTAGTCCAAAAGCGGATATTGGTCATTATGATAATAAAATTTACGAAGGATGCATCATAACTTCTGGGGTGAAAATTACGAATTCCGTTACAATCGGTAAGGGAGTCCTTATAAATTTAAATTCTACCATAGGTCATGATACTGTTATTGAAGATTTTGTTGAGATTTGTCCTAGTGTAAGTATTTCTGGAAATTGTATAATTGAAGAAAATGTTTTTATTGGTACAGGAGCCATTGTTTTACCAAAAGTGAAAATAGGAGCCAATAGTGTAATTGCAGCTGGTGCAGTGATAACAAAGAATATCCCTGCAAACGTTATGGTTGCCGGAGTTCCTGCAAAAATAATTAAAACCATTTGAATATATTGGAATTGAAATGGATAGCAGTAATAGTTCAACTAATAATATTTTATTGAGAAGTGCACAATTAAGATTATTAGAGATTTTAAAGGTTTTTGATGAAATTTGTAAAACAAACAATATTCAGTATTGGTTGATAGCAGGAACTTTATTGGGTGCTGTAAGACATAAAGGATTTATTCCTTGGGATGATGATATTGATGTAGCTGTCTGCCATAAAGATTTAAAAAAAATAAGAAAAATATTAAATGAAGAACTTCCGGATAATTTAGCGCTACAAGATACAACAACTGATAAAAAATATTATTTGCCGAGTGTTATAAAAATCCGAGATAAAAATTCTTTTTTCCCAGTTCCTACACATAAGCCTTTTAAACACCAAGGATTATTTATTGATATTATCCCTATGGAAAAAATTCCTTCTCAAAGATTTAAACGATTTGTGTTTAATTTAAACAAACATCCTTATTTACGGCAGAAAGAAATAGCTTTCAATTCAAAAAGTAAAAACTTAAAAGGATTATTCCTTGAACCCTTATCATTTATAGCTATTAATTTTGCTCACTGGTATTCTAGAGTAAGCAAAACAAGAAATATCGGTTATAATTATCTCTTTTATGTTAGCAACTGTTTTGAGATGCAATTTGACCGAGATATTTTTTT
>CAYPCZ010000231.1:0-1792 GCA_964409345.1 uncultured Flavobacterium sp. | reverse complement strand
AATAAAGAAGCCAATGTAGTACAGGCTAAAGCGATAGAACTTCTTGATGATTGGAAGCCATTTATACATACTATTACTTCAGATAATGGTAAAGAATTTGCCAACCACAAAGAGATTGCGCAAGCCCTTGATATTGACTATTACTTTGCTAAACCATATCATAGCTGGGAAAGAGGAGCAAACGAAAATCTAAACGGATTAGTAAGGCAATATTTCCCTAAAAAGACGAACTTTGAAAATATAAATAAACAAGAGATAGAAAGAGTAATCAAAATTTTAAACAATAGACCCAGAAAAAGATTTGGATATAAAAATCCAAATGAAATTTTCGCACAAAAATTAGAAGAAATGAGGGAAGTTGCATTTAAGACTTGAATCCACCTATTAAAATAAATATAACCACAGGAATGCCAAATAATATCTTTTTCATAATATTTTAGTTTTTCTGATAAAACTCAAACAGCTTGACCTCTACTTCTTTATCTCTGACAGATATTCCGTATTGCTTTAGGTCACTGATTGCTTTTTCGTATGAATTATTATCTATGAAAAAATTATAAACCTCTTTATCTTTAGAAAGAAAAACAAGATAATGGGGAAAGGTTTTGTTTAGTTCACTTGCGAGGTCTTTTAGTGTAATTCTGCTATATATTGTTTTTTTGCCTTGAACGCCTGTTATATCGGATTCTTTATCTGTTGATTTTTCGAGCAGGTTTTTGTTCTCTATCATAAGCTCTTTGGCAATTATTTTTTTAGAGCCTTTTTTCTTTTCGATTTTTAGCTTGGAAAAGAGCGTGTCCTGCAAAAACTTCAAGGCTTTTTCTTTTGGCAGGCTGTCATTTTTAAACCAAATATCATACCTGTCCTTATCAAGGTCTTCGTGAACAAATATTTCATTTATATTATACTCAAATACGTCTGTCAGTATATCCGAAACATTTACAGACACCGAATAGAACAGATTTGGTCCTGTTTTTTTATCACTAAAGCTAATATTAGATTTGGATTTTTTAATATCGATATAGAGTTTTATATCGTCAGTTCCTGCCAAATAAATCTTTTTTTCAAATCCTTTTAGCTTTTCTATTTCCAAATGTTTTTTTACTTTAGGCGTTCTTAAAACATTATCTTTTCTTACAGTATCTGTATCGCTTATCGGTTTTTCGTTTAAAAAATCATTCAAAAGAGATTCTGTTAATCTTGACGGATTTCCTTTCCATTTGATTATTCCTTTGTTGTCAATCAGAACCGTTAAAGGAATTTGGGTAATACCTCTTTTCCCATCTCCGAATTCTTTTTGGGTTGCTTTTGTCTGGTCAGAAACAACTATTGTTTTAAAATCAACTACACTATGTATTTTTTCTATTTTATGAACAGGCTCATCAGTTATTGAAATAAAATATAGATCATCTCTTTTGAATTTATCCTGTAAATCATTGAGATGAGGAACAGCTCTTAAACAAGGGCCACACCAGGTTGCCCAGAATTCCAAGACAACAAATTTATTTTCTAATTTTTTGTCTTTAGGAACATTTACTACCCAGTCGGTAATATTAATTAAAGGAGCTCTCTCTCCAACTTTAATGTTTTGTTGAGAAAAAATATTAAACGAATACATCAGAATTAAAGAAATGATTATTTTTTTCATTTTTGTTATATTTAAAGGAACTAACTTGAAAACAGGTTTCAAATTAGTTCCTTATTATTTTTGTTTATTACTAAAATAGTTATAAACTCATTGTTTTAGCCCCCTAAAAAGTCGGACATGATTATAGTTAAATAAATATAATAA
>CAYPCZ010000230.1:0-1799 GCA_964409345.1 uncultured Flavobacterium sp. | reverse complement strand
GGTGGAACACGTGCACTCCGCCATCGTGCAAGCGGACGACTATTATCCTTTTGGGATGACCTTCAATGAGTACAGAAGGGAGAACTCGATGATGAACAATTTTTTATTTAATAAGGTGGAATTACAGTCTGATTTAGAACTTGGTTTATATCAGACAATGTTCAGGCTTTATGATCCAGCTATTGGAAGGTTTATTCAGGTGGATCCATTGGCAGAAATATTCCCCGGGATAAATGAGTATAATTTTGGTTTCAATAACCCTGTGAACTATTCAGATCCCTTAGGTTTATCCCCCATGTGGTGGCTTAGACTTAGAGCAAATATAAAGCAGGCGGTTTATAATGTGACAGGCAGGGAGAATACCCATGCCGTGATTCACGGAACCAATAAAGGGCAACCGGTGGAAGTCGGGGCAGGAACAAAGAGGGGTAATAGTTCTGCTTCTTCAAAACCAACTACAACTGATAACAATGATATCCTCACCATCAAAATGCCCGATGTTCCTGAATCCCCAGATATTGTGAGAAGGGTAGCTATTAGTGATGTGCCAGAGTATAAAAAAAGAGAACCTCTTAGAGATCCAACATTTGGCATAGAAGTAGGGGGTTCTACTTCAATATCTAGAACAATTCGCTTTAAACAAGGAAGTACTTCATTTGAAAGTTTTTCAGAAACACAGAATGAGATAAGAGATATAGCAGAAGGTTTAAAAAGGAACAACGGTTTATCGCTTACTTTGTATATAAATGTAGCCATTGGTTCTCAAAGTTCTACAAATACAGGTGGTGGCGAAGCTTTAAATCAAAGGAACTTTTCATTGAATGATAATCCGCAAAATGTGAGTGCCCGGAAACTAATGGAAGCCAGAGGAAATACAATAAAAAGTCTATTAAAACGTATGGGTGTTTCAAATGTAATAGTTACTCAACCAGGTCAGATAATAATAGGCTCTTCTGGCAGAGATGTAGATTTTAAAATTGAGTATAATGAATAAAGGCCCTATCCTTATAGTAATACTTTTATTCTCTATATCACAAAAAGCAATTGGGCAAGGAGCTAATATTAGAGAAAATGACACAATTTATTGGATTGATAATTTTAGCCTTACATGGGATCGGTTTGTATTTGATCCTGATAACTCTAAATCAAGGTTAAATGCCAATGATGCTATTTCTCATATTGGAATTGCATGCAAAGGGCATTATGAAGATGGCTTACCAAATTTTAGAGTGCAAGCATATTTCATTCCTAGATTTTCTTATACAAAAGATACTGTTAGTAAAGATTTACTAAGACATGAACAAGGCCATTTTGATATAGCAGAAATAGTTAGTAAAAAGCTAAGAAAAGAAATTCTAAGTCTTAGGCAGGAAGAGATAGAAGAGCCTGATGAATACTATAAGGTCATATATATTTATCAACAGAAATTAAAAATGGTCTCCGATAAATATGATAATGAAACAAGGCATGGTTTAAATGATAAGCAACAAGTTTTATGGAATAAAAAAATTGTCAAAGGTTTACTAGGAGATTGTTCAGGTATAGAATTTTAATTTTCCTAGCGCAGGTTTTTTTCTGTAGAAGATCAAGAAGCATAAGCCTGCCTTGTTTTGGCGTCCCTGATCATGGCATCGAGGGTGAAAAGGATATGTTCCTTATCTTTTTCATTGAGGCTCAGGACAGCGTTTATCCTGTCAAGCATGCTTTTGTCCTTTAAATAATTATCGGCACTTCCAATAAGATAATCCACAGAAACTTCCAGTACGGAGGCAATCCGGGCGGCCACTTCCACTACCTTG
>CAYPCZ010000229.1:0-1805 GCA_964409345.1 uncultured Flavobacterium sp. | reverse complement strand
TAAGAGGGTGGAAAATCTGCTCTGTGAAGTCTGGGGTATGCTGATTCGCTGATTTAGCTTCGCTCCGTTCGGACTTCGTCCTCGGGTGCTGATGCGCTTATTTGCGATAAAAAGCCGCAGATTTTCTTTACCCCAACCCTAAGAGGGTGGAAAATCTGCTCTGTGAAGTCTGGGGTATGCTGATTCGCGGATTTGCTGATAGTTTGCTTATTTGGTTTCTTTATCTATTTCTTGTTTTATACGTTTTTTTAAAACATCTACAACATCAGACACTATCTTTTTTATTTCCACTTTATCTACTGTTTCGGAATATAATTTTTTTATACTGTATTCAACATCATTTGAATGAATTTTATAGGATTCTGAATAAAAATCAATAGCTAATTCTATACCTAATCCGATATATCTTTCTATATTATTTAAATTAATAAACGAAATATACAGTACAAAACCATCTATTTCTTCTAAATTGATAGCCTTAAACAATTCTTCGTAATCTCCTTCATGATTATATGTGATTTTTTCATGAAAGGTTCGGTGGTTTTTGTCGCTTTTTATTAGGATAAAATTAAATTCGACTTGTTTAAATATTTTTTTAAACTTTTTTGCCTGTCTATCTGTTTCTGTTGTTAAATCTTTAAGAGATTGGTTATATAAAGCTGTAATAACTTTATGTGATTTAAGAACCGGATTGGTTTGTTTTAACCCTTCTAATTTTCGACTTAGCAATTCGATTTCTTTATTTAAATCATCATCTTCTTCAATTTCTTTTCCCTCGGCTACTTTTAAAATCAAATTTTGAGAACGTAAGACCAATTCTCCTAAAAAAGTAAAAAAAGCTTCTTTACTACCTCCATAACTCTGAATATCTGTAATATATCTATAATAAGTTTCCCGTTCACTTTCGTTTATCCAAAAGGGTGGATATTCTAAGGAAATCAAGATTAAATTGGTCAGAATGCGTGCCGTACGACCATTCCCATCATAAAACGGATGGATTTTTAAAAATTCAAGATGGAAATCAAAAGCAATATCAAGCGGATGAGGCGCATCTCTTTTATTGTATTGAATTTTATCAATAGCTGTATTTGTACGGTTTAATAAGTTGTGTATTTCATCGGCTACACATTCAGGTAATGTAAATATTTGTTTTTCACCTTTGTAATTTATTATTTCATTTGGCTCTGTTTTCCATTGACCTATCCATTCTCTTTTTCTACTATCTTCCTCATACATAATGGCTGTATGAATTTGCTTAATCCGTGTTTCAGATAAACGCAGTATTCCTTTACCAATACGTAAAATTTCATGAATAACGGTATCGTGACCATTGAGTTCAAATACATCTTTAATTGGTTTACGGTGTACGTCTAAATTTCCAATCATTACACTACGAGTTTCTGCCTTAGTTAATGTATTCCCTTCCATACTATTGGAATTGTAATTCCATTCTAAGCGGAACTTATATTGTAATTTATTTAACTGTTCTTCTGATAATTTACCAAATGACTTTACTTGTTCTATACAAGTTGTTATATTTTCTTTTATATGTTTAAAACTATGAGTCATTTCTATTATTTTGTGCTTTACAAACTTAGGTAATTATATGATTAAAACAGCAAAAATATTTTGAAGAGTGGATTACAAAACTGATTTTTCTGCCACGACCCTATAATTTTCCTTAATCATTTACCCCTCCCGATATACTGATTTTTTTTTTACCCCCAACCCTAAAGGGTGAAAAATCAGTTCAATCTCTTTGCTGTTCCCTTTAGAGAAACTAATATACTTGTGACTAGTGCCTA
>CAYPCZ010000228.1:0-1805 GCA_964409345.1 uncultured Flavobacterium sp. | reverse complement strand
ACAGCGATACCAATTACCGGATCAGGAAAATCCATTGACTCGAGCACAATTGGGTGCTTTTCGTCACATAATGTGTCTCCCGTTTTAATATCTTTAAACCCTACTGCAGCTCCAATATCTCCCGCCTCAATTCTATCGATTGGGTTTTGTTTGTTAGCATGCATTTGGTAGATACGAGAAATACGTTCTTTATTACCTGAACGTGTATTCAATACATACGAACCTGCATCTAATCCTCCTGAGTAAGCTCTAAAGAAAGCCAAACGCCCAACAAATGGATCGGTAGCGATTTTAAAAGCCAAAGCAGCAAAAGGCTCACTAACTGATGGTTTACGTAAAATCGGTTCATCGGTATTAGGATTTATCCCTTCGATAGCTTCTTTATCTGTTGGTGCAGGCAAGTAGCGACAAACGGCATCAATCATAAATTGAACTCCTTTATTTTTGAACGAAGATCCGCACATCATCGGGATAATACTCATATCCAGAGTAGCAGCACGCAATGCTTTATGAACTTCTTCTTCTGTAATAGACTCTTCATCTTCCATGTACTTCTCTAGAAGCTCTTCGTCATATGCAGCAATCTCCTCAATAAGTTGGCTTCTGAATTGCTTTACTTCATCTACCATATCAGCCGGAATATCTACAATATCAAAAGTACTTCCGTGGTTTTCGTCATGCCATACAATAGCACGGTTTTTCACCAAGTCAACTATCCCTTTGAAATCAATCTCGTCTCCAATAGGAAGAACAATAGGCACTGCGTTAGAGCCTAACATTTCTTTCACCTGATTACAAACACTCAAGAAGTTAGCTCCTTGACGATCCATTTTATTAACGAACCCTAAACGAGGAACTTTATAGTTGTCTGCCAACCTCCAGTTCGTTTCAGATTGAGGCTCAACACCATCAACTGCACTAAACAAGAACACCAAACCATCTAAAACACGGAGCGAACGATTTACTTCAACGGTAAAATCAACGTGCCCCGGAGTATCGATAATATTAAAATAATATTTTTCAGTTTCTGGAGTTGGTTTTCCGTTTTCCATAGGAAATTGCCACTCAACGGTTACAGCAGCCGACGTAATAGTAATACCTCTTTCTGCTTCTTGCTCCATCCAGTCAGTAGTAGCTGACCCTTCGTGAGTTTCTCCTAATTTGTGATTTTTACCTGTATAGAATAATATACGTTCTGTGGTGGTAGTTTTTCCAGCATCAATATGTGCTGCAATACCTATATTTCTAGTAAATTTTAAATCTCTTGCCATTTTGCTTTATTATTAAAATCTAAAATGAGAGAACGCTTTATTCGCCTCAGCCATTTTATGAACATCCATTCTCTTTTTAACAGCAGCTCCTTCTTCTTTTGCGGCAGCTAAAATCTCTGAAGCTAATCGAGCCGACATTGACTTTTCGTTTCTTCTACGAGCATAAAGAATCATCCACTTCATAGCCATAGATATTTTTCTGTCTGGTCTGATTTGCATCGGAATCTGAAAAGTAGATCCTCCTACTCTACGCGAACGAACCTCTACGTGAGGCATTACGTTAGTAAGAGCGTCTTTCCATATCTCCAGAGAAGTTTTTTCTTCATCTTGCTTTTTAGCCTCTACAATATCAAGTGCATCATAGAACACTTTAAAGGCAACTGATTTTTTACCATCCCACATCAAATTATTTACAAAACGTGTAACTAACTGATCATCAAATTTTGGGTCTGGCAATAGCGGTCTTTTTTTCGCTTGTTTTTTTCTCATGTCTTTTGTTTAAAAGATTTTTAAATTACTTTTTCTTACCTTTTG
>CAYPCZ010000227.1:0-1807 GCA_964409345.1 uncultured Flavobacterium sp. | reverse complement strand
AAATTTAAAATCTGAGCCAAATATTCCTCATTCCAAGCGGCTTCTAGTCTTTTTGACTTGATAGAACCTTTTTTTGCATCATCATTTTTTAAAATGTTAAGGGCTATTTTTAGGATAGTGGAGTAGTTTTGAGCTGCATTCCCCGCTCTTTTTCTGGAGGCATCTTCAGAAAATGCTACATCAAGCGTCCAGTGTAAATTATTTTCAATCGCCCAATGCGATCTAATCGATTTTTGAAAATCTTCTGCACTTGCTATTAAACTAGAGATATAATACCTAGTTGCTTTTTCTGGAGGTTTGTTACTATTCTTAAACTCTCTGATACTATTAATTTTAATAATGGTTTTCAAGTTTTTCCACTTCTTAGCTCCTTCAATTTCATTTAAGTTGGTAATAATGCTAGCCTTTCTTGTTTCAATTCTACCATGTCCATAATCTAGACTAATGCTTTGTTGAGCCTGATCAGTTACTTTAAACTCAAAATCAATGTCTTCATAAAGGTGTTTTTGGTTTTCTTTTACAGCTAAAATATAATCTGCCCCTTTTTCAATAATTGCGGAAGCTATTTTTTCTTGGCAACCCATTGCATCAATAGTAACAATCGTATCCTCTAAAGCTAACACTTTCAATAGTTCAGGAATAGCTGTTATTTCGTTCGATTTTTCATCTGTTTTTACTTGTCCTAAAACCAAATTGTTTTCACAGGCCCAAGCGCTAACCATATGAATAGGAGATTTATTTCCATGAGACTTTGCACCTCGTATCGTCTTGCCATCAATCGCAACAACTTGTCCTTTGAACAAGGTAGTCGTACTATTGACCCATTCTATAAAACAGCTTTCAAATTGATCACTATCAATAGCTGCAAAGGTTCTATTGATTGTGTCTTTTGACGGAATTCCACTGGGTAATTCAAGAAACTTTCGCAAGAATTCTTCTTTAGATTTAGCAAACCTGACCATTTGATCCCATGTTTCTGCCCCACAAATCACTGATATAATGCCAATGAGAAGAATCTCTTCTAATTTATGAAGTTTGTTTATATGGCTTCTAGGGTCGTCTATTTTGGCAAATATTGCACTTAGTTTATCTGTATTCATTTTTCTCATATTATATTGATGATCAATGTAATATACGAAATATTATTTTACAAAACAACTAATAAGTGGGTGTTTTTCAACAAAATAATTCATTTTCCCCTGAATGAGAAACTAAGAAAAAAGTATGATTTTGCCCTGCAAATCCTCTTCTTTTGAATATTTCTCAAAAGCAAAAATCTATCTTTGCGGCAAGATGAAGATAGAAGAAAACAAAGAGCTTAAAGCATTAAACACTTTTGGCATTGAAGCTAAGGCAATGAAGTATGTTCGCATAGACAGTTTTGAGGATGCACAGACATTTTTTAAACAAAAGGAGTACGAAGAACCCATCTTAATTTTAGGAGGAGGGAGCAACATTCTTTTAACCGAAGATTTTAATGGAACGGTGATTAACAATCACATTAGAGGCGTTGAAGTCGTTGAAGAAAATGATGATTCCGTTATTCTAAAAGTCGGTGCAGGAGAAAATTGGCATGAGTTTGTGCTGTATTGCATTGAACAAGGCTATGCCGGTGTTGAAAACCTTTCTTTAATTCCCGGTAAGGTAGGCGCAAGTCCCATGCAAAACATCGGTGCCTATGGCGTGGAAGTGAAAGAAGTAATTACCGAAGTGGAATGTTTGCGTTTGGCTGATGCTGAAAAAGTGATTTTTACCAATGAAGAATGTCAATTCGACTACCGCAGCAGCATTTTTAAAACCACACATA
>CAYPCZ010000226.1:0-1815 GCA_964409345.1 uncultured Flavobacterium sp. | reverse complement strand
AGAGACAATTATTAATATTTTAAATTATCAAATTATGAAAAGAAAAATTTTAATGGGTTTATTTAGCTTTGCACTCTTGATAGCCACGGGCTACGGGATCAACAAAAGCATGCAAAGTAATGTTGGTTTAACAGAATTGGCATTAACTAATGTAGAGGCATTAGGACAGGGGGAGGTAGATTTCCCCTGGCTTTGTCAACATACTTCTCCAAAAGTATGTATAATTGACATGGGGGATATGTTTCTGGGAGATAGAATCTTTTAATTAATTTATCTGATTTTTATGAATCTGGCTCATTTTTTGAACCAGATTCATAAGTTATCATCTACATATTTATTAAAACAATGAAAATTTATATTTACGGTGCTTTTTTTTTTACTCATATTATCGTGTAATGAAAATAAAAAAAATATTTTAGAGAATTTCAATAAGATAGAGAATATTAATCATACACTAGTAAAACACGATAATGATGTTCATTTTTCTAAAATATGGAAAATATACTGTATGGAAGACTATTTGATATCTTATGATGTAGATGGTGAATTTTTATTTTCCATATTTGACTTAAAAAAAAATGAGATGTTATCAAAGTTTGGAAAGATTGGACAAGGACCTGATGAAATTCTAGGAATGGTCACCACAACATCAATGCTTGATAATAACACCTTGAGTTTTTTTGAGCCAAATAAAAGCATATTATACGCAGTCAATTTTGAAGATCTCAATAATCTTATATTTACAGAAGAATTATCAGTAAAGGGAGTAGATTTGGTTCTGACCTTAACCCCATTATCTCGTGACTTGTTTATTGCAACTGGAATTTTTGAGCAGGGTCGATACTTATTATTGAATAAATCTGGGAAGGTCATATCATATAATTTTGATTATCCTTCACTAGCTAATGATGAAATATTTTCTAAAGCTCATAAAGCTATGGCTTTTCAAGGTAAATTAACCGTTAGACCAGATGGTGAAAGATTTTTCTTCGCATGTGAAGATTCAGAAATAATTGAAATAATTGAAGTTACACAAAACAATAAATTAAACAAAATCTTTGAATTCTATGGAGAGATTGCAGATTTCAAACCTGAAGGAGATGGTGTAAGTTCCATTTCAGCAGCAATAACAAGGAACTCAAAAAAGAAATTTATTGATACATACGGTACACAGGACTATATATACCTTCTATATTCTAACAAAGTGATAGGCAGTAACATATATGATGCATATCTAGCCAATAGAATTATTGTCTTCGATTGGGATGGTAATCCTATTAAAATGTTAAATTTAGACACAGAAGTAAGTAATATTGCCATAAATGAAAATGATAGAGTTATTTATGCTTATAGCAATGAAATGGAGCAATTGATTAAATTCAAGCTAGAATAAATGTTAGACAAGCATAAGTATGGGGCGAATAATTGCAGGAGTGTACAAAGGCTTTGGATATCTCTAATCCCAGAAACTTCATTTCATTCATAAAATCAGCCGAATTATATTGTGACCCATGTCACTTCTTAATTTTAGCGAGATAATTTCATCACTATATTAAAAGTGTCGTATGGAATAGCCACATTTTCAGATATTTAAATTAAATGAGTTTCAATTTATCATTAATTCGTTGTAAAACTTTACTTTTGTTTAATAATATTAATTCTAAAATTATGAAAATGGAAAAAGTGATTTTGTCAAACAATATAGAAGCTTTGGCTTATGGAGAGGATTTTGTTATTGCCTGTGGTCAGTTTGAAGGACTATGTTGGTATGGTCTTTCTACACCATCGGGCTTATATTTTGACTGTTTTTTTACT
>CAYPCZ010000225.1:0-1845 GCA_964409345.1 uncultured Flavobacterium sp. | reverse complement strand
AGAAGTCTGATATTTATTACAAATTGGGCAATGAGTTTCATCTTAGCGAGGGTCGGGTCAAAAACATAATTACGGGATATTATCGGAAATAAGCCTGTCCGAAAGTCTGCTGACAACAGTTGCTCCGCACAGGCGTTAAGCTTGGTGTTAGCACACATACTAAGAAATGTCCATTATTTCAGTAGTTGTTCGCCATTTCAATTTTGGGTGCTCATCTTCAAAGTAAGCAATAGCAGATTCTCTATTTGGAGCTTGCACGTTTATGACAAACTTGACACCGTTTGCCATTCCAGAAAATCGGAAAGTACGTGTGCCAACACCCAATAAACGCAAAACTTGGTCTGCGAATACATTGGGGGCAAGATCATCTATTAAGGCTTGGATGTACATTTGTTCTATTTTCTCTTTCATCGTTCTGCTTTTATTTTTAACATTGTGGATCATTAAAAGATGCCGAACGTAATCAGAGAGTACATAGTCATCATCCCAAGTATAATACCAAAACTCTTTTGATGTAAAATATGTGCGTTCGTTGCGTTCTACTTTCTTTCCAAGTTCAAACCAATGTTCTTGTTCTTTTTCTGTCATTTTGATTTTCAATTAAAGTTTGTACTAAATAAACCGATACGATTGCACAACAGCCGCTAAACCACATTAAAACGATGGTTTAGCTTGGTGTTAATAATTATCGCTGCGCCAAAGCTCAAGCAATTTCAAAAGTCTGTCAATTTTTGCTTTGTATTTTTTAGGAATCTTATTTTTACGGATAGAGTTATCGCTTCCTGATAACTCTATACTTAATTGTTTCCAATTTATTAGGTCTTTCATTAGAAAATAGCTATTTCGTTATTTGTAGCGTAGCCATAAAAACCAAGTGCTTTCAATTCGGCCACTAATTCGTTTTGTCTTTCAAAATCAGATAATGGTTGAAATTCGTTGCAAAAAAGATTTGAAATCAATTCTTGCTCTCTATTCTTCAAATCATCTATGTGCTTTGCCCACATTTTGCGCTCACTTGCTTTTTTTGCATTATTCATAAAGCGTGTGTAGTCTCTCATTTGAACACCTATTTCAGAAGCAATGTAGTTGTTGTAAGTAGATAATGATTTGAAATTGTTTACCATGTCAAAAAGATTTACATTTCCAATAGACACAATTTCTAAAGCACATTCAGCAACCACTTCGCCATCTTCATTGTAAATGAATTTGTAGTTGTTAGCGTAACCCATATTTGAAGCATAAAATTTTACGGCATTCGGATTTTTTTCTTTGCCACAGTTATTATATTTTCTGTCGCTTCTATTTTCGCTGTTGTATCTAAATACCTTCATAATTATCTCGTTTTGCATGGTACAAATATACAGCTTTCTGTATTAACTACCAAATAAAAATACAAAATAATGCTAAATTAGGATTAATTAAACAAAATTTATATCTTTGTAATTATGAAGATACTATTAATTACATCAGAAGAAGGCAAAGAAGCTTGGCGCGATCTTCCAAGGTTCTGCAAAGCGCATGGAGTTGAATATCGTGAACTACGAAATGCTCAACAGCGACTTGGAAAGAAGAGATTTCCTTTTGAGTTTGGAAAATATAAGATAGAAAAAATTGAGGCGTCGAATGATTTCTTCATGAATATTAGAAGTCAACTCATTCCGTTTGAGCCTCATATTTAATTTCATCAACATCAAAGTAAGCATCTAAAATAGACGGGTAATGCTTTCTCTTATAGCTCAAATCCCTGTCTTTTCTTGGAATTGTTCTCGTTAGATTTGTCTCGTGAATCCTACGATCGAACAAAACTGATTGTAATATTTCAGTTTTAATCACTTGCCGAAATTT
>CAYPCZ010000224.1:0-1848 GCA_964409345.1 uncultured Flavobacterium sp. | reverse complement strand
TTTAAGAGAGTTGAAACGAAAAAAAGCACTTGCAAATGGCTAAAAAGAAACTAACAATAAACGACATTTTTAATGATGACGATTTTGGATTATTAGATTCAAAAGCCAAAGCTTCAACTGTGAAAACAGATGAAGAAAGGCTGATTGATTCTTTTGAAGAAATCAATGTGTTTATAGACAAAAACGACAGAGAACCCAACAAATCAAGTATGTCTGAATATGGACTAATGGCTAAACTCAAAAACTTTAGAGCAAATGAGAGCCAGAAAAAAATCCTCAAACCTTTTGACAGACATAATTTATTAGGTCACGTAGAAATCGAAAAACAATCCATTGATGACATTTTTAATGATGATGATTTGGGCTTGTTAGATCCTGACAAGGATTTAGACATTTTCAAATTCAAACATACACCAAGACCTGAGGACCGAGCAGAAGCCGATTTTGTGGCTCAAAGAAAATCAATGAAGGAAAAAGACTTTGAGAAGTATGAGAAAATGTTCTTACAGGTTCACAAAGAAATTAAGGAAGGAAAACGAAAGATAAAGCCATTTAAAGATGTTGAAAAACATTTAAAAGAAGGTCAATTTTATATTGCTGATGGTATTATGCTTTTTTTAGAAAGAGCTAATTTAAAAAGAGAACAAGAAAATCTTAAAGAAAGTACACTGAATAGAAAAGATGGTCGAACAAGAGTCATTTTTGAAAATGGCACTTTAAGTAATATGCTCTATCGTTCCTTAAGCAAAACACTATATAACGGAAATGGTAAAATGATTACCAATACATATGACAAAATTGAACACGACTTATTTGTTAATACAGGACTTGTAAATGAAGAAGATGTTCAATCAGGTTGGATATACGTTTTGAAAACAAAGTCAACTAAAAAAGAACTCGCAGGAATTAAAGACTTATACAAAATCGGCTTTGCAAGTGGCTCAGTTGACGACAGAATAAAGAACGCCAAAAACGAAGCGACATACCTATTTGCAGACGTTCAAAAAGTTGCGACTTACAAAGTGTATAACAGAAATGCCGACAAACTAGAAGGTCTTTTACATAGATTTTTTGCAAATGCCTGTTTAGACATTGACTTGTTTAATGAAAAAGGACAAAGACTAAATCCGAGAGAATGGTTTGTAGTGCCTTTTGACGTAATCGAAGAAACAATCCAGTTGATTTTAAATGAAAATATTTTGAATTACGAATACGACCCATTGACAAAAAAAATAAAATTGAAATAGAACAATGCCAACGCTAAAAGCCATACACATTTGCAATTACTCACGGTTTTAAAAATCATTTTTGGAGTTCGTGAACTTCGTTTCGCACCAGCCAACCCTGCAACCAAAAATTGCAAAAGAGTATGTCTTTGCCAACGCTGACGGACAGACAACCGAGAAAGAACACCGAAGCGATAATCGAGTAGGCTGCCCTGCCCGCTAAGGACAGGGAGAGCCTCTCAACTTAGCGAAGCGATATCTTGAAATACCTATAAAAAATAAACACTTATTTCAAACACCACCGAGCGTACGGGTCACGTACTCGGCGGTTCGCAAAGAGATGGGTTGAGTTGTAGGTGTAATTCGGTTAAGGAAACATAACCTCTTTTTTTCAAGCGTTTTAAGGTAATGGTTGTCCCTAAAATAGGACTTTGAGCTATTGCCCAACCCCCTTTTCTCGTTCTGCTCCAAGCATAGGCGAGTAGTATTTATGCATACACAAGCAGTGTACGTTCAAAAAATTAAGAATAATTTTGAATTTTAACTTTTATAGTTATATTTGATAGTATTATTAAAAAAATAAACGCAACTATAACTCGAAAAACTTGCGCCAATCTTGCCA
>CAYPCZ010000223.1:0-1865 GCA_964409345.1 uncultured Flavobacterium sp. | reverse complement strand
AAAACTGTCAATACACCACAAAAGTTGATGCGAGGTAGAATGTTCAATTAACCACATCACCCGCCATTGAGCCAAACGCCTGTTATGCACTGTATTTCTTGTGTAATTCCGCATTTATCAAATTGTCGAATGATGATGATTTTAATGTGTTATTTAAGTCTGATTTAAAACTCGGGTTTTCATTAATTATCAAATTCATTTCATTGATTGCAGTTTCTATATGAGGAATTAAAATGTCAATATTATCTTCAATTTCTTTCAAGTTTGCATCTAATACTTCATTTACCAACCAATTGTCAGATTTTCTCCAAATAAATGCTGTCATTCTTGAAATATGAAATTGAGCGTTCTTAGCCAAATACCGTAATGTTTCATCACTACTTGTAACGTATGCAGATGTGTTTATGTAAGTTGCAGTTTTGTTTTTAATAAGATAGCTTAATATGAACGATTGAATTGGTGCAATTTTGAAAATACTGTCATAATAGTCACTCCAAATCTTATACTTTCTACTTCTTGAATCAGATGGTCTTTTTAAAACTATTGCCAAGTATGCAGTAGCTGCAACTTCATTTGGAATTATTCTATTTATGTCCTTGTCTTGATACTGCCTTGGTTTTCTTTCAAAATAGTAGTTGTGAATTTCAAATGCTCTTTCAAAGTCTCTTTGAATTTTATCATTTGCACGTAAGTTTCTATTTGTAATTTTATTTTGGTTGTTTGTTGTTAAAACCACTTTATCAACCAATCCTAAATCAGATGTTTCAAATATTTTTAAAATCACGTTAGTGTTCTCTTGCAACAACCCTTCCTTTTCTGCAATGGCTAATGAAGATGAAGTTTGGCAACCATTGACAATTTGAAGATTCTCAATTTTCATATGAGGATTATCTGGGTCGGTAACTGGGTCTACTTTATCACAAACAATAGTTACACCATTGTTTAGGAACCAAAATAATGGGCTAGAATCTTCATTGGAACAAGTTTCCTTAATATCTTTATTTACTGTACCTAAATTACCTAAATACTTTCTAACGTTTAAGTCAAAAACAAAACCTTTATCGTCTTCATTTACAATTCTAGCTATTTCTTTTGCCGTAGTAGTGCAAATAATACCTTTAAGACCAAATGCGTGATATTTGATTAAGGATGGTGAATTAGCATCATACTTTATTTTAATGTTTGCATTAATTTTTTTGTTCTTTTTTTCTTGTGAGTTTAATCGGTCAACAATTTCAATCGCCCCAATTGATTCAAAGGAGAATGAAGAGAAAGTGTCGTTATCAAACTGTTCGAATATTACTTTCAGTTCTTGAAGATATTCATCCGATAGATTTGTTGACAATCCGTTAGTGATATAGGCAACTTCAACATTAACATTTGAAGGACCAACAAGATTGATTAAATCTTTACATTCTAAAATTTTGTCTTTGAACTTAAGATTTGATAAAGTTAAAACGTCTGTTCTTTTTCGGTTAAAAATCCAATTAAGTCCATTTCTTATTTGAATTAGTGAATTTGACGAGAAGGAGTTTTCATTTTTAACTTGTGAAATGTAAATAGTTCCTTCGCCATCTTTGTTGTCGATTGTTATGTTGTCGATTTGCTTATCCTGTCCACCGTCAACATCATCATTAGGGTCAAATGAATGAACACTGGTGTCAGTAAACAAGCAATGGGAAAATATTTGAAATGCTTTATCTTCATTTTCTAAGCCAAATGTCTCGTTTAGTTTTTCAATTTGGTCTTGTACAATTTGTTGTCTAATGTCCATATTTGTTATTGTGTTGTCGGTTTTTTAAATATAGTGCATAACGAACGTAGTTTACGACTGTTTTTAAATCTCTGATTTTAAAATGTCGAAA
>CAYPCZ010000222.1:0-1865 GCA_964409345.1 uncultured Flavobacterium sp. | reverse complement strand
AAAACCTTGAACTGCAGTCAAATGGAGCTTTTCTGAATAATCGAACTCAGGTTATTAGATGAAGCTCAAATCTCTGAAGAAGGAATACGAGGAATGAAATTTGACTCCTTGGTCAGAAGAATTGATAAGAAGTTGAATAATATAAAAAAGGTTTTTACTCATCCTTTCGTATTGAATCCTGATGCTCAATTTAAAAAGCATAACATCACTAATGACATTGATTCTGAAACTTATAATCAAAAAACTGTTGGCAAAATATACATCGAACATTCTGAAGGGAACTTCAGATATTTTTCTCCATTTGACGACAAAATCAAAGGCAAAAAAATTGAAGCAAACATAGTTAAGGATGTAATCCAAAATAATGGTACAGCACTGATATATATATCAAAGTCAAAAATTTATGATGGACGCTTTTTAGAAATGTTTTCTGATTATATTGAATTGTGTCCAGAAATTATAGATAAAAGAAGTCTCTATTATATAAATAAACTTGAGGAATTTCTCGGTACTAAAGATGACAGAGAGAAAAATTCAGTATTGATTTTCCTTATGAGAAGAGGTATTGTAATTCATCACGGTTCAATACCATTAAAGGCTAGACTAATTATTGAGGAATTTGTAAATGGGCATCACGCTAAGATTTGTTTTTCGACTTCAACACTGATCCAAGGTATAAATATGCCCTTTGATATTGTTTGGATAAATAATTTTAGTTTTACTGGCAATGAAGACCAGAAAACACTTAATTTAAAAAACCTTATTGGTAGAGCTGGAAGAACTACAATCGAAGATGATTTTTTTGATTATGGATATGTTATAGTAGAGAAAAAGAATAAAAGGCTTTTCGTTGAAAGATTAAACAAAGAATCATCATTATCAATAACCTCAAACTTAGACAATCAAACAGACCCAAATAACGAAGATTTTATTGATATTGTAGATGCCATTAAGAATGATACTTTTAATGCTGAATTACAGCTTACAGAAAGTCAAATTGAAAGAATTTCAAATGCCAATCTTGATAGTGAAATAGAATTTATTCTAGATAACTTCTTGAACAAGCAACTAGAACCATTAACTGTTAGAGAGTATTATAAAATAGAAGTTCCTCAACGCAAAAAAATAAAAATCGCATTTGAAAACATTTATAAATCTCATTTAAGGCGTCCTGACTTAGCAGATGGTGAAAAAAATGTTTTAAGTACATCAATTCCAATTCTGCTTTGGCAAATCCAAGGAAAGTCATTTGCTGAAATTATTTCTTTACGCTATGCTTTTTTATCCGAGAAAGATTATAGAAGAAAACTCCGAAGACAATTAATTAGAAAAGAAATATCTCCAAGAGAATTTAGGTTACTACTTTCGAAGAAAAAAGTTAGATTTTCTTGTATCGCCGAATCATTGCCAAATAAGGCTTTTAAAAGACCAGTACCACTGTTTTCGCAAGATACAAGTATTATTGACATTGACTTTGATAAGGTTATTTATGACACATATGATTATATTGACAAGGTGCTTTCATTATCTATTAAAGACCCAGTTTCAAGTGCATTTATTCTTTATTTCAATAAGACAGGTGACGTTCGAGCAAAAGTTTTAAGTAATTACATTAAATACGGTACAAATAATGAGACTGAAATATGGTTAATTAAATACGGCTTTAGCTTTGACGAAATTGAAGAACTAATTGAGCATATTAAGAAAATTGATGAAACAGAAATTATTTTTAAGGACAGTATTAACGAATTTATTCAAGATCCTGATAATTTAAAACTAATTGAAAGATACTTATAAAATAACTACCGCCAATAACTAAGTTTTCGTTGCGTCCGCAGGACGAACAATGAAAACTCTGTTGAACA
>CAYPCZ010000221.1:0-1876 GCA_964409345.1 uncultured Flavobacterium sp. | reverse complement strand
AACAGCAATTATATAATGTGCATGAGATAAGGCATTCATTATATTGGTTTTTATATCACCCTTGAATGTTAAATAATACTTACTGGGGAAAGGGGTAATTTGCTCTGTTATAAAATATGGAATGCTAAAGCGCTTAGAAAGAACATAAGCAATATATCCTCCGGGATATGCAGAATGAGCATGGATCACGTTTACCTTTCCTACCCTCTTTTCAAATCTCTTCAAGTTTTTTTCATTGGCACTTATTATTTTTGAGATATTGCCGGAAAATAATTTCTGTGACCATGTTAACGCAGGAGTGTACTTCTCAAAAAGGTTGGGTAAAATATTGTTTTCACTTTCTTTTTCTTTCAAGAAATTTAATGTTTTAAAAATATTATAGAGATGGTCTTTGCTCCACAAAAGATTGCTTTCATCTTGTTGCCCCCATAAGCTGATACAAAAATTGTCTTGGGGGTAAAGTTTTGCTAGTGCGATGGTCTGTTCCTTATTGAAAATCCCATTTACAGGATGATCTTGCGAAGGATACCAAGAAGGGATAACAAAAACATTCATAGGTAATCAGATGGTTGATTTAAAGGTAGCCATATTCTTTTAAGCCTTTCTCCATAATGGGTATAACCTTTAATAATTGTGTCTCGGTAAGATTTTTTTTCCAGGCACCAATCGAGTTTGTATTAATTGGTTTTGTTAAGCTTTGATGTACGGGACCAAAGAGTTTGCGGTCTTTTACAATGCTTTGAAAATCAAGCATACCCTCTTCATATTGCATATCCAGAAAATGGAGGATTTCTTTGATTTTGAATTCTGGTCTAGTTGTCAAGTCTTCATATTTTATTTCTAATAATTGATGAGGTGAAACTTTTTTCTTTAACCATTTCCATTTATCAATGCAACTCTGCCAATGTTGGGCAGCATTTTCAATTTTACTCATGTCTTGAAAAGTCCATTCTCCTCCTTTATTAAACGAATGCACTACATCGCGACCATCTTTAATGAGAAAAATAAATTTGCTATGAGGATAAACTCGATATACGTATTTTAAGAACCAAGTAGTTGGCAAAGACTTATCTCCCCAAACACTAAAGCTTTCTCTATTTTGCTTAGCAACTTCCTTTATTATCTCATCCACAATCTTCTGAAAGCTTTGCTCCCTTTTGGGAAGGTCAAACAATTTACCGTAGAGTGCATTGAAGTTGGTATTCCAAGCTTGGTTGTTATTGCTGTCAGCAAATTCTCCAATCACTAGTTTAACTAGATCTCGCCAAATCAAAAAATTATACAGTTGAAATCTCATGGTGGCATAATGTAATGCAAACTGTTCGTTGGGGATAAAGATCTTAGAATGTCCATTTAAGATCATGGATAAGAGCGTACTTCCGTTTCTTCCAGAACCTAATATAAAAAATGGCTGGCAGCTTATATCAGCAGGGTCTGCATGTAACTTATGCCTACCTAACAAATGGTAATTGAAACGAGTGAGAAAAGGAAGCAACCGTTGATAGCGCATTAGCTTATTTTATTAATTCTCGATAGAAAAATTCATCTTTCTCTATTTTCTTAAAAATCTCTTTTTCAATACGCTGACTTTCCTGGATCACAGGGGTTTTAGCAGTTTCAAACTTTCGCTCTGCAAGGGCGACAAGAGATTTAAGTACCCAAATCAGTCTAGAAAAAAATCTTGTCATTATCTTCTGCTCTCTGTCTATTCTACTAAAAGGTGCTGCAAATCCAGATCCATGATGATAAATAAGATTCTCATAAACTCCAAACCATAAAGGATGCAAATTCTTTTTGTTGCTTCTGTGGAGCGGCAACCAGTTTGTTCCATGCTGCTCAAGTTTCAAAAGCATATTACCACCAACATCCGTAACGG
>CAYPCZ010000220.1:0-1888 GCA_964409345.1 uncultured Flavobacterium sp. | reverse complement strand
GTATTATAATCATGACTTATATACCAAGATTAAAACAGGAGTATAAAGACAGAGTAATCTCTGCTTTAAAAGAGGAGTTCGGATATAAAAACGTGATGCAAGTACCAAGACTTGATAAAATTGTTATCAGTCGTGGAGTAGGAGCAGCCGTATCAGACAAGAAGCTTATTGACTATGCAGTAGATGAGCTTACTAAAATCGCCGGACAGAAAGCAGTGCCTACCATTTCTAAAAAAGACGTTGCGTCTTTTAAACTAAGAAAAGGTATGCCAATCGGAACAAAAGTAACCCTTAGAGGGGAACGCATGTATGAGTTCTTAGACAGATTGATTACAGCTTCTCTTCCACGTGTGAGAGATTTTCAAGGAATCAAAGCTACTGGGTTTGACGGTAGAGGAAACTATACCTTAGGTGTTACAGAGCAAATTATTTTTCCTGAAATTAACATTGACAAAGTGAACAAAATATCTGGAATGGATGTTACCTTTGTAACCAATGCTAATACAGACAAAGAAGCAAAATCATTGCTAACAGAACTAGGTTTACCTTTTAAAAAGAATTAAGACATGGCTAAAGAATCAATGAAAGCCCGTGAGGTGAAAAGACAAAAAACGGTTGCTAAATATGCTGCTAAAAGAAAAGCTCTATTAGAGGCAGGAGACTATGAAGGTCTTCAAAAGCTACCAAAAAACGCTTCGCCGGTTCGTTTACATAATCGCTGTAAACTTACAGGAAGACCAAGAGGATATATGCGTCAGTTTGGGCTATCTCGTGTAACTTTCAGAGAAATGGCAAACCAAGGGCTAATCCCAGGGGTTAAGAAAGCTAGCTGGTAAAATAAAAGAATTATTAATGGTTTCAAGTTCAGCAAGTGAGCTACTTGCAGAATACTAAAACCGCAATTTAAATAATATGTATACAGATCCTATTGCAGATTTCTTAACAAGAATCAGAAATGCAGCTATGGCAAACCACAAAGTGGTTGAAATTCCTGCATCAAAACTGAAAAAAGAAATCACAAAAATTTTATTCGAACAAGGATATATCTTGAGCTACAAGTTTGAAGATAATTCTGTTCAAGGAACTATCAAAATCGCTCTAAAGTATGATAAAGATACTAAAGAGTCTGTGATTAGAGATATTCAAAGAATTAGTAAACCAGGTTTACGTAAATATGCCGGGTCTGCCGACCTGCCAAGAATCCTGAATGGTCTTGGTATTGCTATTGTTTCTACTTCTAAAGGTCTTATGACCGGGAAGAAAGCAAAACAATTGAATGTAGGTGGAGAGGTAATTTGTTACGTATACTAAAAAGACTTTATAAGAGATGTCAAGAATAGGTAAAAGCCCGGTAACCATACCATCAGGAGTAACAGTAGATGTGAAAGATGGTATTATTACAGTAAAAGGAAAGTTAGGTGAACTAAAACAAGAATACTCTAGTATTGCTATTAAGGTAGAAAATGGAGAAGTTATAGTTGAGCGTTCATCTGACCACAAAGACGAGAGATCAAAGCACGGTTTATATCGCTCTTTGATAAATAATATGATCATTGGAGTATCTGAAGGATTTACAAAAGAATTAGAATTAGTAGGTGTTGGTTTCAGAGCTTCAAGTCAAGGACAAAAATTAGATTTAGCCTTAGGTTTTTCTCATAATATTGTTTTAGAAATTGCCTCAGAGGTAAAAGTAGAGACAGTATCTGAAAAAGGAAAAAACCCAATCGTTAAATTGTCTTCTCATGATAAACAACTTTTAGGTCATGTTGCTTCAAAAATCAGAAGTTTCCGTAAACCAGAACCTTACAAAGGAAAAGGAGTTAAGTTTGTAGGAGAAGAATTAAGAAGAAAAGCAGGTAAATCAGCTTAAAAATAAAAAATTATGTCA
>CAYPCZ010000219.1:0-1889 GCA_964409345.1 uncultured Flavobacterium sp. | reverse complement strand
CTTATGCTTTTCAAGAAAACAAAATAGGACTTGGGCGAGAGCTTGAAGGATTGGAGCTTGTCTACAGAGAAGGAACATCTCCTGAATTTAAGAAAAAATTTGGTAGTACCGTACAGTATATGAATGAAAAACGAACATCAAAAATGATGGCTCAATTAAATAATTCAGGAAAAACTGAAATAGTAGATAATACAGGGAAAGGATCATTTTATAATCCTAAAGAAGAAGCTATATATTGGGACTCAACAGGAGGGGTTGAAACAAGTGAAGGTCATCTCTTATCGCCTGCTACAGTACTAAATCACGAGATAGACCATGCCTTACAACATAAAATAAACACTGAAGAATTTAAAAATGACATAGACCCTATTAAAGGATATGATCCGCACTATGATAATAAAGAAGAAAAAAGAGTTATAACGGGATCAGAGCAAACAACAGCGAAAAGTCATGGGGAAATAGGAGAGAATGAAGTCACAAGAAAAGATCATGGTGGCTCACAAATGAATATGCCAGATCCTACATCCACCGAGAATGCAACCCCGAGACCGACTGAATTAGAAGAAGTAATAATTAGAAATAGAAATTAAAAATTTATGTATTTAATAAAATCATATTTTAGCTTCATTTATTTGAGTGTTATTTTGATATGTCCTTTTAAGTGCTACAAGACAGCCAATCAAAATGAATTCCGTCAAATAGATGAAATTGTATTAACATATCAAGATTTATATACGTTGACACCTTTTCGCATTGACAGAAAGAACTTTGAGGAGATATTTTCTAAAACATTAAAGACAAAACACATACAAGAATCAACAGAAATCATTAAAATATTGAATTTCTTAGAGTTAACCAAGAGAGAAAATAAGGTAGTGGATAATTTGGATATTAGATTTAAAATGATTTTAAAGTACTCTGCCAAAGAGGATGAAGTTATATATGGGAATGGTAGTGTCCTACAATTAAATGATATTAAATATCTTATTGACAAAGATTTTTCAGAGTATTTATTAAATCTTACAAATTCTAAAATTTGATACGATGATTTTTTGAAACCAATCAATAATGCTCCAGATAGTGCTACTGTTACTGCTCTAATCCCTAAACAATCGGATGAATTAATAGATAATATTGAACGAGAGCAACGTAACAAACAATAATAAATGAGAAAATCAATAATTGTACTGGTAGGATGTTTGTTTAGTATGTGCGACACTCCAAAAGTGGTTTTTACTGACAACCTGTGTAAGTCTGTATTCAAGCATACCGAAAATAATTTTATTGACATCTTAAATGCCGAAGAAGCATACTATTCAGTAGTGATTTTTACCACTGTTTTTGAAGGCGAAAAAATAACCTTATTGAATAATCAAGAAGTATTATATAATGATTTTATAAAAGATATTGGGAATGGATTTTCAAAGGCTATAAGAATTGATAATCGTTTCGATGTAATAATAGAAGATGAGGAGAAAGAATATACCTTTACTCTTAAAAAAGAACATCTAAGGCATCATAAGTATATTTATATCCAGAAAAATATTCTTAAGAAAAAGCGACCATATCATATAATTTATTCCAATACTTTGTGTGGTTTTAAATAGATAGTGTTTTTAGTCCTGCCAATCTGATAGTGAATCGCAACAAGAAAATCAACGAAATAACCTACAACCACTTGAACCTCCCAAAAAAGATTATCTTTGATAGAGGGGAAATTACCTACCTTTACGACGCCACCGGCGTAAAACTCAAAAAGACAGTGACAGACGGAAGCACTTCACAGATTACCAATACCCATTATTCAGAAGGTTTTCAATACACCGAAGACCACTTGGATTTCTTCCCGCATGCGGAAGGGTACGTGAACGTGATTGATTATTCGGCGT
>CAYPCZ010000218.1:0-1928 GCA_964409345.1 uncultured Flavobacterium sp. | reverse complement strand
CTGTGCGGTGGCGGTTTTAAATTTTTTTGAAGGGAAGGGATTTTAAAAAATAATTTTTCTGACGGGAAAAGCGGAAGCTCTTTTGCAATTTTTGGTCTGTGCGTTGGCTTGTGCAAATTGCAAATGTGCTTACGCTTGTGGGTTAGGATTGTAGTTTGTTATTCCGTCTATGTTCAAAGCGTCTTTGCAAATAATAGCTACGCTATGTCTTGCCCTTGTTACTGCTACATAAAGTTTTGAGCGGCTTGTTTCAGCTAATTCAGTATTGTTGTTTTTGAGCCAATCAATAAATGGTTTGGTCGGATAAATAAGAACTCTGTCAAACGATAATCCTTTTGCTTCTCCAAAGTTCATTACTCGGTAATTTTCATTTACATTGGTTTTCTTACTGTCCCGAAGTTGAATAGGCTCAAATTTTTGCAAGTAATTTTCAGTCTCTTGTTCCTTGATGAAAAACACTCCACTATGTTCTATTTCAACATTATTGCCTGATGTTGTTGCTTGAAAATTTGGGAACATTTTGTTTGACAAATCGCAAATAGGTTTGTTACATCTATAATTTGTCATTAACGAAGTGTCGTCTTTTGTAAGATTGTCAATTTGGTCTGTAAAAAAGTTTACAATGTTTGCTTTCTTGAATTTTTTGTTTTTTGGGGCACTATTGGTTGAATATGTTCCTTGTCTTGGGTCGCCAACTAATTGAGTTGTAGAATTGCAATTAAAAAACAGTTTCAGTAATTCTAAGTCATAACCTGCCAAATCCTGAACTTCATCAATGAAAATATGAGAATAAATTCGTGAAATTCGGTCAATCACATTTCCATTTGATTTTTCATTACATCGAAACACAAATTTTGAGAGTTTGTCGGAATATATTTTTAGAGCATTGGAAAAGTAATGTTTCTCAAATTCTTTTTCTTCGCCAAAATATATTGGTTGTTTTGCTTTTGTGTAGCCTTTCAGCCCCGATTGACTGTTTACTAAAATCAATCCTTTGATTTTCTTTTCAAACAAAATTCCTTGAAACGGTCTTACTCCGTGTTTCAATAGAAATGAAAACCAAGTTTGAACGGTAACATTTTCAGGAATGCACTTATTTTTTTCAATGATTTTCTTTCTTATTTCGGCTTCATTAGCTTGTGTGTATGTGGTAATAAGAACCTTGCCCTCTTTCTGTTTCAAGGCTTCATTTACAAGAAAAGTTGTTTTTCCCGAACCTGCGGCTGCTATGATTAGTTTATTGTTCGTCAGGTTTGATTGCATCTAAAATGTATTGAGGGAAATTTATCGTTTCAGTCGTTTCAAATATCTTTAATGCACATTCAGTTTTATGACCTAACATATAAGCGACTAAATCGGTGTCGTTACTTTTATTCGTTCCTAAAACTTTATTCAAAATTTCAAGGCTATTCGCTTTTAGCATTTGAGGTTCAAGCGTTGAATAATTTGTATCGGAATCAAAACAAATTTTTATGTTTTGATTGGCTTTGTCGCCCAAATAGTTTTCATACTTTTTGTTCAATGCCTCAACATTTCCGTCATTGTCGGTAACAACAGCCACTTTTGTCCCGATTTTTTCGGCTATTTCTAAAAACCTTAAAAACGAAGTGCCAACAGAAATCACATCAACCCCTTTTTCAATTGGAAGGTTCCCGTCATTACTAACCATAAATGCTTTTTGAACAATCAACTCGTCAGAATCGCCCTCAACCAAAATGGCTTTCTTACATAAAATCAAACGCAAAGTGTCGTAACCCGACAGCTTTTCAAAAAACTTGTAAGTGTCTGCTGAAAGTTCGTTTAGCCTTACAGTTTTCTTGGCGTTCAACAATATCAAATGTTCAAGCCCTAATTTGTTAGCTACAAAACTACTGTGGGTAGAAATCAAAATTTGTTTCTCTCCGCTATTGCTTTTTATGTCGCTGATT
>CAYPCZ010000217.1:0-2052 GCA_964409345.1 uncultured Flavobacterium sp. | reverse complement strand
TTATATTTGATATAATTATTAAAAAAATAAACGCAACTAAAACTCGAAAAACTTGTGCCAATCTTGCCAATTAGGCAGGATATGTGTTTGAAACATGCGGGTATAAACGAGTTATGGGCAAGCTTAAAAACGACAATCAAGAAACGAAATGACATTAAAAGACTTAATAGAAAGGGGTTATTTCCCAAAGGAACTACCACCACCTTTTGACACTTCTGATTTATCGGCAGACATTGCAGCGACACTTGCAAGTTGGACAACTGTATTTGAAAATAACACACAAACAAATTCAGCGACTTTTGTATTAACGCAAAATCCAGGCGAAACACCCCAACAATTTAAAGACAGGAAAAAAGCACACAGAGCGGACTTTATTTCAAAATACAACGCTTCTAGAGCGACTGTTTACTCAATTTCAAAAGGTAAATTATCAAGACGTTTTCTTCAGATACCGAACCCGAAACACTTTTCAATTTTATCAGAAAAAATAGTTTCACGTTGGGCTGATTATCAAGTAGTATATAACCTGTCAGAGTATTCTCAAAGTTATCCAATACCAGAAACATCAACAGAAAAAAGGTCGGTTTCAACATTTAGCAAAAGTGTTGCTGAATTTAGAAACTCACTTTTAAAAACATCTATTGATAAATTGATTGAAGTTAGAGTTGATATTTCTAAATTTTATCCGACAATTTATACCCACTCAATTGCTTGGGCATTACTTGGTAAAGAAAAAGCAAAACAGTACTTTAAAGAGAAAGATAATCTTGATGCACTAATTGCAAGCGGAGATACAGATGCTCAATTATACAAGTATGCTGAAAGTGTTGATATAGCTTTAAGGGCTTGCCAAGAAAGACAATCAATCGGAATACCAATTGGGCCAGACACTTCACATATAATTGCTGAATTAGTTGCTTGTCGCATTGATAGTATTTTAAAAACACGCCTAAGTTCCATTGAGCTAAAGGCTTGTAGATATTATGACGATTACTATCTGTATGTTTCTACTAAAGATGAAGCTGATAAAGTTTTAAAAAGTTTACAATTAATACTATCAGAATTTCAATTAGAAATAAATGAAGCTAAAGTCAAAATACGTGAGTTTCCATTTGCGTTTGAAGATGAGTTTACCACAAGCTTGCACACATTCGACTTCAAAAAAACAAATCAAACAAATAGTATCAAACATTATTTTAGTTTAATATGGGCTTTTGCAGAACGAAATCCTAAAAAGACCGATTGGATTTTTAAATACTCTTTAAGAATATTTGAATTTTCGACTGTTGTTATACAGAAAAAAAGTTGGAAAGTATTTGAAGACCTGTTGATTAAAACCGCTCTTATTGAGCCTGCTATTCTTGACATACTTACACGTATATTCATAACATACAACTCATATCTTGATGCTGACTCTAAAGAGAAATTGAAAAAACTTATAAATGTTACTATTAAAGAACATTGTCCTGTTAGGCATAATTTTGAAATGGCTTGGGCTTTATGGATTGCAAAAACATTTGAAATAGAAATTGAAGAACAATCAGCAAACAACATCATTGACACAAGAGACAGCATTTCAACCCTAATTCTTTTGGACTTAATTAATAATTCTACTTTGGTTAATGGACATCCAAGAGTAAGCGATATTGAAGCAGAATTAAAAGATGATATCCTGATGTCTGAAAATTGGCTTTTAGCTTATGAAGGAGTAAAAAAAGGTTGGTTGACACCAATAGAAGCAAATCTTCTAGAAAATAATTTATTCTTCAAAATATTGAAGGACAAAAATGTAGAGTTTTACAAACAAACTAAACAACTCAAGACATATAAACCGAAGGAAGATAAACCAATTGAAACGTATTCAGGCGGACAGGCAGCAGAACCTGAACAACAAGCATCACAGGAAAATCAACAAATAGTAACAACTGAAAATGTACAGACAAGTGAACCATTTGACATCTTTATTTCCGGATTTGAACTATGAAAAGCCAGCCCATAATCGAGTAGACGGCTCCGCCAGAAACTGACGGAGTGCGCCTCTCACACCACCGA
>CAYPCZ010000216.1:0-2053 GCA_964409345.1 uncultured Flavobacterium sp. | reverse complement strand
GAAGGACAATGGATTGTATCAAAAGGACAAGATACTTTTGCACCAATGGGACCTTTTTTAATTACTAAAGACGAAATCGAAAATCCGCATAATTTGAATTTATCGCTAAAACTCAACGGAGTGGAAAAACAAAATTCCAATACTCAATTTCTGCTTTTCAACATCAATGATTTGATTGAGGATTTGAGTACCGTTTTCACTCTTGAAGCAGGAGACATCATTGCTACGGGTACTCCAGCTGGAGTTGGAGCAGGTAGAAATCCACAAGAATGGATGAAAGACGGAGATATTGTAGAGTGTTACGTAGAAAATATCGGAACTTTGAAAAACACAGTGAAAGAAATATAGTTTTCAGTGGCTACGTCAGTTCGAGTGTTTTTTACGAAACGTAGTGTAGGAAAAAATGTATCGAGAACAACTTGAAACCTAAAACTTGAAACAAATAATACCATGAAAAAATATAGAATCGGACAAATTGTTCCATCCTCAAATATAACTATGGAAACCGAAATCCCCGCCATTTTTAGAGCAAGGGAAACCATTTTACCAGAGCGTTTTACGTTTCATTCCAGTCGGATGCGAATGAAAAAAGTAACCAAAGAAGAGTTAGAAGCTATGGATGCGATGAGCCTGAAATGTGCTTTGGAGCTTTCCGATGCTCACGTGGACGTGATGGGTTATGCCTGTCTGGTTGCCATTATGAGTATGGGACGTGGCTATCATTGCGTTTCAGAAGTAAATCTGCATCAAGAAACCATTGCCAACGACTTCCCTACTCCGATTGTGACTTCTGCCGGAGCTTTGATAAACGGATTGAATGTTTTAGAGGCAAAAACCATTTCAATCATCACGCCTTATATGCGTCCGCTAACGGATATGGTGGTGGATTATATCGAACATCAAGGCTTTAAGGTAAAAGAAAGCATCGCTTTGGAAATTCCGGATAATCTGGAAGTAGCCGCTCAAAACCCAATGAATCTGTTGGAAATTTACAAGCGATTAGATTTAACCGGAGTAGACGTATTGGTAGCTTCGGCTTGTGTGCAAATGCCTTCACTCGAAGCGATTGACAAAATCGAACAAGAAATCGGAATTCCAGTGACTTCGGCTGCGTTTTGTACGACGTACGAAATGATGAAAAAACTCGGAATTAAAGCACAATCAACCATTGGAGGAAGTTTGTTAAGCGGAAAATATTAAAAACCTTTTTATGAAAACAATTATAATACTAGTTACTTTACTTTTCGGAAATATTCTTTTCGGAAACACTGTTCTTATTCCTGCAGAATACTTAACAGTTGATGCGCATACTAAAGAATCAGACACATTATTTAGAGCTAACTATCCTGAAGGGATTTATTATACTAAAGATGATTTTATAAACAAGCGAGCTGATAACTCCAAAGCTATTCAGATGAGAGATTTTAATCAACAGATTCTCAAAGAAGCTATACATAATCCGTTTTTTTATTTTACTGAAAGAAATAAAAAAATAAAGAATGTTTTTGCTATTTCGTATAATGGACATTTGTTTTTTCAGGTGAAAGCAATCCTGAAAAATAGAAATAAAAAAGATAGAGCTCAAGAAAATAAAAACCCGAACTCTTTTGTTCGAGTTATTATTGGAGGTGACAACTATTTATACACAGAAGTTAATTTAGCTAATCAATGGGCACAAGGGGCCTATTACGGAGGAATTGGCGGGGCTGTAGGAGGTACACTTGCTAATGATTTAATCAAAGGTAAGGGTGTAGTTTGGGATTTCAAAAATCAAGAATTTAATATCTTTAAATCTTGTAAAGACTATAACGAATTTATCTTTGATTTAGGTTTATTTGATGATATTCAAGAATGTAAAAAGCATCAACCTGATATTTTTAAAGTAAGAGAGGCAATCGAGAAAGTTAAATAATATAAAAAACTTAACTCCTGAATATTAGTATAAAAAAAACACTTATATTTGCACCTCTTAAAATTTGAGTTCTTATTCAGATTTAAAAAGGCCACGTGGAGAAATTGGTAGACTCGCCATCTTGAGGGGGTGGTGCTGCAA
>CAYPCZ010000215.1:0-2068 GCA_964409345.1 uncultured Flavobacterium sp. | reverse complement strand
CATGAGAACTAACGGATGCTTTCAAATTGCAATTGCTACAATACTGATTTGGCTGATCACTTTAATTTTAATATTCTGAAGCCATGAAAAAACAAGACATTGAAGAACTGAAAGCCTTTTGTGATGAAAAAGGTATTGAAATGATTCCTACATCAGATAAGGACGTTTGGGAGTTTAAGAGTAAGGACATTTGGGAAGGTGTTGAGTTTGCGGAGTGTATAGATGATACCGATATAGGGAATGATGTCACTATTGGAAAGGTATATAAGTGCTCTGTATATGATGATGAATTGCATCTTATCGATGACACAGGCGAAGAGGATGGTTTCATAAGATATGACGAGAATTTCAAGCCATCAACCGAATCTGCTTACGTTGAGCAACTGAAATCCAAAGCACATGAGTTGTACGGGGAGATTAAGGACGGGGATATATTTGATGCTTCCGAATTAGGATACAAAGACACAAACATAGTCGATTTCATGCCTGAAAAAGGATACAAAGAAGGGTTCGATTATGAAAAACAAGGAGATAGATTATACTACAGTAATGTGCTAATATACCAACAAGGCAAATGGGCAAAGAAGGTTGGGGAAGAACCGATCAGGGTTAAGGTAAGAGAAATCACTATGTATTCGTCTACCAAGATGCAACTGACAATATACTCAAAAAACCACATGCCTTTTTCCTTGGAGAGTAACGAAGAATTTATGAACCACATAGAGGAATCCATAGAATCATACCTCAATGCTAAATCCCCATCGAAAAATAATTGACTATATCTTAAATGGTCGTAACGAGATAACGAAAGGAGAAGCTGATGTATTAGTCAGTGATTCAGATTTGGTTATCTCAGAAATGATTAGCTTAGGGATACTGTCAGTAGTCAGAGACGGTGTTTATAAATTGAAAGGAGAATCGGTAAATAAAATAAAGAACCAGTTAAATTTATTCGGATGATAAAGATAGGAACGGTATGTTCAGGTATAGGATCTCCAGAGCAAGCTGTTAAAGAATTAGGGGTGGATCATGAAGTGTCTTTTGCGGTCGAAATTGACAAGTATGCAAGGAAGACATATTTATCTAATTTCAGCCCCAAAAAAATGTATGAAGATATGACTTCTCCTGAGTGGGAAGAAGAGGATTGTGACTTATTAATCGGAGGGATTCCGTGTCAGGCGTTTTCAATAGCCGGAAAAAGAATGGGAGAACTCGATCCAAGAGGAACACTGTTTTATAACTTTCACGAATATTTGGTAAAGAAGAAGCCAAAAGCATTCATTATCGAAAATGTGAAAGGTCTTTTGAGCCACGACAAGAAGAAAACTTTTAAAAACTGGCTTCAACTGTTGGGTGATTGTGTGAACGATCAAAAGTCAATGTTCCCACATCCTGATAACGCCGGGTATGAAATCTACTGGACTGTGTTAAACACAAAAAGATTTGGGCTTCCTCAAAATAGGGAGAGAGTTTTTATAGTTGGGATAAGACCTGATATTAACAGAGGGTTTAAGTTTCCTTTAGGATGGAGACTTGATAAAAACTTAGGGGATATGCTGGAGTCTAATGTTGATGAAAAGTATTATTTGAGCGAAAAGATCATCAATGGTTTCAAAGAAAAAAACATAAAATCAAAAGAGAAAGGGAATGGGTTTAATTTCAGTCCAAAAACACCAGAAGATATTGGCAGTTGTATAACCGCAAGGGTTTACAAGATGGGTGTTGATGACAATTATGTTTTCGACACCTTGTTATCAGATTCAGGTAAATCCAGAAAAAGAGAAAAAAGAGAAATATTACCTCCGTTAAGAAGTCATACGGGATGTGGTCATGACAACTATGTAGTAGAAAAAATATTGAAGTATGGGCAATTAGAAGGTAAACATGAAAGTTCTGGGAGGGTGTATAGCGATCAAGGTATAAGTCCTACTATTACGGCAAAACAAGGAGGAGGGCATGAGCCTTTTATATTAGAGAAAACACCAGTATCAATGAGGGGCAGAAGACTGGACGAGAATGGAAAACGTGATGACTACAATTTCAGTATAAAGACAGAGCAAAGAATAGA
>CAYPCZ010000214.1:0-2072 GCA_964409345.1 uncultured Flavobacterium sp. | reverse complement strand
TTTCGTAATTGGTCATTTAGAACGGTTTCTTGTTTAATATTACGCACAACGTTTTCGGGCTTGGCGAAGGTGGCGATTTTCAGTACAAATGTTGATGCGGAGAACCAAACTTTGATTAACCACAAATGTGTCTGCGAAGAACTGAACCGCCACTTTTGCCAAACCCGTGTTACCTGCCGTTATTCTATTCATTGTCGGGTATTAGTCCTGTACTACTTCCACTCATTTTTTCCCAAGAGTAAATTGATTTCATCTTTTTCTTTTCAATAAATTCACCTGTCCAAGGATTAAATGAGAAGACTTCATATTTTGTGGTTCTGCTTGAACGTCCATTTGGAACAATATTTTCAATTGTCTTTGTCCGAATAGTTACATAAAAGCGAAACTGTCCATTTATAAGTTCTGGTTTTTTGAAATTCTCCCATCGTAGAATGCCAACTGCTTTTGTTGTATCGTTTTCAGCAAGACCTAATTGTTTGGCTTGTTTTATTGCATCTTCAAATGTGAGTTTAAAACCACCTTTCAAATTGTCGGGAACATTCTCAAAACCAAAAATCGCTTCATACGGATTGGGAATGAAATTTCCTTTTGCATCTAACTCAAATTCAATTAGGTCATCATATCTATTATTGTTGTCAAGTTTAACATCATAACGAAATAAAAACTTTGTTGGCTTTTTCTTGAATTTGTCTGTCCAATTACCAGATTCTGTTTCGTTGTATATGTATGAACCACCAACACTCCAAATTGTATTATTTATTAGAAAACTTTGACCATACATTTTACTAATTAAACTGTCTGCCATTACTTTCATTTTGTTCTGCAAGTCGTAAAATGGATATTCTTTTTTATTGTAAACAATCCATTCTCCTTTTTCATAGTCTTGCGAGTATTCTAGCACTCCTTTTTCGGTGTATTGCTTAGTTATCCCAATTGGTTTTTCTAATGTGTCATAGGTGAATGTGCTTTCAAGTTGATTTGTCCCGTTATAGTAATAGTCATACAAAACAAGATTTCTGTTTTTTGTAAAAGTCTTTATGAGCCTAACATTTGGATATTTTTCTCTTACAAAAGTCAATGTGTCAATTCGTAAAGTGTCAGGTTTATACATTTCAACTTTGTCAAGAAAGTCATTCTTGAAGTCAGCAATTTTTTGCTTGTCGGCATTAGTTTGTCCGCAAGCTGTTAAAACACTAAGTAAAAATATTATGGTCAAAAGTTTATTCATTGTTCGTCCTTTGTGTGTTGTTCTATAATGGCAGGTAACGTCCGGCAGGTTGGCGATGGGCGGGATTTTTAGCACTGACGTTGATACGAGGAACAGAAGTTGAATTTTGCACTTCCGTTGATACGAAGCCGTTCAGCCCGCCTATTGCCAACCTGATGTTATAAGCCGTTTTTATTTTTTCCGTTTGCATTTTTTCATCAAGTCTTTCGTATAGTCTTCCGTGATTGGTTGTCCACCGAGTTCTTTACAAATGTCATAATATTTCCAAGCGTTCTCGCAATCGCCTTTGTTCCAATAACAAATTGAAAGTTTAAAAGTCGTGTTTTGGTCAGTCGGGTCAAGCTGATAAGATTTTAACATATAGGTTATTGCAGATTCTAAATTTGTCAATGCACCTTTTTTGTCAATAGGTTCAAGTCCATAAAATTGAGCCATAAAATACGTTCCATAATCTGTCAATAAGTGTGTGTTACTAGGATTAATTGAAAGTCCTTCTTCGTATTGTTGTTTTGCTTTTTCATAATTTCCAAGTGTCATATAAACCGCACCATAGCCCCAATAAATATCATTGTTTAGACTGTCAAGTAAGTATGCCTGATTAAAACGATACATTGCTGTCTTTACATCTCCACGATACAGGTAGTTAAACCCAAGGCTTATCATATGATTTGAAGCTGCGGTTCTGTCACCTTTAAATTTTTCTTGCTGAACTGTCTCATCTATAAACTTCTGGTCAAGTTTCTGTTGCTCTTCTGTTTTTGGAATGTGTCCGTATTTTGGTAGAAGTCGTATGTTAGTTTTTGCTTCTTCGTCCCATTGTTCAGAAGTCATTTGTTGTCCAAAT
>CAYPCZ010000213.1:0-2095 GCA_964409345.1 uncultured Flavobacterium sp. | reverse complement strand
GAAACAAATGAGAGGGATTATTATTTTAACTATTACTTTGATTTTATTTTCTTCTTGTAATCATGAAAAAAAATCAGATTTGAAGAATCAAATTATGATATTACAAAATCAAAACCAAGTATTAAGAGACTCTATTGCGGAACTTGAACATAGATATATTTATGCTTTTCATATTTTAGGGATTCCTGAGAAGAATAATCTAAAGGTAAACGAACCAACAACGATTGACTTCATTTTTGGATATAAAGATTATATAAAAAGCTACAATGTCTATCGATTGACTGGAGAAAATGAAGATGACCGTGAACTCATTTTAAAAAATCAAGAAATCAGCAAATTCAAATATTCATTTACACCAAAAGACAAAAATGACAATCGAATTAAACTGATGGTAGAATTTAATCTCGGCAACTCAATTATCGGAGTTCCTGCAGACGTTACTTTAAACGTGACTGAATAAGAAAATTTGTAAACAACACTAAAATTTATACATCTAATGAAGTTGACTGCTGAAAATTCCCACTTTTGCGAGTCTCAATATGTAATACTACCCATTCTATAGACCAATTTAAGCAGATTTAAAATGTAAAATTCGTTTTGGCTTGCCTTGCGCCAAATTTCAACTTTCAGCCTGAAAATTCCCCGCCTTCGCCAAACTGCAAAAACGTGGGCAATGCTAAATAAAAATCAAACTTCAATTGAAAAAAAAATCACATATACTTTTATTACCTTAACCGCTTTTGGATATTCACAAGCAAGCAAAATAAAAATGTATTTTCTTCTAAGTACACGACATCAAAATATTGATGTTATTCTCTCCCAACTTCCAGATTGTTCTGTCCAAGACTAAAATAAGTGAATCTTTCTGTGGTAAAAGACTAAATTTCAGCCTTTTCATAACACAAAGACAAAACTGATTCCAAAGCTTTCTCTATTCTTTCCTTACCTTCAATTTCATTAATATCTATGCCGCAAAACAAACTACCGTTAGCTTTAGCGTGTAGCGATAGATAATACAATCCCCCAATCTGCAAAGCAAGTATTGCTCGGATATCAATATCGGTTCCTTCAAAACCAGGCTCGACGCGTTTAAACAATTCTTCTCCTAAGAGTTCTCGGTTATCGGATATTTTACGCAGTATTTTGTTTTTTTCGCCCAGCTCCCAATGAATAATTTTTTGCAACGCTTTATCTTTCAATACGGCATCAAACTGACCTTGTAATAGGTTGAAGATGTCTTCGCTTTTCAGTTCCGTATCGTCTTTTAAAGAGGCAATAAAATCTTCTTTCACATTAGAACTCCAATAATCTTTTTGCTTAACGTAAGTTTCTATCAAGTTATCCAAACTGCCAAAATAAGTATAAACCAAACGCCTATCCAATCCTGCTTCTTTGCTGATTGAAGCCACATTAAGCCCGGCATAACCCTTTTTTTGTATGACTTTTCCAACTGCCGAGATGAGTTTTCGCATAGTGCGTGCCTTTTCTCTTATTGGTCCAGAAGAAACTTTTCTTTGTTTCTGGTTTTCCGTTAATCGATCTGTCTTTTTCGCCATAGTTTATTTGAAAAATTAAGTCACACAAATATAAATATTATTCACACCAATGTGAAATAAATTTGCTTTTGAATCTAATTATTATTTCCTTTGTGTGTGAAATAAATTAAGAGCATAACATCATTACAATTTTATGAAACATATATTTTCAATATTATTCTACTCTGTTTGTACGGTTTCCTTTGCTCAAACCTATACTTTAGAAGAATTGCAGAAGAAATTCAAACCTGAAAATTATTCTGAAAAGGTATTGTTGGAATTCCGGAAATCGATAGCGCATTTAGAAGAAAGACCGGATCTCTACGAATATATTCCCGGAGAGGTAATTGCTTGGTCATTAATGGACGGTCGATTTCTCTTTAATAGTATGTACCTTATAAAAAACGATTCCATAAAGGAAGTTGAGGCAATTCCAAAAGATAATGCTTTTTTATCAAAATTAAACAGCTATGTACCCGAACAATCCCGATTTATTAATCGAAGAGAGTTATGGACGCTTCCTTCAGTAAAAGAGAAATTGGCTGATAATTCCTACTTAA
>CAYPCZ010000212.1:0-2109 GCA_964409345.1 uncultured Flavobacterium sp. | reverse complement strand
TTCCTGCCATTGTATTATTTTGAACAAATGTAAACTTTCAAGTGGAAATATTCAATTTTTGAAGAACACTTCTTAAATTATAAACCCCAACGTAAAACAAATGGTTTCACAGAATTCTATTTTACAATAAATCGGGAATTTACAAAAAAGACATTTTTGTATTAATTTTAACCATTAGTAACCTTTAACTTCTTTATGTTGCCAAAATTTTAAATTAGATTATACAAATAAAAAAAAGTGGTTAACAGGGCTGACCTCCCAACGTCGAAAGTTATTGGAAACGACATAAATAAATAGCGATACGAGATTGTTATGAGCATCGATTGAAAATCGAAAAGAGTAAATCAAAACCTTAATTTTTGTAAATTTTTTATTATGAAATATTCGTTAAATTTATTGTCAATAGTATTATTTTCTTTTTTTATAATGTCCTGTAGTTCTGAACACAATATGGACGATAACTTTGCAAATTCAACCAAGATAGAAGCAAATCGAAGTAATAATATTTCACTTTATGATTACGGATTCTATCATAATGAAGCTATAACTCTTTATTTAGATGCTTTAAATGATAGTGGAAGAGAATTTTTGAGCAATCAGTCGTTACTGCAATTACAGAAATGGCAAGTTTAATGGAAGAGAAATATCCTTTGCTTTTTGCAGATGTTGACATAGATATGATTGCTGATTTTTATTCTGATTATACCTATGTAGGGGAATATGGATTTGACACATTTAAAAACAATATTATATCAGATTTTTCTGATGCCGAAATTAATTCTGAAGTTTTTTTGACATTTATTAATGAAGTTTATAGCGATGATAATATAACTTACGAAGAAATACTTGAAAAAATTAATATGGATTCTGATAATAGCGAAGAATTTATCGTTTTTGAAAATATATTAGTAGCATCCAATTCCCTTTGGTCATCAAATCCTTATTATCCTACAACAACCGAGATGAAATGCGGAACTGGTGCGATAATAGTAGATGCAGGCATTGGAGCTTTATTATGGTTTACTGGTCCTGTAGGCATCTTAGGAGCTGGCTTCGGCTCAGCTATATACAACGAGAACTGTCCATAATGTTAATCCTTAAACAATAAATCTATGACTTTAACAGTAAAAAGAAATGATGGGTTCTTTGATTATGTTTTTAATTATTATTTTTTCTTAAACGGCAAAAAGTACAAATTGGCCCATAACGAAGAAATTGAAATTGATCTGCCTGAAGGTGAATATGAAGTTTATTCCAAATATTATTGGATGCGTTCAAAAAAGAAAAAAATTGTACTTACAGATAAGAATGCAAAAATAGATGTCAAACTTTTTATGGAGCGCCAACAATGGTTTAAATTACTGGCGGTCATTGGTTTTGCTATGGCAATGGCCATATTCGGCAATGACTTTTTTCACGAAGTGGGACTCTTTATTTTAAAATCATGGCTGGTATTTTATCTTTTTATGCTCACCATCGGCAGCGAAAGATTTATGCGAATTCTATTTGAGGAAGAAAGTTGACGGAATTTTATATCCTTTATCAATAGCAGCAAAAAAAGATTTTTTACTTTTTGCTGCTATTTTTTTATCAAAATAATAACTCAATTCAACAATGCATTTCTAAGAATCGTGACTGGATGCAGTGCTCTTTGTCCCGTTCCGTCCAAGATTTGGTGTCGGCAACTTGTTCCATTACTTGCGATTAATACATCGTTCTTACTTTTCCGAATGATGGGAAACAAAACCAATTCTCCAATTTTCATACTCAAATCGTAGTGATTTTTTTCATAACCAAAACTTCCTGCCATTCCACAACAACCTGAGGGAATGATGGTAGGAACAAAATTTTCCGGGAAATTGAGAATATCAAAAGTAACCTTGCTATTACTCAATGACTTTTGATGACAATGTATGTGAATTTTAATTGTTTTGACTTCTTTGGAAAACATATTTCTATCAATTCGATTTTTTTCCATTTCAGCAGCAAGAAATTCTTCGATTAAATAAGTGTTTTCAGCAATATATTTCGCCGCTTCTTTATCTGATGCCAACCGCAGGTATTCATCTCTAAAAGAAAGTATTGCCGAAGGTTCAATTCCTACCAAAG
>CAYPCZ010000211.1:0-2154 GCA_964409345.1 uncultured Flavobacterium sp. | reverse complement strand
CAATATTTTCCATTCTATCTTTGTTGGTCGCAGTTTTGATAAGGTTGCCGCTAACGGTTAGTATATGAAAAGTAGGCGGTTTAAAATCACTAAACTTTCGGCTGAGCACCAACTTTGATATGAGCCAAAACCCTTGAATTTACTGCTGTTTCGCCTATTTTTTATATACATTGTTAGGCTGCGTTTTTATTATCTTCAAAATATTGCTTCAAGCTAAAAGAGTAATCAGTTCTTTCAATAAAATCTAATATTTCAACTTCAATAAGTCCTTTTAGAGTCGGATTCGTTGTTAAGTTATATTTATCAATTAGCACCTGAAGCTCTTCTATTTTTTCTTGTCTTTTATCTCTTAATTCTGGTCGGTTTAACTCTAAAACTCTCCAAGTTATTTCGCCTCTCTGACTAGAGTTGATATGACAAATAATCGGACCAAAAGCACGAATATGTTCGCTCGTTTTATCTTTGTATGGATTCAACATCATATTTGCTCGGTCTAAAAAATTTCTTTTTTTATTGTTACACCAATAGCAACCAAAAGTCAAATTGTTCCAAGTAAATGTTAATCGCGGGAATTTTGATTTTGGAATAATATGTTCTATATCTCCAGGATAAATGTGTGTTACCTTACTTTCGCAATAGGCACATTTGCCATTGGTTTCTTCAACTAGAATTTCTTTAATTTCTGTGCGACTATAACGATTCTGTTTAGTCTTGTTAATTGTATTTGTTTGGTAAAACTCTGTCATTAAATCAGCAGTCCAAGCATCTCCTTTATCAATAAGTAATTGAGGCTTGTTTTTCTTTTTAAGCTCAATCATTTTTTTCTAGAAATTAGTTCGACAACTGCTTGATTAATGTATTTATTCAAACCTATTTCTGTAAGTTCATTTTTGAAAGTTTGAATATTTTCAGGTGTAATGCCAGTAGATGAGTATTTATTTAAAATTTGGTCAATCCTATCATCAACCCATTCTGGTGTTGTAGTTTCAATTCCTAAAACCTGACGCAGAATTTCATTTGCGGTACCAGATTTTTCAAAATTTTCAAGTAATTCGGAAGTAACTTTATTTTCTTCATTATATACTAGAGCATAAACATTTGAATCATCTACTGATGAAATAATAAATGGATTGTGTGACGCTACTATAAATTGAACATTTGGAAAAGCCTTTAAAAAATTTGGCAAAAGAGTTTTTTGCATTTCAGGATGCAAATGATTTTCGGGCTCATCAAATGAAACTACAAAAGGCTTTTCTGTGTCATCAAACATATAGATTTGCCAAGCCAAATCAATAATGGAAGCAATTCCACCAGATACTGCATCAATACTAAATTCTCCTGATTCAGTTTCAAGAATTACTTCTGGTATTCTTATAGAAAGAGACTTGAACCCAAGTTTTGGTGGTAGAACTGTTTTAAGGATATCAATGAACCCTTCATAAATTTTAATTGCTCCCTCATTCGGATTTACAATTTGATTGCCATATCCAAGAGCCGCAAGTGAAATAAGAGTTTCTTTTATAAAATAGGTTTCTGTTTTTTCACTTCTTTGGCTAAAATATCTTTGTTTTTGGGATTGTCTATAACTATTAAATGCCTGTTTCTTTGTAATTACACTTGTTGATATATTAGGGACAGCTTGGTACTTATATATTGGTCTATGAGAAGGTATATTAAATCCATTTAGAGGTTGTTGAGTTTGGATTTGAACATTATAAACTGTCCCGATTTTTTTTGGAATTAATAGGTTGGTCTGTTGTCCATTCGAGTAGTGAAGTACTCCAATCTTATCTGGATTATTATCATTTGGATTTATTGTGGTTTCCATTAGTTTCTTCCAAAATCCAGTCAAGTAATTTAAGCCACCTGTTTTCTTATCTCTTTTTGCAGTTCCTACTAATTGGTTTTGCCAACCAAAATGCTGATTAATTATATTTAAAATGGTAGTCTTTCCAGCACCATTAGCACCTGTAAGTATTGTCAGTCTATCGTGGAAATTAATTTGAACTTTGTCAAATTGCCTCCAAGACTCTATGTTTATTGATTTTATCATTCGTAGTTTTTAATGCAGCCTAACGTTTATGTATATGAGCTGTGGCACAACTCGGCACGAACCTCTCCAAATAAGAACTATCTTTGGAAAATCCGCAGGAT
>CAYPCZ010000210.1:0-2173 GCA_964409345.1 uncultured Flavobacterium sp. | reverse complement strand
CTATTTTGCTATATTTGTTAAAAAGATTGTGAGGTTTTTTCACAGTCTGACGTTAGTGGCAATGGCACCGCCGACAACAACAGCCGTAAACCTGAAATTCAACAGGCACATTTAGTTTTTACCGACATTCCAAAAAACAAAAAAAGCTGTCGCATTATCATGACAGCTTTTTTATGCTAACAAATCTGTTATTTTATTTCAGTAATCCATTCTATTCCGCTGATATCAATCAGTTTCAATGCGTAATTTTCTTTGAGCGTAATTCCTTCTAAGTCAATCGTCAAATCGGCTTTTGCACCAAGCGGTAAAATCAGGCTATGTTTTCCCGATTTGATTTTTGCCACATAATGATTATTTATTTTTTCTTTCGGAAATTGAGCTAGTTCCTCTTGCCCAATGGACTTTATGACCTGATTGTTTTCGTCCAAAATCTGTATGCCAATCAAAAAAGAACCGTAAACATCCGCACCCTCAACCCTGAATAGTTGAAAAGAAAGTTGTGAGCCGTTTTGCTGAATATTTGAAATTTCAACTTTGGGCTTTACCGATTTGTTATGAAGCGTACCAAATACACCTCCGTGAAAATACTGATTGGTAAACAAAGTTAATCCAAAAATAAGCAACGACATGACCAGAACTTTTGGAGCTAAATTTTTTATTGGAAGCTCGCCCGAACCTAAAAAAGCAAACCATTTTTTATTGGTAAACTGATAGGGTTTATTCATTAAATAATTGTCTAACGAATAAGCACCGCTACCTGTTAAGAACAAGACAAAGCCACTTGCCACACCCAACACACCTATTTGCCATTCGTCCAAACAAGTCGTTCCAATCCAACCAGACCCCAAAAGAATTCCCATCGCCAAAAAGAACACCCCAATGCTCATCAGCCTTGTAAATAACCCAAAAATAATGAACAAGCCGACAATGGCCTCTACAATCGTAAAAATAACCATTGAAATTTGCAACGCTTCGGGGTTGGAAACCAAATATTCAATAATCGGTTTGATGCCCAAAGCATTGGGGAGAAAGTGATTGAATTTTTCACCTATATAGCCCGCTTCTTCGGGAATAAGTTTGTTGTCTATAATCAACCTTCGCCAAAAAGCGGAAAAATAAGTCCAGCCGATTACCCAACGTAAAGGTAGCGTAAAAAGTCCAGCCTTGCCGACTGCACTGTCAATATATTGTTTCATTGATTTTTATATTTTAATTAAACGTGAAAGTATATAATAATGCGAGATAAAAATTACGCTATATCAATTTTCAGTCGTTTGTATAAAATATATTTTGGAGGGCTGTTGCCCGAAGATGTTTTTGAGTAATCGTTGTAAACTTTGGAAGAAAGTACCGTAAAACACAAATTGTTGACAACCTGAACAGGCTCAATTTCTTTATTAATTTTCGCTTTTTTTACAACCGAAATTTGCTGGTTATCATTTTGCGAATACGAACAGCTGCTTGTCGGAGCAATTGTCTTTGACTTGTTGAGCGGTTTGGCATAATCCGTACTGACCACTTGAGACAATGCCTCCTTGACGGTACAAGGACTTAACGAAAACAGAACAAACCACATCAATACTATGTGTCTGATTTTTTTGATATGGCTTTCCTTTTTCGTCATCGTTGCAAAGGTACAGTTATTTTGATTGGATTATGTTAAGATTGCCTAATAAACGGCTTTTCACCATTAAATGTTTTGTTACTTAAAACTAAATTATAGTGAATGACTAATAGCCACAGCCACTAACAAAGGTTTTGCAAAAGAGCGGGTTAAGTGCTAAATTCAAAGTTTGTACATTTAACCACAAAACCATTTTTTATTTGCTTTTAAAATGTAAATTAGCAAATAGAAAAAATGGTTTTGCTCACGTTAGTGCTAAATTGAAAGTTTAGGCTTTCTAATCCGCTCCTTCGCAAAGCCTCGAAACGTCAGGCTGTGAAAAAAACCTCTTTTCTTCCCAATCGTCAACTTTCACAAAGCAATACCTTCGTTTTAAGCCAAGCTAAATTTTGTTGTGTTTGGGTTAGTGTCAAAAATATTTAAAGCTAAAATCAGCTTTAAATAAGTCCCTTTTAGATAAAGTAAGACTTTGGTCTTGTAGGGTGACTTCCAGTTCTTTAATTTGGTAATTAAATCAGCTACACCAAGAATATTTATACTGCGTTTAAT
>CAYPCZ010000209.1:0-2183 GCA_964409345.1 uncultured Flavobacterium sp. | reverse complement strand
AGAAGATAACGACACTGAAAGTCACCCATTACAGGACCGCCATGAACCAGCTTGAACAACAGCGCCAGTTCACCACGGTAGTCGCCGACACCGGTGACCTCGACGCCATCCGCGCCTGGCAGCCCCGCGACGCGACCACCAACCCCTCCTTGCTATTGAAAGCCGCCAGTGACGAGCGATACCGCAGCCTGGTGGAGGAAACATTGCGCGGCCTGAGCCTCGGTAGCTCCGCCAGCGCGGCGCAGGTGGACCACGCCATGGACCATCTCGCCGTGCGTTTCGGTGGTGAAATCCTCAAGCTGATCGACGGCCAGGTTTCCACCGAAGTCGATGCACGGCTGTCCTTCGATACCCTGGCGACCGTGGACAAAGCCAGGAAGCTGATGGATCTGTACCAGGAGGCCGGCTGGAGTCGCGACCGGGTGCTCATCAAGATCGCCGCCACCTGGGAAGGCATCCGGGCGGTAGAAATACTCGAGCGCGAAGGCATCCGCTGCAACCTGACCCTGCTGTTCGGTTTCCCCCAGGCGCAGGCGGCCGCCGACGCCGGCGCTTTTCTCATCTCACCGTTTGTCGGGCGCATCCTCGACTGGCATAAAAATCATACCGGACGTGCGCAGTACGCCCCGGCTGAAGACCCGGGTGTCATCTCGGTGCGACGCATCTATCAGCACTACAAGAGTCAGGGCTACCAGACCGTGGTGATGGGCGCCAGCTTCCGCAACCTGGGCGAAATTCAGGCTCTGGCGGGCTGTGATCGGCTGACCATCAGCCCCACATTGCTCGAAGAGTTGGCGGCGGATACCACGCCACTGGCCCGTCAATTGTCACCGGAGACAGCCACTGGCAAGTCGCCGGAAAAGCTCAGCGAAGCGCGTTTCCGGATGGAGATGAATGAGGACGCCATGGCGACTGAAAAACTGGCCGAAGGTATCCGCAACTTCATCAAGGATCAGGAGACGCTGGCGCGGCAAGTGGGCGGCTGGGCCGTATCCTGAGGTGGCGTCGGCGCAGCCCATCCACCCCTCAATCGTGACTCTCGAGCTCCTTGATCAGATCAATAAACTCTCTTTGATTATCCGGGTTGAGCGCGATCAGCAAACGGTGGGCCTCCAGCACTTTTTCCCGGATCTCTTCCTCATCGGAAACCACCTGCCGAAGCTCCTCGAGCAAGACTTCATGATCTGCTTCGGAGTTGCGGATGTCGTAGAGCTCGTTGAGACCCATGGCATCGAGAATGCTGAGCAAATCCGGGTCCGAACACAGTAAAGTAGGCAGCAAGCCGAAACTGTCACGGCAATACAAAGCCAGTTTGGCCAGCAGCCCAAGGGTGGTGCTGTCGGCACCTTCTGCGCGGGTCAGGTCGACCACCACTTCTCTCGCATCACCACGACTGAAGACGGTCTCAATGTAGGTCGCAAGCGATGTACACAGGGTGACCCGCACATCGCCCACCAGCTTCAGATAATAAACACCGTCGTTACTGGACACCAGGATCTGACCATCAGCCATGGACTATTCCCCGGGTTATCGACATGACCGACATGTCGTCGCGCCGCTCTGACGCATCATCAAGGTTCAACACTCGACAGATCTCTGCAAAATTACCGTCGGCACTCGCCAACAGTGCCTGCAGGCGCCGTTCCTTGTCCATCAGCGTGGCACCAGGCAAGGTTTCGAGCAACCCGTCAGAGACCAGGGTCAGGCAGAATTGTCTGGGTAAGGAGATCTCATGGACCTGCCATTCGGCGTTCTCATAGAGTCCGACCGGTTTGCCTTTACCATGTAAAAAGCGCGCGTCACCATCGACGAGAAACACCGGCGGTGGTAATTGCGCGCCGCTGACGTAACGTAAAAGGTTGCGTTTGGTGTCGATGGCGCCGGCGAATACCGTCAGATGCTTGTCGATTTCAACCGACAGCACGAGACGGTTGATGGATTCGAGCAGCCCCTCAGGCGCACGTGATACCGCCCACTCTTCCTTACCGAGAATGTGCTTGCGAATGATGCGATTGAGGTGGAAGCGCAACAGCACTGTAATAAACGCAGACGATGCACCATGACCGGATACGTCCGCAAAATAAAACAGCAGGTAGCGGTTGAAAACGTAATTGTGCCCCACGAAATCACCGGACAAGTACAGCGACGGGACGATTTTATGCTCAATCCGATAATCGCCGTGC
>CAYPCZ010000208.1:0-2197 GCA_964409345.1 uncultured Flavobacterium sp. | reverse complement strand
GATTATATTTTTTTATGTTCAACATTCTGTTTGGTAAAATTACCGCTAACGTTTTCGGGCTTTGCGAGGGAGCGGATTTTAGCATAAGACTTCCAAGCGAAGACGGAACTTTAAATATAACAAAAATCTTTGAACGGAAACAATAACCCGCTCTCTTGCAAAACCGATGTTATCGGCTTTACTTCATTAATTCAATAGTTCGTTCAATATTTATTTCTTGTAAGAACGTTTTATCGTGGGAAATTACAATTAAAGTTCCTTCATATTCATTGATTGCATTGGTTAAAATTTCGATGTTTTGAAGGTCTAAATTATTGGTAGGTTCATCTAAGATAATAATGTCGGGAGATTGATTAGCAATGTTTAAACAACACAACATTAACCGCATTCTTTCTCCGCCACTCAATGTATGACAAGGCTTATCCCAATCATCTTTTGAAAATAAAAAACGGTCTAATCTGATTTTTACTTCGTGTTCCTGAAGGCCGGTTTGATTAAATTCTTGAGCTTGTTCATAAATCTGTAAATGATTATTGATTAAAGAATAATCTTGGTCAATATAAACAGAATGACTTTCAGCAATAAACATTTTTCCTTCCGTTGGTTTAAGTTTTCCGAGTATTATTTGGATAAGTGTGGTTTTTCCTGTTCCATTTTTTCCGTTGATAGCAATTCGTTCACCGCTGACAATTTGAATGTTTAGAGGTTTCTCCCATAATAAATCCCCTGTTTTATATGCGAAATTGATATTTTCTGCTATAAACAGGTTTTTGCCTTTATGAAGATTGGAAGAATCAAATTCAAATTTCATTTGTTCTATATCGAAAACGGAAAGTCTTAAACCTTGAAGCTCGTCTTTTATACCACTGATTTTATCCGAATGAACTCCGGCAATTTTTGCTGAGCTTCTTTCAGCATTATTCTTCCAAGCATCTGATACTATCTTGGGAAGTCCAGCTTTTCCTAAATTCTTTTTTGCTCGAACATCTAATTTTTGTTGTCGTTCAATTGTTTTTCGCTCCTTTTCTTTCGCCTTTCTAAGTGCTTTTTCTTTGCTCTGAATATCTTGACTTAAGGCGTTTTGTTCAATTTCTTTTTGCTCTTTATAAAATTCATAGTTTCCGCCATAAACTTTAATTTCATTTCTGTTGAGCTCACAAATAGGATTTAATAACTGAAGTAACTCTCGGTCGTGGCTAACGATTATAAAAGTTGCTCTAGAGGTTTGAATAAAATCGTATAGTAAGTCTCTACTGGATTTGTCAAGATGATTACTGGGTTCATCTAATAAAACAAATGATGGTTGATGAATAAATATACCTGCGAGAAAGACTTTTGTTTTTTGTCCTCCACTTAATTCGCTTAATTTTTGAGATAGTGATAAATCAGAAATATCCCAATAGCTTAGGGCTTCTTGACATTTTTCTTCTATCGTCCAATCGTCATTTAAAAGGCTATAATTCTTTTCATCTACACTTCCGTTTAAAATTTCGTGTAAAGCATTGAGTTTGGTTTCAACTTGTAAGGCTTGGGCAATTGTCAAATCATTAAACTGACCGAAAATTTGAGGAATATAATAGGGTTTGGTTTCGGAGGAAATTTGTCCGTCATCAGGTTCTAATTCCTTGGCTATAAGTTTGAGTAAAGTAGATTTTCCAACACCATTATTGCCAATTAATGCAATTTTATCGGAATGGTTTACTGTCATACTTAAATTAGTAAACAGCGTATTTTTATTGGGATGTGAATAGGATAAATTTTGAATCGTAAGCATAATTAATTTCTTTTTGAGTTTAACAAAAGTGGGAGCCCAATTTTTTGAGCTGATTGTTAGATTGTCTAAGAAATTAATTTTTACATTTTCTGCTTACTTTTTATTTATGTTGCAAATATAATATTTTTTCTGAACTACTTTATTTCGTATTGCCGATAACGTCTTATTTACGCAATGAATATACAACATTCGTATATATGAAATTTAGAACATTCGTATAACACTTTTTTCATATTACCCAACTCAACAGCATAAACCAACATTATCAAGCATTTAAACACCAACTTCTTTTTTTGCATTTACGAATGTTTTAATATCTTTGCAGTATTATTAAAATCTGTAAAACATGAAAATCGACGATCTAATTCCAAGTTTCGAACAGAAGTTGAAACTACAAAGGTATAGCCCTAATTCCATCAAGAA
>CAYPCZ010000207.1:0-2210 GCA_964409345.1 uncultured Flavobacterium sp. | reverse complement strand
TTCATTACATTAGCCTTCGCGGAGAACCGCACTTGCTTTAAGTGAGACCGTTGGCGGTAATACTAAAAAAAAGACACCTTACATATGAAATTTGACAATGAAATAGAAGTTTTTATTAATGACTTTGTAAAAGACTTAAACGAAGGAACTGCATCTGTTTTTGCAGGTGCGGGACTTTCTATACCAACAGGATATGTCAACTGGTCTGAATTAATGACTGAAATCGCACAAGACCTTGGACTTGATATAAATATCGAAAAAGATTTAATTTCAATAGCTCAATTTCATGTAAATGAAAATCGGACAAGGTCAAAACTAAATCGAAAGATTTTAGAGGAATTTACAGAGGATACAACAGAGACAGATAATCATAGGATTTTAGCGAGACTTCCGTTATCATCAGTTTGGACAACAAATTATGATGAACTTATTGAGAAAACCTTTATAAAGGAAAATAAAGTAGTTGATGTAAAATTTAGAAACGAACAACTTTTAACTACTAAGCCCAAGCGTGATATTGTTGTTTATAAAATGCATGGAGATGTTAATCATCCCAATGAAGCTATTTTAACAAAAGAGCAATATGAACAATATCATCAAACGCATGAACCATTTATTAATGCTTTGACAGGTGAACTAACAACAAAGACTTTTTTATTTATTGGTTTTAGCTTTACCGACCCAAATTTGGATTATGTATTAAGCAGACTAAATTTTCGTTTTAGAGAAGCTAAAAGGCAGCATTACTGTTTTGTAAAAAAACCAAAACTTGGAGATTCTCAAAACCCAGACAAACCAACTTTTGATTATAATATACGCAGGCAAGCGCTTTCAATAAATGATTTGAAACGATATGGTATTAAATCATTACTTGTTGAAAAATATGAGGATATATCAGAAATTTTATCAGAGATTGAGTTTAGATTCAAAAAAAAGACTGTATTTATTTCTGGTAGTGCTGAGGTTTATGAACCCTTCGATAGAAATGAGGCAATTGGATTTGTACATAATCTTTCAAAACTCATAATTCAAAATGATTTTAGAATAGTAAATGGATTTGGATGGGGTGTTGGAAGTTCGGTAATAAATGGTGCATTGGAAGCGATTTACAATAACCCCAATAAGCATTCTGAAAGTCAACTAATATTAAAACCCTTTCCGCAATTTGAAACAGGAGATAAAAAGCTAAATGTTCTTTGGGAAGAATATAGACAAAAAATGATTTCTCAATGTGGCATATCATTTTTTGTTTTTGGCAATAAAAAAGTTGATAATAATATAGTTGAAGCAAATGGGGTAATAAGGGAATTTGAAATCTCACGAGAAAAAGGTATAATTTGTTTGCCAATTGGTTTGACAGAATATGCGGCAAAATCTATTTTTGAAATAATTTCAAAAGAACCTGAAAAATATTACGAAAACCCTGAAATTATTGTTCCAATATTAAAAGAGTTGGCAGAAAATAGTACATCATTTAACCAAGCTCTGAAAATCATCGAAACACTTTTAAAACAACTTAAAAAATAAAAACTATGGCAAGAAAAGTATTTACAAGCTTTCATTACAAACCAGATAATTGGAGAGCTTCTCAAATTAGAAGTATGGGAAAATTGGAAGGAAACAGTGTTGTTACAACCAACAAATGGGAAGAGGTTACCAAAGGCGGTAATGCGGCAATCGAAAAATGGATTGACGATAACATGAGTGGAAAAAGTTGCGTAGTTGTATTTGTTGGTGAAAATACCGCTGGAAGAAAATGGATAAAATACGAAATTAAAAAAGCTTGGGAAGAAGGCAGGGGGATTTTTGGCATTTACGTACACAACCTCAAGGATAAAGATGCAAATCAAGCAAACAAAGGGAATAATCCTTTTGATGATTTTAAAATTGGTGACAAATCAATGTCTTCAATAGTTAAGTGCTATAATCCACCATATACCACAAGTACAAATGTTTATGATTATATAAAGACTAATATTGAGGACTGGATTGAAAAAGCTATTGAAATTCGAGATAGTAATTAATAAGCACTACCGCCAACATCGTATATAAAACATTTGGCAGTCAGTGAGTTATCGAGCATTTTAGCCCGTATCAAAAGTAGCTGTAACTTGACAGGAAAGTGCTTCGAAATGCCAAACGTTTCATATACGTGACCGTCAGACTGTCTCACAACCCCATTTTCCACATCATTTTCTTGATAAGTTGAA
>CAYPCZ010000206.1:0-2224 GCA_964409345.1 uncultured Flavobacterium sp. | reverse complement strand
CATTCTATGAACGAATTATAGCTTCAAATCTACTTTTTTCACAACCTGACGGTTCTCGGCTTGGCGATGTGGCGGAATGTTAGCACAAGAATTCAATAGAATTACTGCTGTTGAACCTTGCACTAATGTTTCATAGAAACACTTCAGCCGCCATATTGCCAAACCGATGTTAGCAGATGTTTTTCTTTCGTTCATTGTCAAAATGTTTGTTTCTTTTCTATTTCGGGCAATGCTTCGTCAATTCGTTTAGCAAGTTCAGGTAATTTAATTGTCGGTACAGCAGGAAATAGATGATGTTCTAAATGATAAAACATACTAAATGTAATTTTATTCTTCCAACCACTTCGCTGTGTTCTTGCTAATTCTGGGCTTTCGTGTGTGTCGTGATGCACTGTCCAAACAGCAAAAAACGCCATTAAAAACTCTCCAATAACCATAACAATAATGTGATAAATTAAGAAGTCAATCTGGAAGTAAAATACAATTGCGGTAAAAATTGCAATTGAAACAAGTTCTAAAATAACATTTCGTTTGTAGTCTTTATTTCCAATTTGAAGAGTTACTTTGTGAATTAAAAACATATGAACAGGTCCGTATAAAATCGCTCCATACCAAGTCATTCCTGCGGATTTTCCTTCATAATCTTCGTCTGTCAAACAATATTTGTGATGTCTTATATGGTTGAACTTAACAGCGTGAATAGAAGTCATCATTAATATGCTGTTTATATACAGTGACAACCAAGTCAAGAACTTATTTGTCCCAAGTGAGTTATGGAAGCCGTTATGCACTTGTCTTAGTCCTGTCAAAAAGAAAAACGCTGAAAATGGCAATGCTAAAATATAGTATCCAAAATAAGCAAGTGTCATTGAGATTAAAAACCAAGGTATTGTCAAGTTGTTCTCAATTAACATTTCTTTGAAAGATAAACTTTTCAAGTCTTTCCATTCAACCTTTCTAAGTATTTCTTGATGTGTCATATTTTGTTGCGGTTGTCGTTTAAAATATCTGCTAACGGTTTCGGGCTTTGCGTTCGGGCGGGTTTCGAAGCACTAAACTGTCAGCCAGCACTGAACTTGAATAGAAGCACAAAGCTCCAAGTTTGCACGTCACCCCGCCTGACGCAAAACCCGTGTTGGCGGTTCGTTGTTTTTTGTCACCCAATTCTTCCTGCTTTTATTTTAGGTTGAAACTTTGTCTCCAAAAAGGCTTCTAGTGCAAGTAACCAATGTCTGTCACCTTTGTCTTTTACGTTAAATAAAAGAATAGATTTGTCTGGAAATTCATCTATGTCCCACACACAGAAACCGTCCTTTGAAGTTTCAGCGTCTAAATGCTCCATTACTCTTGCACGGCTGTTACGCATACTAACACCAACCCTATATAATTCGTTGTTACCAATGAAAGTGTACACACCAGGATGCCAAACGATATTATATTCGTCTGATGGTAGTTTTAAGTATTCTATTGTTTCATAGTCCATAGGTGAGTTGTTTCCTAAAAGGTCAATTAACTCAAATTTGTCTTTCACAAAACCGAATTCAGTTTCAAAAGCATCAATTATTTGTTGTTTTAAATTTAAAGTTTCCATTGTGTTCATTTTTGAATATTCCAGTCAAGGGTTTGAAAATCTTGTAATAATTTTTCTTCGTAATAATGTCTTAGTTTGTCTTGCTGTACTGAAGTTAGTTTAATACCGATTTGAACATTTGCTTGAAGTTCGTTTTTTACTTTTTCGAGTTGTGAGCCTGTCTTTTTGTTTCGATAAATTAGGTGTTGTCTTAAACGTTGAGTAATGTCTTTTGACTTTCTTTGTCCTACATATCGTAATTTCCAGTCCGAATTATTGGATTTTGTAAGTAGTCCATAAATATTCGGCTTGTTAGTCATATTTTCAATGAATTCCTTTACAATACTGAAATCAACTTCCAAATAATCTTCGTTTTTTATGGTCACGTTAAGGGCATTTGCTGTGTCACTGAAATATGCAAGTACTTTGTCGTATTGTAACAATTTACTGTCGTTGCTGATATTTATATATTCAGGTGTCATACATTATTTTTTGTCTGAATGTTTCGTTGTCCTACAATGACCGCCAACGTTCCCACGCTTTGCGTTCGTGCGGGTTTTCGGAGCACAAAACTGTCAACCTACCACTAAAGCCCAATTGGAAAACTGAACTTGAATGTAACCACGTCACCCCGCATGACGCAAAACGTGTGTT
>CAYPCZ010000205.1:0-2227 GCA_964409345.1 uncultured Flavobacterium sp. | reverse complement strand
CCGATATTGTTGTTTCTTTTGTTTTTATACGGTTGTAATGATAAAAAACAAGAGAGATTAGAATCTATAATTGAACCGGAATCAGAACCAACCATTGTTGGAATTGAAAAAGAACAGGATACAATCCGCAATTATTGGCAGTTAAATCGCGATACTATCTTTGATAAAGTAGAATTCAAAGGTTTCGATTTAAAATATATGTTGGAGATTAGAACATTTAGTCTAAATGATAGTTCAATAGTCCGGAGCTTGGGACAATCCGGTTCTAAGGTATATTTGGATTATTCCCATAAAACTATAAGTGAACTTGGACTTTTAACAGGCTCATTTACTGATACTAAAAGAATTGACAGAACTGATTTTAAAAATTTATTGAATCCGGATTTTTATGTGGAATGCAATCTTCAGATAACCGAAATCGACACCATACAAGAAAATAAGATTTACTTAACTTCTGATTTGTCTGTTCCGGATACAGACAATCAATGGAGAATATGGTATTCTATTGAAATAATAAATAACAGATTTGGGGATGTGGAATTTATTGAATCTGAATATGTCGGATTATAATTACTACTAAATTAGCTTTTAAAGCATTTTTAAAAATTAAAAATATTAGATATTTAAAATACTATTTAGATATTTGCCTAAATAACTAAATATATGAATTCTCTTTTTAAGGCACTTAATGACGAAACTCGAAGAAAAATTATCGAGCTATTAAAAGAGAAGGACATGAATGCCGGGGAAATTGCAGAGCGATTTAATATATCAAAACCAAGTATTTCACATCATTTGGATATTTTAAAAAGAGCTGACTTAATAACCAGTGAGAAAAAAGGACAATTTATAGAATATTCTTTAAATACCAGTATTTTGGAAGATTTGCTAAACTGGATACTAACACTAAAAAAATAATCGTATGAATTTTAAAAAAGAACTCCCTATTTTGGTAATTGTGTTATTGCCATTTCTCTATCTGGCTTATATATGGAATGAACTACCTAGCAAAGTTCCAGTGCATTGGAATATTAAAGGAGAAATTGACCGTTATGGCGATAAATCAGAATTAATAATCATTCCTTTTCTCCTACCATTGCTTATGTATTTAATATTCTTAATTGTCCCAAAAATTGACCCGAAGAACAAATTGAATAAAATGGGTGGAAAACTTCATACTTTAAAATTCTTGATGACAGTCTTCATGTCAATGTTAGCTTTATTCATCATTTATACAGCAAAAAATCAGTCCTTTGCAAATCCGAATAATCTTGTTTTATTAGTCGGAGTTTTATTCATAATTCTCGGAAATTACTTTAAAACAATCAAGCCAAACTATTTTATTGGAATCAGAACACCATGGACATTGGAAAATGAAACCGTTTGGAAAAAAACACATCAATTAGGTGGGAAAATGTGGTTTGTTGGAGGAATTATTGTCGTGCTTTCAAGTTTAATATTAAACAGGCAACTGAATTTTGTCTTGTTTTTAATCATAGTAGTAATAATTTCGATCGTACCAATTGCATATTCTTATGTGGTTTTTAAAAGTGAAAAGAAAACGGCATAGATTTTTTGATAAAGCGAAACAACAAACAAAGTTAAAATGAAATAATTGAATCAGCTAAGATGGTTAGCAGAAAATGAATTTATTATAGTTTAAACTGTGATAATATTGTGGTTCAATACATTTTTAATAATCAAAAAATATTTCATCAAAAAATTGGAAAATGTTATCTTTTGAAATAACCTTGTCGAATAAACAGAAAGATAATCTTCTACGAAAACCATTTTATTGAATTTTACCAAAAACAGGACAAAAAAGAAAAAGAGAAAATTCAATACGTTTTTGAATTGATTAAACAAATTGACTGCGTTCCTGAAAAGTTTTTAAAACACTTGACAGGTACAAAAGGAATTTACGAAATCCGAGTTGAAAACCAATCAAATATCTACCGGATCTTCTGTTGTTTTGATGAAGGACAACTTGTCGTTCTTTTTAATGGGTTTCAAAAAAAAGATCCAAAAAACGCCACAAAAAGAAATTGACAAAGCTGAACAATTAATAAAAGATTATTTCAATAAAAAAGATGATGGTTATGGAAAAATATAAAGACATAAAGACATTTGACGAACTCATTGAACTTGAACACGGGAAAATCGGAACAGAGAGCCGAAATAAATACGAAGAAAATGCACAAATGTTCATTATCAGCGAAATGCTGAA
>CAYPCZ010000204.1:0-2279 GCA_964409345.1 uncultured Flavobacterium sp. | reverse complement strand
TTCCAAGCACCCGAACCTACTTTGTAGATTTTAGGCGGAGTTCCGTCTTTTCCGTTGTATTTTGCAATTTTGTGAAGCGAATGAATACTCACATACACAATGTCGTTTTCTGCATAGACCAACTTGATGGCTTCTTGCATTCTACCTTCAACTTCGATTTTCTGCAAACCTCCGAACTTCCCGATTCCGTGGTCAATGTGGGTAACGTAATCTCCAACCGTGAGGGAATTTAATTCCTTTAACGTAATGGTTTGTTTTTTGGAATAACCGTCTTTGATTTTAAATCGGTGGTAGCGTTCGAAAATCTGATGGTCAGTATAGCAGACGATTTTTAAATCTTCGTCAACAAATCCTTGGAAGAGTGGAAAAACAAGCGATTTATAATTCTTCCAGTCTTCGTTTTCTTCACCCGAAATCGACTGAAAAATATCGTCAAAACGCTTGCTTTGAGCCTCACTCGAACTGAATAAAAAGTTCTGATAACCTAACTTTTGGTTTTTAATCAAATTATCTCGCAACAAATCAAACTGCTTGTTGAAAGACGGTTGTGGTTTGGTGTTGAATTGAAAGGCTGCTTTGATGTCAAAAACAGGTTTCCCCGAAAGTTCCACATACGTAAAAAGCTCTGCTCTGTCCAAGAATTCTGCTTTTGAAAGGAATAATTCATCAGGAGATTGATGTTTTATATCGGATGAAAAACCTGCAAAAGTTTCTTTAGCTTTTTCGAATATTTTGTCTAACTGATGTGTGAGTAATTCCGTATTTTCAGCAAAAATGACTGTTTTATCAGAAATGTATTCCAAAAAACTTTCTCGTTTTTCTTCCGAAAGCTTGTTTTCAATATTCGGAATGATGGTAATCTTTTTTTGTGGTTCGATAGAGAGTTGGGTTTCCACATCAAACGTCCGAATCGAATCGACCTCATTTCCGAAAAATTCAATTCGGTACGGATTATCATTGGAAAACGAAAACACGTCAATGATTCCTCCTCGAACCGAAAACTCTCCCGGTTCCGACACAAAATCCACTCGTTTGAAATTGTATTCAAACAAAGTTTCGTTGATAAAATCAATCGAAAGCAAATCTCCGACCGCCATTTTCAGGGTATTTTTGTCTAATTGCTTTCGGGTAACCACTTTTTCGAAAAGTGCTTCCGGGTAAGTAACAATAATACACGGTTTTTTTCGAGAGTTGATTCGGTTTAGAACCTCCGCTCTCAACAATACATTCGCATTATCGACATCTTCGATTTGGTACGGTCTTCTGTGCGAACTCGGAAAAAACAAAACGTCTTTTTCGTCTACCAAACCTTCTAAATCGTTCAGGTAATAAGCGGCTTCTTCTTTGTCTTGAAAAATAAGCAAAAACGGATTTTCGCTCTTTTCGAACAAAGCCTGAACCACAAACGAAGTCGAAGAACCTACGAGTCCTTTGAGTGAAACTTTGGTTGCTTTGGTTGAAATTTGTCCTAAAATCTGATTGATTTCAGGTAAACGAGAATATTTATCGGAAATAATTTGATGGGTCATTTTGCAAAAGTAAGGCTTAATCTTGAAAAATGGAAGTCAGATGTTGGGTGCCGGAAAAATTAGAATGATGAAATTTCGTTTTTTAATTCGGATTCATCAACTGCAAAATTGCCCTTTTTTATTCTTGGAATCACTAAATCTCCTGTTGTAGTAGAAAATATGGCTATCTGTCAATAAAAAATTCACAACAAAAACTCTTATCGTTATCAACCCTTTTGACAAAAAACTAACCTTGTTTTGTGTCCCGATTTCTTTTATACATCGGTACGAAAAAACAAAACCCGCAATCAAAATAATCCAAGCAATAATTAAAAAAACATAAAAAAAAGAAAGAAAAATACCCGATATAAAAGACAATCCAAAAGTTATGATAAAATAATAACTTCCGTATTTCAGTTCAGATTGGTATTTTGTTTTCAAATTATAAAAATTTTTCCCCTCTGTGTGGTTAATTTATAGAAGTGTAATTATTTTTCCCAAGACAAAGATTTAAGAAATTCTTTTGTGCTTTTTCTCGCTTCATCAATAGTAATTCCCTTTGCCCACTCTTTTTCAAAATCAAAAGGTTCGGTATTTCTTTTTTGGATGTTTCTAATCTGCTGAATAACAACAGGATTATCTAAAGAATTTACCCATTCGATGATTTCCTTTTTTTCTACTGCTATATCCATTTTTTTCTTATTATTTTAAAACTCTGGTCTAGCCCCCTATTAATCGGACTATTTACTTTCTTATTTGCTAATCTACACT
>CAYPCZ010000203.1:0-2305 GCA_964409345.1 uncultured Flavobacterium sp. | reverse complement strand
TGAATTTCATAAAAGTTGAAGTCAGGTCGATGATAAATTCGATTTCTTTTTCGTTAACATTGTCATCATGTTTAGCATATTTATTTTGATATTTCCCGTAATAGTCCAAAAGTGTATTAAACATATTGGTCGTTTCAGGACTTATTCCTTTAGCTTGCTGAAATTGTCCTACGTCTGCAATTTGTTTTTCTAAAGGCTTGTCATTATTAATAACCTCTTTTAGCAGTAACTCTAATGAAAGTCTCAAGTCGTCAATTAAATTTCTTTGGTAAACATTTTTATTCAGTTTGTCCAAGGCAGAATTATATAATTCAAAAGCCTTCTTGTAAGCGGAAAGCCAATGTTGAGTTTCCTTTACAAGTTCAGTTGTAAGAATATGTTGTCCGCTTGGTATATACTCAGGGTATTGAGAATACAATTTGTTTTTTAAATCCTTAACACTGTCAAGATGTTGAAGCCTTTCAATAATCTCAGAAATAATTTCAAATTGTTGGTCTGAGTTAAAACACTTCAAATTTTCCAGAAATGCTGCTCTTTTATTAGGTACATCAACAAAAGGAGGCTTATGGAATGGAATGTCTACATTATAATCCAAACTTTTGGCTGAAAAATACTTGCCAATTTCTGTTGAAGTAAGGCCAGTATTGGTGTCCGCTAAAATATCAGATGCGTATGTTAGAAATACATTATTTAGTGGTTTCTTCATTTTCAGTTTGGTCAATTTGTTTTTCTCCTTCGTTAATTGTGTTATCAACGTTAGATTCATTTTTAACTTCTTCTTTCGCACCAACTCTTTTGAAAGTTATGCTACTCTTATCTTTAATTGATACAAGTATCAAATCATCTTGATTGATTTTTTCGATTTTGTAAAATAGTTCTTTACTTGGATAAGAAAGATTTACGGTATTTCCTTTGTCAGTAAACTTCACAACACCTTTGGAAACTTTATCATTAATGATTTCAATGAATGTGTGTTTGCCAAAGAAAGAATGTTCAAAGAAGAATATTTGCTCTTGATAAGCGTTGTTTTTCCAACGTTTCCCAAATAAGTTTAAGTTTCTAAAATATTTAGGTTTTGCGAAAAAGCTGATAATTAGTAGTAGTAATATTGAACCTACTGTAATACCTAAGTAAGTAAATAGGTCTTTTCTTATGACTTCTTCGTTTTCGGTTATTTCATAGTGTTTGCCATACGTTGAATAATATACAGCCCAATCTTCCGTATTAATATTTGCACCGTGTTCGCCTGTACTATTCCAAGAAGGTGCAAAAATGCCTGAAGATGAATACTGTTTTGGTGATGTATTATCCATATAGAAGTATTCATTCCTGATGTCAGAGAAATTTGAAATGTCTACATATTTGCCAGGAGTGAAGGCTCCTGGTGATTTTTTGTCTTCTTTGGTAAAATACTCAAATGCTTGGGTATAACATTGTCTGACTGGCAGCCTGTAGTTGCTTGCATAATATCCGCCACCAACTTTCATTCGTTCTCCCCATCCCATATCCATATATTCTGGCTCAACATACCTGCCTGCTGGCTTCTTATAACCCATATCACCAGAAGAATAGGTTTCGACATCGTAGCCATCGTCATTTTGTTTTGTTAGTTGCTTGATAGTAAAGCCACCTCCTGTCGCTTCGAAAATTGTATAAAGTTTCTCGCTTTCCCACCATTCTTGAAATAGATTAGCAAAGGGGTCATCACTTTTATTTTTCGATTTTGAATAGCCTGTTTCTTTTAGTTCACCTTGTGTTAATGAGATTACACCGTCAAGCACAACAGTTTTACCGTCAAGAATATTGTCAACCTTTGAGTAAATCTCTTTTTTTAATTTCTGTTTTTTATTATTTGAAATTAAATATGCCGTCAGAACAGCAGCCCCAATGAGCAAAATTGAAATTGAATAAATTTTGAATGCAGCCCAAAATTTCACATTACTATCTTCTACAAGAATTTTCTTTTCTTCTTTAGCTTCGTCTTGAACTTGAATTGTTGAATTTGTCGAGTTGTCAATAATTGGAGGTGGGGGCGGTGTTTTTTTGAGAAGTCCTTTAAGTTCTTCCACTTCTTTAACTGGTTTCCAATTTTCAAAACCGTCAGTCCAAACCAAAGTGTCAGGTTTTAAACCAACTGTCTTTAGTTGGTCAATGCTAAAAGGACCTTTTTGTTCCTTTTCATCTAAGTAGTAAAATTCTTTTTCCATACTGTCAATTTTGTTCGTTTGTCTGTCGTCCTAAAATGGCTGGTAACGGCAGTCTGTGAAAAAACTTCTGTTTTATTTTTATCAAATATAAAAAATAG
>CAYPCZ010000202.1:0-2310 GCA_964409345.1 uncultured Flavobacterium sp. | reverse complement strand
GCATTGGATTTGCAATTAGGAAACATGGGAAATAAACATCTCTAAGCATCAAGTGGTCAATTCGGTTTGATTTGTGCCACCCATTTCCAGTTCGTTTAGTGCCACTTTGAAAGATCAAGCTAACCCCTATATCACATACGATTGAAAATATTAAAAACCTACTTTAAAGTGAATATTTGGCTATTTATTTAAATTAATCAACTTTATAGTGAATATCGATAAACTTTATATCTTTGCAGAACGTTAACAAGAAAAGAGAAGTAGAAGCATTTTTAACGAACTTCAAAGAAAAGAAGAAGATCTGGGGGATTTTTTTCTTAGGTAGGGAGAAGAACTTTAATACCTTATCATCCCTCGAGATGCGTCCTGTAGACAGGGAGCAGGTTTTAGATGACTTGACTACTGAAGACTACAGCGAAGGCCCCAAACCAGAAGACTGGTACGGGAGCAAAGAAATGTGGGTTTTTGGGAAGAAGATTAAAAATCAAGAAATCTACATTAAGATCACATTAGGTGTGGAAGGCACAAATACAATTTGCATTTCCTTTCACACAGCAGAACATCCAATGACTTACCCTTTAAAATAAGTAAGACATGAAAAGTCCCATCACTGGAAAAGAAATGAGATTGACTTACGAATGGAGAAACGTTCCATTTCGCAAGGAGATATTTAATATCCCTTATCAATTTTATGCATGTGAAGATTCAGGCGAGCAATTTACCACCACTGCTTTAGATGAGCTGAACATGCGCATGGTTTATAACCAATACAGAGCAAAATATCACATTCCCTTGCCCGAAGAAATTAAAGCAATTCGGGAAAAGTATGAAGTTTCTGCTTCTCGAATGGGTGAAATATTGGGTTTTGGACCCAATACCTATGGGCAATACGAAAAGGGCGATTTGCCTTCAATGGCAAATTCCAAACTATTGAGGATTGCCGAAGAACCCATTAAATTCCTTGATCTAGTTCAAGATTGGCAAACATCGTCAGAAAAAACCAAGACAGACCTGATAAAAAGAACCCAACGGCTAATTAAGGAACAAGACCCCTTCTTTGTTGATTTTGAGCGTTATTTAATGGGTGGTCCTGGATCAGACCATTTCACTGGATTTAAGAGCCCCGATTACGAAAAACTTACTGAGATGATTGTATTTTTTGCTCAGGAAGTTCCATGTTATAAAACCAAAATGAACAAGCTGTTATTCTATACGGATTTCGCGATGTTCAGACAACATGGTCAGTCAGTAAGTGGCACGAGGTACAAAGCCATTCCCTACGGGCCTGTTCCTAACAGCTTTGAGTCTGTTTTTGAAAGTCTTGCGAAACAAGAGGTAATTGACATTTCATATGAGGAACTAGTAAAAGGTGGGCAAAAGCAATTTTTAGAAGGAAGGACTGAACGTCCTTTCAACAAGAATCTATTTTCAGACGAAGAGCTGGAGATCCTTCACAAGGTGTATGAGCGGTTTAGGAAGACGAAACCTTATGAAATAGTGGAAATCAGTCATAAAGAAACTGCATGGATTGAAAACGTGCAGTCCAGATCATTCATTAGTTACAACTTTGCAATGGATTTAAAGGCGATTTAATCCTTACTGCTAAACTATGATTTAAAATACTGTTCTCTGATCATATCTTTTTTTCGCCTTCGCTGCCAAAAACGCCTGTACAGCTTTCATGATCAAGTTTCTTCTTTTATCAATGTGGTGAAATGATTTACTAAGTTCCCTCCACGGGTCGTAGTATCCCGCTATGACTACTTTCATAGAGCGTCTCGCTCATTCAATAATGATCCATTCAATTCGGCTGTTCCCCACCCCTGCATAATCCCTTGCGCTACTGTGAAGCCAAGTTGAGGGCTCCTGAATGAGCCAAAAGAACGGAAAACTTCAAAAAACGAGCGGGCAATTATAATTATGGTCCTAGTGGGAGGTTGAGACCAGGTAGGACGTTTTTTCCTATCCCTTCCATCAATTTATACGCTTTTGCACCTGCCTCGCTTAGCAGGAAAAAAGTCATCGGAAAGAATGCCTATTTTTAAAAAGGAGAACACCAAGGCTTTAATGAAACGGTCTGACTTTGAAGGGAGTAGGCAAAGATACAAATGATTAATTCTTTCGAATTCAAAAAATTAAATCCAAAAAATTCTTATATTTAGAGGCAATGAAGGTAGTCCCTATATCTTCTATTTTTACTACTTTTTAATTGTCTATTTGAACAACACGGGACAATAGCAGATGCATTAGAGATGGCAAAAGCAATTACTTTTTGAAGGTTCTGTCGATGAGTTTTTATGCACTAAGATT
>CAYPCZ010000201.1:0-2336 GCA_964409345.1 uncultured Flavobacterium sp. | reverse complement strand
TTTTCTGTAAATGATTAATAAGCTCGATGGTAACAACTTCCATTCCATGCTTTTTCTTTCTAAATATGCGTTGCGCCTCAATTCCTATTTTCATGTCTATCGTTTTAAAATTTGTATGTTCAGAACATAAGCTACCCTTCTTCTTTAAGAAGGTTCTGAATATTCCATCTAATACCCTTATAAAAAGCTGTTAGATGTTGATTATTAGATTGCAGATAAAATAGAACAATTTTTACAGGAACGGTTAAAAAAGCGAAATATATAAAAAACACGCACAAGTGAACGTAGGAAAAGTTCCTTCGCATAAACAAAATCCTATTTCTAGTCAAATAATAGGTTTTCAAAGGACTATCTTTTCCTACGGATATGGATTCCTTATGATATATTAAAGCTTTTGGTTCATAGTATATTCTATATCCCTTTCTTTTAATTTGTTCGCACCAATCCAGTTCTTCATAATATAAAAAAAATACTTCTGGCATCATCCCCACAGAAGCAATAATCTCTCTTTTTATCATCATAGCAGCTCCATGAGCATAATGTGTTTGTTTTGCGATGTCATGCTGCCCTTTATCAATTTCTTTATGACCTATAGCGAAATTCCTGGCTGTGAAAGGATTAATAGATGAATATCCAGCGTATTGTATCGTCTCTGGAGATGTGAAATATTTAATTTTTGGACTGATTATACCAATGCTTGTGTCGCTAGCAAACCTTTCCAAAAGAGGTTGAATACTATTCGGGGGAAGTTCTGTGTCATTATTAACAAAGTATAGATATTCTCCTTTAGCTTGTTTTATCCCTAGGTTGTTCCCGCCAGCAAATCCTAAGTTGTCTTTGCTTATTATGATGTTTATATCAGGAATATCATAAGATTCATTCAACTGAGAAGTTAGGTCCTCTGTCGAGCCGTTGTCCACAATTATGACTTCGATGTTTTTATAAGTGAGTTTTTCTAATGATTGAATTAACTCATGTGTAACTTTGCCTTGATTGAAGTTTACCGAAATAATACTTACAAGAGGTTGCTCCATCATGCTTATTGACTGGTTTTATTTTCAGTTGTTTCAATAGCTGTATGAGGAGTATGTATGAATTTTTTGTTGGCTCCTTTTACACTAAAAATAGATTTAGTCATGATTAGCATGGCGTGTGGCAATCTAAAAATGGCCCGCAACAACTTTTTATTGAGAAACCTTGAAGGGATGGCAATAGCTATTGAAAATATTATTAATCCATATATGACGATGTAATGGCTTGCAGTTAAAAACAAATAAGAGCTTAAAAGGGCATATATTAGAATAAATAGAGGAATGATGGCCAATATTAAAATTCTAGGAAGAAATACATTAGAAATAATCGTCATGCTAAATAAGTTAAAATCAAACCTTAGCAAGGATTTTAGCCCCAGAAAGAAATATTTTCTTAGATATATGAACTGGCTGGAAATCCATCTTCTTCTCTGATTCTGAAGAACTTCTGGATTTTCAACCTTTTCATCATAAATTAGGGCATCTTCTAAATAAAGTATTTTATGCCCAGTCTTATTAATCAAAATCTGGAGCTCTCTGTCGAACCCACCCACAGCTTTTATATTCCGAAGAGAATCCTTTAACAACTTATAGTTAAATGCCATCCCAGATCCGATTAGGGTGGAGGAAATATTTAACGCATTGAAGCCTTTTCTAAAAATGAAGTTATTGATGGCTTCGCTGATTCCATCAAGAACAGCAATAGAGTTAGTGTCATTCTTTGCGGTTCTTTGAGCTTGTATAGCATAATGACCATTTTCATATGCATCGTTTATCTTATGAAGGAAGTCCACTTCCATAATATTATCAGCATCTAAAATAACAGCAATCTCATAATCCTCACCGAGCTTTTCAAATGCAGCATTTAAAGCCTTTGCCTTAGTGCTTTTCTCAAACTGTACTTTTATTAATTTTATAGGAAGGGCTGAGAGTTCCTTTAATGTGGCCTCTTGAAAAGAGTCGGCAATTACGATTACATCATAATACTCACTAGGATAATTATGTTTGAGTGCATCTTCGACTACATGTATGATTACCGCATCTTCTTTGTACCCAGGTATTAAAACAGCTATATTATTATAGCTGCTAGATCTAGGATACACTTTCTTTCTTGTTATTTTCCCACCTAAGGATAATATAAAACTATAAAGGGAGTATGTAGCTAAGTAAGAGAAAATCAATATCTCTATTAAAATCATAATTCTAATGATAAGGCGAATAAACTAGACAAACTGACAATCACAAATCAAACCTGCTCTTTTTGCAACAGCGCGGGGAATGTTTTAAGCAGGATTTTGAGGTCTA
>CAYPCZ010000200.1:0-2361 GCA_964409345.1 uncultured Flavobacterium sp. | reverse complement strand
ACCGTTCAGACTTTTTTGGTAACTTAGTCGCAAAACCACGCCACGGCTCATAGCCTAAACCGTTATGTGCAAGCGGAAGAAAGAACTTCAAGAAAAATATCAAACTTCCATTCTGAACTTTACTAAAAATTTAAGCCGAATTATTGACTGAAAAAAAATCTTCAAAAAAGTGTGATTTTTGGAACCATTGTGCGAATAATTAAGAAAGGACAAATACTTCTTAATAACATCTAACTAAAATGGAACACAAAAACATCAGATTAATTATTGTTGTCGTTGTTACGGCATTTACAATACTCGCAACAGGTTGTAGCATTTCGATAACGAGAAATTATTATAGTGAAAAACCAAAAACACCAATAAAAACAGACAGCACAACCTATGTTTTAAAATTAGGTTCTCAAATGCACAAACCGAATGATGGACAAAGATAGAACAGCCAATTTTCTCGTAGTTGTTGAAGACAATAAAGGCATTCTATTTAAAGTCGCAAACTCATATTGTCGGAACATTGAAGACAGGAAAGACCTCGTTCAAGAAATTATTTTACAGTTGTGGAAATCATTTGACAACTACAACGAAAAATTCAAACTTTCAACTTGGATATACCGAATTTCATTGAACGTGGCTATTTCGTTCTATAGGAAAGAGAACAGGCGAAAACGGATTTCAAACTCGCTTACGACAGCTATTTTCGATTTTTCCGAGACAGAAATAACCGATGAAAAAGAAACCAACTTGGGAATATTGAACCAAATAATTTCAGAATTAAATGACTTAAACAAAGCCCTGATGTTGCTATACCTCGAAGAAAAAAGTTACAAGGAAATTTCAGAAATCATCGGAATTACAGAAACCAATGTTGCAACAAAAATCGGTAGAATTAAAAGCAAAATAAAAAAGGAATTCAATCAACTAAAAAATCAATAAAATGGAAAATGTAGAACTTATAAATATTTGGAAAGAGCAAAATGTCAAAATAGAAAAAACATTGGCAATTAATAAATTACTTTTAAAAGAAACTATTGGTAGAAAGGCAGAATCTACTTTAAAAGGCTTGATTAAATTAAAAACGGCAGGAACAGTAGCTTTTGTATTTTATCTTCTTATCTTGGGCTACGCTTTGTTTTATGCTATTTCAAATTATTCTTCGGCAAGTAATTATTTTATTGTTTCCATTTCGGCAATCGCTTTAATAAACATAAAAGGGTTTGCGGACTATATTAAACACCTCGCTTGGACGAAAAATATAAATTACAATGGAAGCATAATGGAAATTCAGAAACAATTATCAAAACTTCAACTTTCCATAATTAACCACGCCAAATTTATGTGTTTACAATTCCCCTTTTTTACAACGTTTTATTTGAGTGACAATTGGTTTCCACAAGACGTGGGATTGACATACATTATCTTTCAGATAATCCTAACAGGTAGTTTTATTTACTTTTCGTTTTGGTTATACAAAAACCACAAATCCGAAAACTTAAATAAAAAGTGGTTTAGAAATTTATTAGCAGGTTCGGGAGGAAAATCCGTTGAAAAAGCCATTGAATTTTACAGGGAAATTGAAGAATTTGAGAAGGAAAATAGTTGAATAAAAAAAGCCAGCACATAACAAAGTATTTAAAAAATAGCGGTTTAGGTGCTAACCTGAACCGTTTTTGTCTTTAATTAAGTATCTTGCTTTCCGAAAAGTTAGTGCTTAAAATCCGCTACTTTTCATATACAAACCGTTATATGCCATTTTAGTAGAACGAACGTAGTAAATACAAACAAAATTTAATGAAGATAATATCAGTAAGACAAAATCCAGAATACAAAAAAATAGCAATAAAATATTTTCAAGACAGTTGGTCTGAAATTTCACCTGTTATTTATGAAGATTGTATCTCAAATAGTATTGACGCTAAACAATCTTTACCGCAATGGTATATATTAGAAAAAGACGGAGAAATAATTGGTTGTGCAGGATTAATAACAAACGACTTCATAAGTAGAATGGATTTATATCCTTGGATTTGTGCAATATATATTGAAGAAAAACATAGAGGAAATGCTTATGGTGCATTGCTTATAGAAAAGGCTAAAGAAGACACGAAAGCTTTCGGATTTAGATACTTGAATTTATGTACTGACCATATTGGCTATTATGAAAAATATGGATTTGTGTATATTGGACAAGGTTATCATCCTTGGGAAGAAGAATCAAGAATTTATCAAATGGAAGTATAAAAACGGCATATAACAAGGGTTTTGCAATAGTGGGCCGAAACTGCAAAGTTCAACTGCAGTTCTTCGATTTAACTTTTGTGCAAAACTGAAGATTTGTGCTTCGATTGCACCACCATCGCAAAGCCC
>CAYPCZ010000199.1:0-2414 GCA_964409345.1 uncultured Flavobacterium sp. | reverse complement strand
TGGCAGTTCCATTCCTTTTAATTCTTCAATTTGTTTGTCTAAAAGTCCGTTTTCATTGCAGTAGTTGAAAGTCAGTTTTAAATAACGTCTAATAATCATTAATGGTAAAAATTGTCTACGAAAAGCCATCCAATCCATTAAGTCTTTTTTTCCTTTTGAACTGTTACAAGTCCGACAAGCAAATATTAAGTTTTCAGCATCGTCCTTCCCACCAAGTTTTTTCGGAAAAATATGGTCTAACGCTAACTTGTCTGCCGAACCGCAATAATTACAAATTTGTCCTGTTTGCAATTTAATTTTTTCATCGTCAAAAATTGTCCGCATATTCATTGTTCCGTCTTTTAGTCCTTTGAATAGTTTGGCTCTAACCATAAAGTTAACCATCTCATATTTTACTTGTTTCTTGTCAATAGCTGTATGAGCCATTGCCAAGTTTGCATATGAGTAGTAAATTAAATGTTTAACTGTTTCTATTTTTTGTTTCGCCATTGTCAGCTATTGCTGTTCGTTTTGTTGGTCGTCCTAAAATGCCCTATAACGTTTGGCGGTATGAGTAGTGCAGGATTTCGAAGCACTTCACTGTCAACCAAGCATAAACTTTGATAGAAGCACAAAGCTTGAGTTAACCACTGAACCGCCACTTTTGGGTAGGTGCTGTTAGGGTGCGTTTTTATTCTAAAATGGTAAGTCGTCATCTTCAATTGAACTTTCTCCTAAGTCGTACCAGCTTGAAAGTTGAAGCCAACATTTAGGTTGCTCTCCTTCATTAAAAGCTTTCCATCTCGCAAGCGAAACTCGTATTAAAGTTCCGGCAGGTATAACGTCAACAGGGTCTTCCGTTCCTTTAAATTTCAAACTACGCCAACCATTTGTTGAGGGATATTGATACCTAATTCCCTGATAGTCTTTTCGCTTTAAATCTTTGTCGCTTATCCAAAATCCAACACTATGGTTTGGAATACCTCCATTTTTATCAATATAGCCACTTCCACTTTGAGTCCATTGAATAAGTTTATCAAAAAGTTCATCTGGGTGACCGCTCCATATTGGAATGTTTCGCTTTTCAATAAAATCTTTGATTGTTATACCATCTTTTAAATTTCCTTTGCGAACTCTGTTATTAATTAAAATATCTTCAACGTGAGGTGGTGTATTATTAGGTTTTTCTTCAAATTCTATTTCCCAAGCTTGTTTTGGTTCTAAGTCAGTGTTTTCAGGTTGGTTATTACCACTTTCATCCATTAATCTAACATAGCGACCGCTAAGTGTTAAACCACCAACGCAAACTTGATTATTATTCATTTTTGTCTTTGACAAAATTAAAACGATATCTTTCATAGGTGAGTAATTTTATATCCGAGCTTTTCCAATTTGTCTGTCACTATTGACCTATGGCAAGCTTCTGGTCTTTCCTCAACGCAAAATAAAACCACTCTATTTGCACCGACTTCATCTAACTCGTCTATGAAAGAATCAAAATCAAATTTGCTTAAAATTCTGTCTTTATAGGCAATCGTAAAAACTTGACCTAACTTGTTTCGGTCACGCTTTAACTCTCTTTTTTGATTGTCTGCTTCTTTTTGAAGGTCTCTTATTTCGCTTGTTGGAGCAAGTTCTATAACGTGACCGTATTTTATATCAAGGTCATTCAATCTCTGTTGAAGCCCATTACTATTAACAAAAGCATATTGCGAACCTCTAACACCTCTACGTTGCCTAATATCACAAAATGTGTCAATATTGTTGTCTATCAGCTTTTTAAAATATTCTTGTTCGGTTGAGTTATAAACTCCTATTGTAAAAAATTCCATTTTAATATGATTTGCGTGATGTGAAGTCAATTTCGTTACCGAAAAGGTCAACAGTTCCCTTTCCCTTAGTCAGTTCTGCCATAACCATTTCTTGTGATTTAACTAACTTATCAGAAACTATGTGTTTTAATGATATGTCCTTTTTAAGCAATTCTTGACCAATTAGTTTACTTCTGTGACATTCTTCTGGCTTTGATTCGCTACACATAATTGCAAGCTTTATATGTTTTTCGTTTGCAGTTGTCAACCTTTCAAGTCCCTCTTTGAAAAAGTCTTTTTCTTTGATAAGGTCATAAACGACTTTTCCATTATAGTCATAACAGCTTCTATCATCCGGAAGGCCTCCTAAGGTATCTCCAACAAAAACATATTTAATACCATTTTTTTCAAGTTTGAACTTCAATTCATTTTGATTGAATTGGGGATTCCACTTCGAAAATGGTTTCGACCGAATGTCGAGCAGAAATTGTACTTCAAATGTTTTGAGTTCCTTTATGAAGTCCTCAATCTTTTTGTTTCCGTGTCCTATTGAATATATTGTCGCCTCGTTCATATTTCAAATTTACGATTTTTGTCGGTCTGTTCTAAAATGCACGCAACTCT
>CAYPCZ010000198.1:0-2417 GCA_964409345.1 uncultured Flavobacterium sp. | reverse complement strand
AATACACCACAAAAGTTGATGCGAGGTAGAATGTTCAATTAACCACGTCACCCGCGATTGAGCCAAGCGCCTGTTAGTGGCTGGGCTTCCTTTATCGTCTTTGTTTATTCTACTTTCCATTGTCAGCTTATGGGTGAATTTACTTTGTTTAGGATTGGAAGCCGTCCGTGAACATTTGTAAACTGATTTAACCAAGTCCGTTCAAGTTTAGGTAAATTTTTAGGGTCAAAAGTGGTATAGTAAAACCAAATGGCTTTTCCTTCTGAAGTTGGATTTGTCTTTTCTGGATTTTCCAAATGTTGCTTAAATCTATTATTCAGGTTTATAGCTAAACCAATATAGAGAATGTCATTATCAAAGGTTGTCAGAATATAACATCCATTGTCTTGTGGCACTGATTTAAAAGAAGCAAGTTTAAACTGCACCTTGTCTATTGGTTTTGGTGTCAACTCGTCAACTTTCATATTTCAATGTCTCTTTGAAAATTAGTTTTATGTAATGCTTTTACCATTTCAGCATTAATCACGTTCAAAGCACCTGAATTTAAAAAACTTGCAGTGCTTCCCTTTGTCCAAAAGTCAGTGTGTCCTACACCTGCATAATCGCCTTCAACTTCTTCAAAAGCTTGCTCCAAGAGACTTTGCATTGTTGAAACCTTAAAGTCAGGCATATTTATCATTTTGTTGAAAAACGGAACGGAAAATTTACAGAACAATTCAACTCCATTATATTTAAATAATACAGTCGGTTCTTCAATTCCCAAAATGTTCGTGATTGCTTTCCAATAGTTTAAAAATATTTTGTGTTGTTTGTCTGCTGTTTGAATTGTAATCGGGTTATTTGCTACCAAAACATATTTTTTGATTGACTTTACAAAGCTTTGTTGATTGATACTTCCGTCATTGCTTTCCTGATTAGCCATTTTGATTTTATTAAGCCAAGGGCTGTCAGGGTCAGAATTTAAATAGTCAACATACTTTAATGCTAAATCATCTTCTCCTTTTTCAATTGTCTTAGAAATCCATTTTGGTAAGTTTGGAATGTCTTCTATTTCCAAGGCTTGAGTAAGTCTTTGGTAAATCCTTTGCTCAACTCCTTTTTCAACACTTTTTTGCGTTGTATTTACAATTAGGAAATGGCACATTTGAGCTATTTTAGGAAGATTGATAGCTATATTAACTGGAACTTCAAAGTCTAAAACTCTCGTGTCCTTTTCAGCCGCCATTTTCAATCCTTCAACTCTGTGTTGTCCGTCAACAACGCTGAATGGCCCAATTGCATCAATGTTGATTTCAATAGTGTTATTGGTTGGGTTGAAGTCAATATTTTTATGTGTAGCCATAAAAATACTTGTAGGTAAAAAAGCGTCTTTTGTTTCTTGACCGTCAATAATGTAGTCAGCAAGTCTTTTTGCTCTGGCTCTGTTCAATAGTCGCTGATAACCTTTGTCATTGTCGTCATCAGGGTCTAAAGTTTCTACGCTGTAAAAGTTTGGAATTAACAAGTCTGATACTTTCAATGAAGATGAATAAAGTGTCAGTTGTCCTTGTTTAACTAAAGCTGCTGGTCTTACGATTATTTTTGTCATATTTTATTTTTTGTCTTACGGTTTTGGTTTGTTCTGCGGTCTATTAGCCTTGCCACTAACGTTTTCGGGCTTTGCGTTCGGGCGGGTTTCGGAGCACTAACCTGTCAACCGGCACTGAACTTGAATAGAAGCACAAAGCTCCAAGTTTGCACGTCAGCCCGCCTGACGCAAAACCCGTGTTATGCCTCGTTATTCTTTTCATCGTCTGTTGTAATGTCGTCTTAAATCGTTGTCGCTTGCAATGTTGCCAAGTCCAAGTGTCAAGGTGAAATAGTAGTTGTAATTTACGGCTGGTGAATTTGTCAATGTCGTTTGATTGTTGTCAATGTTCCACCTCACTTTTTCAAGTGGCACTAAGTATCCAAATCTAAAATTCACTAAGTAAAACCATTGATGTGATATTCCAATTCCCAAGTCAAGATGTGCTCGTGAATTTGTAACTTCTTTGTAATTGAGATTTGTCTGCAAATAGTTTCCCAATGTTGTCGGGTTAGGTTCTTTCTCTCTGTATAGGTAATTAAGTCCAGAGCCTTTAAAGCCAACGTATGGATAAACAGAAAACCATTGGCTTTTTGTCAGAGAGTAACCCACATTTAAAGAAGTCGAACGATATTCAACCTCTGTCAAATATGAATCATTGTCGTCTTTTTTTGTTGTCTTGTTGAATGAAAATGTTGTAATAACTCTATTGGCATATAGTTGGAAACCAATACCAATGTTTGCTGTCGAGTAGTTTGCAGGTGGAAATCCGTTTGATGTCAATTGTTGATTAATGTCTTTTATGTCAATAACTGGAAATTCAATCGGCATAATTAAAAAGCCACCAAAA
>CAYPCZ010000197.1:0-2421 GCA_964409345.1 uncultured Flavobacterium sp. | reverse complement strand
ACCACAAAACTGTCATACGAAGCACTGAACCCGCCATTACGCCAAACCGCTGTTACCTGCTGTGTTTTTCTCATTTGAATATTCATCAAGTGTCTTTTCAAGTTGTTTTAATGTTGTCAAAAAACCGTCAAAGTCAAAGTTGCCATTATTGTCAGCTTGAAAAGCATTTTGAACAATAGCAAGGGTTGAAGTCCCACCTGCTCGGTATCTGTCAGGCTTTGTAATAGTCAATCCGTTTTTTTCAGCAATTGGTTTAATTTCGTTTAGAACACGATATAAAGTGTCTGTGTTTTGTTCCCAATCTGCAATTTTGATTACTAATTTAATACCGTATTCAAAAGCGTTTTCAATTTGAATGTAGATTTCTCCAATTTCGTCTGTTCCTGTCCAATGATACCAAAAACCAAGAAAGCCACCCATTTGATTAGCCACATATCGCCAATCTGTCCATTCAGCTATTTTCTCTTGTAGTTTAATGTAAAACCCTTCACTAGCTCGCCAAACAGAAGTTATATTTTCTAATTTGTCATAAAGGTTTGTTTGGTTTTCAATTTCAGTTAAGTAGTCTTTGAAATCATTAAAAATTTCATTTGTTACTAGTCGTTTGTTTAACACTTGCAAAACTGCTTTCCTGTCAATAATTGAATATCCCTTTTCCTTTATTATATTTAGTGTTGATATGCTTTCATTGCCTGTTTTTAAATAAACAAAAACAAGTCGGTGTGATTTGTCTTTGTAGTGATTTGTAGCAATTTCTTTATAGCGTTCAAGTTGTTCTGAATGTTCACCGGAATTTGTTTTGTCTTCAATGCCAATAAAGTATTCGTCATTGACTTCTACCCAAATGTCAATGTTATTCCATTGCCTTCCTGCTTCAACCTTGTTGATTTCATAATTGTCAGCCTGTCCAAGTAACAACCTTACAAAATCTTTTGCCGTTTCGTTTAGTTCTCTGTCGTGTTTACTGTGTCCGTTGTCAGCCCACTGTAAAAGCCAAGTGAAAAAGCCGTCTTGCGACAGCTCTTTCGTGGCAAGTCTGAAAATGTTTGGCTTATTCATTAGTTAATCTTTTTTACGTCAAGATAAACACTTGAATTACCACCATTTTTCTTTAGGTCAAGACCATACTTACGCATAAAAGCGTCTTGAACTTCGTGTCCACCATTTGTTGTTAGTGGATTTGAGTAATTTTAAGAAACTTCAACACTCATACCTTTTTCAAGTTTAATTCCATTGGAATACTTGTTTTGTTTGACTGTAATTAGAAAAAGTGCCATAATTATTTTGTTTTTTTATTTACGCCTACTCTGGTCGGTTTTCGGCTTCCCCGTTTGTCCGCTAATATAGAATGTCAGTCTGTCAAAACGTGTCGTTGTCTTGTAAGGTCGTCTTTCTAACATAGCAGGTAACGTCCCGGCAGCTTGGCGAAAGAGCGGAAAATCGAAGCAGAAAGCTTCAATTTTGCACGAACGTAGCCAATGCTGTGAGCCGTTGGCTAAATTAAGAAAAAAAGCCAATGCTTACAGCATTGGCGGCATACGAAGACGAAACTTTCAACTTAGCCGTAACTCCGCTCTTTTGCCAAACTGCTTGTTACCTGCTGGCTGTCTCTATTATCACATTTGTTTTTATTTTGCAGCGGTGGCACTGCGTACCTTGACAATGTGCCTTAATTCAGTGGGTAGTATGACAATTGCCATATTGCAATTAGAATAATCATCTGTAAATTCAGATGGTTATATTTAATTTGTATTTTTAATCTGTCTATTTCTTAAATTACGACACTAAAAAAATGAACTTATTTGAGCTCTTGTAAATCTAGAACTTGTTTTTTCACAAACTCCGTCATCTGTAGTGCAAGGAGAACAATCGCAAGGTCCAAACTCACTCACATTACATTGCCAAGGACCGCATTTTGTTGATTTGCAAGAACACCCTCCTGCAAATAATGCAAATTGATTATTTCCTGCATCTTCTAAATCGAATCTCATTTTTACACTATACTCTCCATCGGTAGCAGTTGCAATTACAGAATAAAGGTTAGTAGAAGTTGTCGAATCATACCCTTGTATTACTCCATATTCGTTCATAGTTCCGTTAGTACTTATAAAATCTATTTGTTGAAAAAAAGATTCTAATTGTTGTTCTGTAATTGCTATAAACTGACCACTACTATCAATATATCCAATGACAGATGATGGTATTGTCATCGATAATGTGTGTAGCTCTTCAGATGTGGCTGTTGTTTTTGCCAAATTAGATGTCTCTTTATTACAGGAATAAAATGATATAAGCCCTGCTGTTAAAAATGCTATACAAGCATAAATTAAATATTTTGTTTTCATAATTTAACAATGGTAGTTAAGTATCTTAGCCCCCTAAATGTTCGGAGTGAAATTTTAAATTTCAAATCAATACATT
>CAYPCZ010000196.1:0-2423 GCA_964409345.1 uncultured Flavobacterium sp. | reverse complement strand
TTTCTACAATTTTAAATGCATAAGCACTCCCAATTGCCAACAATAAAATAAATGTTGGCAATACCAGTTTTAAAAATTTAGTCTTCATAATTAATAAATTTACATTAGATGCCTACTCTTTTATAGGTTTTCGACTTCCCCTGACACAGCTGTATATTTTTAATTTTATAAGTCAAAATACATAGATTGCAAACGATATACTACAATGTGGTTTTCGCTTAGCCCAATCAATAGGTTTTTATATATTTGGAAACTCTTAATCTCTTCTCCTGCGTGGTTATATAGATAAAAACTAAACTCATAGGTTTGATTTTCTAAATTATAAACATCTATGATAGATGCATCTTTTAGCATTTCTTCGGGTTCAAATCTTCCTAGTCTATCCGATTTTATAAATAAATATTTGCCAAAGGAATAACTTTGATAGTTTATTATAAGGGGTTTTTCTGCCAATGTACTAACCTGACCCGAATTTGTTGAACTAACTTTAATAACAGCATTTTTAACGGTGTCGATTGTTTGACCACGATAGCCTAAGTTAAGGTCTGTATCTGCCACTATAAATTCATTTCTGTAATAGTAAGTATAAATTATTTTATTCAAATCTAGATTGTAACGTAACATGCCATCTGTATCAAAAAAACCATCAATCTGTTTTTGAAGCAAAAGATTGTTCGTTTTTATAGAAGCTTGATTCTCCAGATCTAGCTGGCTAATAATGTTCTGCCCAGAATTGTTATCAATATCTCTGAATATGAATTGTGAAGGTGTGACAACCTCCATTTGTGAAATGAGGTTGGTAGTGTCTCCCTGCCAATAAAAATGTGCATTCCAATCAGATAATTTGCCTTTAAAAATAACAGGTACAGAACCGTCTATTAGAAAAAAATAAGGCGGATGTATTTTGATTTGTGGTGAAATAAAGCCAATTTCCTTATCATTATTTAATTCGATATTGTGAGTTTTTAAGTCAGATAAAGTCGTATCTATGCTAATGACGTGAGCAGGTGCAGTAGAGTTACCTAAATAAATCCTTCCGTCTGCTACTCCTGAGATATAGTATGAGTTGTATTTGATATTCAGACCTTTTATTGTGGTTACAGGATGTGGAGGATATCTGCGGAGAAAGCTGTTATTTCTGTGGATTTCTTCTTCTGATAGTAGATACAAAGTTGTAACAAGAATAATTCCTCCAAAAAAGACACATAATATTGACACAATAAATGATTTGGATTTTACCAGATTGATTTTATCTATTACTAATGCAATAAGTGCAAGAATTATAAAACCAATATTAAATACTAAATGCTCCGTCCATCCCATTTTTTCAAGGACACCTCCACATGAACAAGGCACAAAGGAGCTAAAATTTAAAATAATGACTATATAGGTTGTAAACATAGTCATCAATGCAAACGCAATAAAAAGACCGATACGTCTGGTTTTTTCAAACATCAATAAACCAGCAGTGAATAATTCTATTAGTAGTACTCCCCAGGAAACCCAACCCGCAAATGCACTTAAAAGAGGTGATTGACCTAACTGCACCTGAAAATTTTCGAAATCTAAAAACTTACTTACAGCGGTATAAACAAAAAGCAGCACATAGAGGTAGCATATTGTTGTTACCATATTATTTTTTATTGAAGGATTGATTTTCATCGTTTTTTGTCATTTTGTTAGAAATCAGACCTGTAATATCTGTTTGATTAGACTATTAACTTTCTACAGGACAAAATTAACGAGTATATCTTGGGCAGAAGTTGCTCAAAACACGACAAAACTTTATAAAAACAATCATTTTGTGTTAAAATCTATGATTCTGGGGAATTGTTTAGTTGGTTTTGGATAGAATTGATTCTTTTTTGAATATGTTTTTTAAAGCTGCCATGTCATCGCTAACCTTTTTATCTAAAATTTTGGCATAGTGTTGTGTTGTTTTTATGTTTTTGTGTCCTAACATTTTACTAACGGATTCGATAGGAACACTATTTGACAAGGTAATTGAAGTAGCAAAAGTATGACGCGCTAAGTGAAATGTCAGATTTTTATTTATTTCACAAATATCTGCTATCTCTTTTAAGTAAGCATTCATTTTCTGATTACTCAAAACAGGTAATAATTTATTTTCATTGATGCATTGTGGATGATCTTTGTATTTTTGAATTATTTCTTCCGCAATAGGTAGTAGTGGAATCCGGGAAGCGGTTTCCGTTTTCTGACGGTGCGTAAAAATCCATCTGCCTCCATCAATACCAATATTGATACTTGATTCTGTCAGGTTCTTTACATCAATATAAGCTAATCCAGTAAAGCAGCTAAAAACAAATAAATCTTTGACTAAATTGAGTCTTTCAGTTTTGAATTCTTTGCTATAAATGGCCATGACCTCTTCTTGAGAAAGGTATTCTCTTTCTACTTCG
>CAYPCZ010000195.1:0-2427 GCA_964409345.1 uncultured Flavobacterium sp. | reverse complement strand
TTCGTAAGATAATTAAAAGTTCGAATGGTGCTACCGAAGGTTTAGTTCAACAAGGTATTGCCAAAAGCGGGGCTGAAGTGCTAAATTCAAGGTTTGTACTTCTATCTCCGCCAAAAACGAATTTTATTCGTTTTTTATTTTTAAATTTAACTCATAAAAATTCGTTTTGGCTCGCCTTGGTGCAAAATCGAAACTTTCGGCTTCGATTTCCCCGCCTTCGGCAATACCCGAAACGTTGCCCACAATATTCAAAGAAACTATGAGAATAATATTTACAATTGCAATTTTACTAAGTGGATTTTCAGTTTTCGGACAAGAATTCGGATTTGATATTCACAATACTTCACTCAAAGAATACATTCAAATGGAAGAAAAATTGGGTAGCGAAAGAATACCAACTACATCAAATCACGTTTCATTTAGTGGAGATGCTCAACCGATAAAATTTAAAAGAAAGGAAAAAGAAATATCGGACTTAATTTCTTACTATTATTTTAAAGAAACAGACTCGATAATGAGTTCGGTTTTATATGAATGGGATGTTTACAACTTTGAGAAACAACAGAATAATCAAAAACCTAAAAAATTCCAAAAAGCATTCATTTCAAAATATAGAGATTTGAAAGAAAAAATTTCAGCTGATTATGGAGCACCAAAAGTAAAAAGAAATTACTCGAATATTAGTCGTTTAGATTCTATAAACACATTTGTAGAAAGTTCGACTTGGAAACCAAATGATAGCACCGAAATAGAGATGTACGCAACCGTTTCTAATTATTACGAGAAAAGAGGTGCAAGTACAATTAATCCTGTTCATCGAATAAGATTATATATTAGAAATCAAGCTAAAAAGAAAGAACCAATTGTGCCAAAATTGAATGAAAAAAGACTTGATTCGTTGGTAAGTGCTACGTCGGATTTTATGAAAGAACTGGAATCAAAAAATACGGTAGGTGCAAAACGGTTCTTGTCCGATTTAATAAAAGAGCAAGTTACGGCCGAACAAATTGAGTTATTGAGCGCTGAAATCAATTTTGACCGAGAGACAGAATTAATTTACAGCGGAATACAAATGGGATTGGACGGAAGTGCGTTTACAATACTTCAGTTCAAATATTCGGATGATAAAGGGAGTCCGCCAAAAGAAATTATAAAAGTGATTTTTGACGAAGACAATCTCATAGTTGGATTACAGCCGATGAAAATGCAAAACTGACAAAAAAATACTGTGGGCAACAACGGCTATAAGTAATGCGGGATTAAGTGCTTAACCCATAAGAAATTGCTAATTTGCAATGACCGCCAAAACCTTGTTTTGGCTTTTTGAAATATGAAATTAAAAAAACCAGAAAACAAGGTTTTGGCTCTGTGATAAACCGAAAGGAAAATGCGTATTTGCGCCCGCACTACTCATAGCCACAACCGTTAGCAGAAATCGTATTACCAATCATAATCAAAAGATTTTAAACAATGTATTTTAGTATTTGGAACGATGTTAATGCAAGTCAACCATTTGAAAGTATTACACATACTTTAAATCCTAATTCTGATTTCAGATTCAAATTAAACAATTGTGCAAAAAAAATAATAGTAAAAACATGGGCATTTGGAGGAATATTAAACAACTTTCTAGAAGAAGAAAGTGAAATTGAATTTGATAATGAAACTAATTTAATCACATCTGAAATTAGAAAGTCTTACTATTCTAATAAGCCCCATTTCAAGGCAAATTTCATCTACGATGAAGCAAAAAACATTACTGAAATTAATCGAGTAGAAATTTTAAATGATTCAACAAAAAGTTTGGAATCTCTTATTATTAAACGAAATAGAGATTCTATGATACTCGAGACCGAATCTCATATTTATACACATACTTACAAAAGGGAGAAACTCACCAAATCTGAATCATATCTTAAAGATGAGAAAATTTTCGATTATCTAATTAATATCTTCTATAATTCACAAAATAGAATATCAAGAATTGAAACTTATTCTTGGAATCAAGATTTATACAATAAAGAAACAGAAGAATTTGATAAAACAATTTATTTTGATGAACCAAAATTATTTTTTGTTTCAGAATATGAATATCTAAAAACAGATAATAATGAAACTAAAATAATAGCAGAAACATTTGATTTAGCAGAAAAAACGTCAGACAAGAAAATATATTATTATGATGAGTATAATAATAAAATCATAGAAGAAACTTTAAATTCTGAAGGCAAAAAGAAAAGCACTATTAATTTTTTATATGAATTCGATAATTTAGGTAATTGGGTAAAATTAACCCAACAATATACTTTTCATAAAACCAATACAACTGAAATAACAAAAGTCATTGAAAGAAAAATCGAATACAACGACTTCTGCTAATAGCTAGAGTTTCGTTGGGCTTGCAAAGCCAACAATGAAACTCCTGTT
>CAYPCZ010000194.1:0-2456 GCA_964409345.1 uncultured Flavobacterium sp. | reverse complement strand
GGTTTGACCCACCAAGGCTACAACGCAGACCACAAGTTTTTCTTTGCCATTGATGAGATTATTGAACTTGTGGAGGTTACTTCTATTATGGATGATAAGTATAAATACAAATATAATCAAAAAGAGTGGCAAGACGAATTAGGGCTTAATGTTTACGATTATGGGGCGAGGAATTATGACCCGGCTTTAGGCAGATTTTTTGTGTTAGACTTATTTAGTGAACAATATGCAAATAGAACTCCGTATCATTATGTTAGTAACAATCCTGTTAATAAAGTAGATATTGAAGGGCATTTTGAAATAGATGTAAAAGACCAAAAGACCTATAAGACATTGACTAATTATTTAAAGAATGGTATAGGGGAGATATTAAGTAACTCTGCCATTATGAATGGACTTCAAAAATATGGGGGATTTTCAGAGCAACAGGTCAGAGATAAAATTGTAAAATTTGGTAAAGGAAGTATAAAATTAGAAATTAGAGATGACTTACCATTTGGTGCTAATGGTTACTATATGGGAGGAACAGATAGACCAATTCAAATTGCTAAAGAATTAGCTGAACAAATTGAAAATGCTACATCTGACGAAGAAAGAGAATTAGCCCTTTTATCATTTTTGATAACAGCCTTACACGAAAGTGTTCATTATGGAGATTGGACTTTTAGAGGTTCTCCAACACAAGAATCTTTTGAGTTTATTGATAATTGGGGGTATCCTGTTAAAGAAAGAGAAGTTGGCAGAGCATTTGAAATATGTGCTTTTTGGGATGGAAATATAACAGATTATGATGGTGCAAAAAGAGGAAAAGAAGGAATGAATGCAATGAAAAAACTTACTAAGAAAAAAATGTCGAATGATAAGATTAAAGACTTGACACAAGGATTACAAGATTTTATCAAAAGGCTTCAAGAAGAAAATCCAGATGCAGAAATATTTATAATAGATTAAGATGAGATTATTGTTTTTTGTCATATTATTTTTTCCGGTTACTTTTTTTGCACAAAAGATAGTTGTTTCTAATCCCGTAAATAATGTTTTATACCTTGAAGTTCCCAATCCTATTGATGTGATTGTTGAGGGATTAAAATGTAGCAATTTAAAACTCAAAGTTGACAATGGAAGTATTAGAGGGGAAAATTGTAAGTATGTAATTAATCCGGAAAGAACAGGCATATTAAAGATTAGTGTGTATAATAAAGGTAAATTAATAGGAGAAAGTATCATTCCTGTTGTTAATTTAACCCCTAACGCAATTTTAAAAGGTCCTGTTGGAGATGATGGTAAACTTATAATTGAGCGATTAGTTGGGCTATTTCCAGAGGTTGAACAAGTTAACTTAGATATTGATAATTATGAAATGGAATATGATGTGATGATTATTAAAGGATATGATGTAATCTATAAAAGTTCTTTTTCAGGGAAGCATTTTAATAATGAGTTAAAAAATGAATTTAGTAAAATTGTTGAAAACGATATAATTTTATTTACTAATATAAGGTTAAAGATAAACGATGATTTATACGAACTTAATGATATTGTCGTAAAGAAATAAGATTATTGTTTTAGGAAAAAAAACTCAAAACCACTCCCGTTTCCGGAGTGGTTTTTTAGTTTTAACATATTTTGTTGATTTATAGTTTCTGCGGTTAAAAGTTATCGGTTCTACTTTTAAAGTATCTTTTACTACTTGCAGAGAATCTTTTTTTCCAGGAGGACATCCACAAAAAGACGGGTTATACCAACGTGCATTATACTCATAAACAATCGAATCCTGTTTTTGTTCTTTTTGAGCAAAAGCAGCACAGGTTATAAACAGGAAAATAAAAAGGATGTTTTTCATTATAAGGTTGCTACATTTTTCTGGAAGAAATCTTTAAATTTCTTTTTGGTCAGCATTGTATCAATGATTTTAAAAACCGTTGTCTTATCTTCTTCGTCCAATTGGTTAATGAGGTGTAGTTTTTCAAAGTCGGGCTTATCTTCCAAAGTAACTTCTTCTGGAATTATGTTTTCATAATTTAGAATTTGGTCAGTAGTCAGGTTAAAGAGCCTGCTTAATTTTTGCAGTTCATCAACTGATAAATCCCTGTGTCCGTTTTCAAGTTTGTTATAATTGCTGTTTCCTATGCCGAGATGAGCAGATACTTCTTTTTGCATCAGTCCTTTATCTTCTCTGATTTTTTTAACGATTCTTCCAACACTCATAATGTAATGATTTTAAAAGACAAATGTACTTAAATATGCGTTATTAGAAAATAATTGCGAATAATTAAAAATATTAAGTGCGATAAAAGAAAATATAATTTATATTTGCAGTTGAAAAAATCCCCGCTCCCGCGCGATTGCATCGCGTGGTTTCCCAAGTTTTAATGTGGTGACAGTATTAACTTTTCTTGTTTCGATATCATTTAGCAGCCTGTGTTTTTCTGATATTAAGAAATAGCAATATCTTT
>CAYPCZ010000193.1:0-2490 GCA_964409345.1 uncultured Flavobacterium sp. | reverse complement strand
CTGTTGAAGAACCTCTTGACTAAAATGTAGTTATTATAAAACCCCACAAGCTAAGCCTATGGGGTCTATATTAAACTGATAATTGATAACTGTCAACTCTCTTCTAATAACAAAAAGTAAACAAATTTGTTTACTTTTTGTTTCTTGCTTATCTTTGTATCAAATTACAAATCATCATGTTACCTGATTTTTCAAAAATAAAAGGCATACATCCTAGCTTTGCTTTAAAAAAAGCTTTGCAAGACAAGGGTATCAAACCTATTGAGCTTGCTGAGGCTTTACAGGAGCATAAGCAAACCATTAGTGCTATTCTCAACGAAAGAAGAAGCATTACTCCTGCCCTTTCCGTAAAACTAGCTGACTATTTTAAAGTTCCCGAAGATTATTTTATGCTTCTTCAATCTAGTTATGATGTAAAAAAGGTAATGCAAACTCAAAACACACCTAATCTAAAAAAATTCAGAAAAGTTTTGTTTTGGGATACTGACTTTTCAAAAATCGACTGGCATAAAAACAAAAGAGCCGTTATTCGTAGAATCTTAGAAAGAGGCAACGAGCAAGAAATCAAAGAAATCTTATCTTTTTATGGCAGAAAGTCCATTAAAGAAGAACTGAAAACTATGCAAGATAGTTTTCTTCCTACCTTTAAAGAGAATATTAAAAAATATGATTTGATATGAGTCTATACAGAAATACGGTTTCTGATTTACTTTGGGAAGCACTTCTCAAACTTATGAATACTGAAGAGTTTCAGGCTTTTCGACTAGTTGGAGGCACTTCTTTAAGTTTACAAATCGGTCACCGAGAATCTGTTGATATTGATCTTTTTACAGACGTTGACTATGGAAGTATAGATTTTAATACGTTAGACACAAAAATCCGAGAATTATTCCCATTTGTTCAACCCGATACTATCAAAAATCAGATAGGAATGGGCACATCCTACTTTGTAGGTACAGATGTAGAAAATCTCATAAAATTAGACATTTTCTATACTGACAATTTTGTTTTCCAAATACATGAACCTGATAATATTCGGCTTGCTGCTATCGAAGAGATTATTGCCATGAAGCTTGAAGTAATCGGGAATAAAGGACGTAAAAAAGATTTTTGGGACATTCACGAATTGCTCAATAGCTATTCACTTGACCAAATGTTTGAGTTCTATTTCTTAAGACATCCGTATAGTCATACCAAAGAAGAACTACTACAAAAACTAATTGATTTTAGCGAAGCCGACAACGATTTTGACCCGATTTGCTATAAAGGAAAAATTTGGGAATTAATAAAAGATGATTTTGAAAAGCTAATTAAATAACAAAACCCCACAAGCAAAGCAAGCCTATGGGGTCTTATAAAACTTATAACTGTAAACCGTTAACTGTAAACTACCTACTCAAATACATTTTTCTTCGAGCATACAACTCATAGAAAGCATCGTCTTTTAGGCTATCGATAAACAAAATACTTTCTCCGGTTGATTTCATCTCTGGTCCTAGTTTTTTGTTTACTCCTGGGAATTTATTAAACGAGAATACCGGTTGTTTGATGGCAAACCCTTTGAGTTGCGGATTGAAATTAAAGTCCGTTACTTTTTTCTCTCCCAGCATTACTTTGGTTGCATAGTTCACATACGGTTCTCCGTACGCTTTAGCGATAAACGGCACTGTTCTCGAAGCTCTTGGGTTGGCCTCGATGATATATACCGTATCGTCTTTTACAGCAAACTGAATATTGATAAGACCTACGGTTTTCAACGCTTTTGCGATTTTAACCGTATGATCTTTAATTTGTTGCATCACAAACTCTCCTAAATTAAATGGAGGAAGTGTCGCATTACTATCACCCGAGTGCACTCCACAAGGTTCGATGTGCTCCATTATTCCGATGATGTACACATTCTCACCATCACAAATCGCATCCGCTTCAGCTTCAACTGCTCCGTCTAAGTAATGGTCTAATAGTAGCTTATTGTTCGGAATCTGACGCAACAAATCAATCACGTGTTCTTCAAGTTCTTGTTTGTTAATCACGATTTTCATCCCTTGTCCTCCCAATACATACGATGGACGAACAAGTAACGGGAAGTCTAACTCATCAGCCAACTTCGAGGCTTGATCTGCCGTTTCTGCAACGCCAAATTTCGGGAAAGGTATGTTTAGTTCTTCTAAAAGTGTTGAAAAACGTCCTCTGTCTTCGGCTAAATCCAATGCATCAAAACTAGTTCCGATGATTTTTATTCCGTATTTATCTAATTTTTCAGCTAATTTCAATGCTGTCTGACCACCTAACTGAACAATAACTCCTTCAGGTTTTTCGTGTTGGATGATATCATAGATATGTTCCCAGAAAACAGGCTCAAAATAGAGTTTATCAGCCGTATCAAAATCGGTTGAAACCGTTTCGGGATTACAGTTAATCATAATGGTTTCGTAACCACATTCTTTGGCTGCCAAAACTCCGTGAACACACGAATAATCGAATTCGATT
>CAYPCZ010000192.1:0-2511 GCA_964409345.1 uncultured Flavobacterium sp. | reverse complement strand
ACAAAAACTCTTAAGGCCCAATTCGTTACAACAATTGAGATTTATTCCCGCATTGTATGCCATGCGGGAACCGAAAACCAACCGCACATTTTAGCACATTTGGTTTTTGCCAACGCTAAATCCACCCCTAAAAACCCGAAAGAGCTAAAATTTCTCATCCACACCGTATTTGAAACATTACTATTAAACTCCAGTCCCAATATTTATATATTTTCGGGACAATTAGTCATTAAAAAGAGTTTGTTTTGTCCCAATATTTAACCACTTTTGGGACAATGTTGGATTTAGAGGCCATAAAAAAGAAGTTTAATAAAGGAGATATTTTTTTTATCTCTGATTTTACTGATTTGGGTTCTTACGAAGCGATAAGAAAGTCACTACAGCGCCTAACAACTGAAGATGCAATTGGACGAATAGCCAAAGGCATTTACTTCTTGCCAAAAAAACATGAAAGACTTGGCATCATGTTTCCTCATGCAGAACAAATTGCTGAAGCAATTGCCAAGCGTGATAAAGCTCGAATAATCCCAACGGGAATAACAGCCCTTAACAAACTAGGGCTTTCTACTCAAATCCCACTAAAAGCCGTGTATCTAACAGATGGATCTGCTAGGCAAATTGAAGTGGGTAACCAAACAATTCAATTCAAGAAAACGAACCCTAAAAACCTCAGCATCGATCACCAACTGAGCAATTTGATTATCCAGGCACTTAAAGCCATTGGAGAAAAAAATGTAACAGAGGGACAAATTGAAAAGATTCAAAAGATTATTAGCGATAGTCAAGAGCAAGAATTGATCTATAAAAGCTTACGAAATGCTCCCGTTTGGATACAAAAACTACTAATAGCGAAATGAACAACTGGCTAACACTATCGAAAGATGAACAAGTTGAGTTGTTTACTCAGGTTGGAGTTCGAATGAACCTCCCTCCTCAAGCTATTGAAAAAGATGCCTGGGTGACGCTTATGCTTCGAATGATTTTCAACTCTGAATTGGCTTCACAATTTATCTTCAAAGGAGGCACTTCGCTAAGTAAAGCCTTTAATCTCATTCAGCGATTTTCCGAAGATATTGACTTGGGAATAGATCGTTCATACTTGGGCTTCAAAGGCGAATTGACCAAAGGAGAGATCAGAAAACTCAGAAGAGCTTGCCACACATTTGTTTCAGAGAAGTTAAACTCTATTCTCACAAATGAACTTAACAACTATGGGGTTGCTGAAAGTTTGTATGACATAGTCGTAGAAAACGAAAAGATTTCGGATCAAGATCCTGAAACGATTCAGGTGAATTATAAATCTGTGTTCGAAGAAGTTTCCTACTTACCCAAAAGAGTGCTGATAGAAGTTAGCGCAAGGTCGTTGCGAGAACCTTATCAGGAAGTGAAAATCAATTCATTCATTGATCAACAATATCCGGAAATGGATTTCACAGAAACTACGTTTAAAGTCCAAGCTACAAAACCACAAAAGACTTTCTTAGAAAAATTGATTCTACTCCACGAAGAGTTTCAGAAACCAGCCGATAAGATTCGACACTTGAGAATGTCTCGGCATTTTTATGACATCGGGCAAATACTTAATTCTGAATACGGAAAAGATGCTTTACAAGACAATGAGCTTTTCAAAAACATCATTGAACATCGTAAAGTATTGACTCCTGTAAAAACGGCTGACTATGAAAATTTGAGTTTAATAAAACTCAGCATCATTCCGCCAAAGGAGCAAATGAAAAACTTTCAGTCAGATTACAAAGAAATGCAAAACAGTATGATACATGGAAGCTCCGAAACCTTTGATGCACTACTAGAAAAGATAAATAAGAGTTTAACCCAAGATTAACATCAAAAGATTTAATAAAACATAAATAATGACAAGCATAAACCAAAGAGCAGAATTACAAGCCAAAATATGGAAAATCGCCAATGATGTACGTGGCTCTGTTGACGGTTGGGACTTTAAACAATTTGTGCTTGGAACACTTTTCTACCGTTTTATCAGTGAGAATTTCACCAATTACATTGAAGGTGGAGATGATAGCGTAAACTATCCAAGTTTGTCGGATGATGTAATTACCCCAGAAATAAAAGATGATGCGGTTAAAACCAAAGGTTACTTTATCTATCCGAGTCAGCTTTTTGTCAATGTTGCCAAAACCGCCAATTCCAATTCCAATCTTAATACGGACTTAAAAGCCATTTTTGACTCCATTGAAAGTTCTGCAAATGGTTATCCTTCTGAGCAAGACATCAAAGGATTGTTTGCTGATTTTGATACAACCAGTACACGACTGGGTAATACCGTTGATAACAAAAACAGCCGATTAGCATCTGTTATTAAAGGTGTTGAAGAGCTGAATTTCGTAAAATTTGAAGAGAACGAAATAGAACTCTTTGGTGATGCCTATGAATTTTTAATTGGCAATTATGCCGCCAATGCAGGAAAATCGGGTGGTGAATTCTTCACACCAGTACACGTTTCCAAACTCATTGCGCAATTGGCAATGCACG
>CAYPCZ010000191.1:0-2520 GCA_964409345.1 uncultured Flavobacterium sp. | reverse complement strand
TAACCTGTTCCAGAAAGTGCGATTAAATTATTTGCTTCTGCGAGCTGTATCCCTTTTTGGTGGTACTCCAACGCTTTGTGTATTTTTTCTTTATCTATAACATTGTTCGCCCTTCTAGCACTTCTGGAATAATGCATCCCAATGGCGTAAAGAATGTTTATTTCATCTTTGACAAGGTTGTTTTTTTTACTTACGGCAAGTGCTTCCACCAAATAGTTAAAACCCAATTCACGTTCGTTACGGAAGTAATATGTTTCGGCTATCAACTGGTTTGCTTTTACCAGCCATTTGGGTTGATTGTTTGTCGTAGTCCAATTTATTATTTGATGGCTATACACAAGACTGTAGTCCGAATTTGTGTTGCGTATGTCGATTGCCCGTTGGTATTTTTTAGCTATTTCGGTTTCGGTGAAAGTTTGTTGTGCCCACAACTGTGTGCCGGCATATAGTAAAAAAATCAGTATGGCAATGGGTAACTTACTCATTAATTGAAATTAAGTGCACAAAGTTAAAAATAAGTACAAAAGTTACGATACGTAGTTCTTCGTATTTTGGGTTTTGGGCTATTTGAGACCAGAGCCAACAGGCTAAAGAACTTTTAAATTGTCAGGTTGCAAAGTTTCCGTTTTCAGTCGTTACTTTCAGGGTTGCACTGTTTTTTACGATTGGGCATAACGCTTTGAGGCTTTGCGAAGGAGCGGATTAGAAAGACTAAACTTTCAATTTAGCACAAACGTAGCAAAACCTTTGTGTGTGCTCTGCATGGGCAGTAGTACACGCTTGTGAAAGCTATCATAAAAATTCAAAAATACAAATATATTTTATGATTTCCAACCAAGCGTGTGTGATTTTTTCCAGAGGGTGTAAGTCCCTTAATCGCAAGGGTAACGCCTTGAAGATTTAGCAAGTTGCAAGGTTGCTGAGTTCGAACTTAGGACTGAAGGAAGCAAGACTGCAAAAGTCGGTACTGACGAACAGAAACGACATAAGAGGCATAAAGAAAAGGATGAGTGTGCACAGCAACATGACGTCCAAAGTCAGCAATCGAACGCTGATTCATTTTAAAGTGATTTTCTTTATGTAGATGTCGCAGTGATTGACGGAAGGAAAATGCTCTTACCAGAGGAGGTCTTGGAATAGATTCGGTTTCTATGCGCCAAGAAGTCAGCAGAGGTCATAGTACTTTGCAGTAAACGAGCGGATGAATAAATCCGAGGTCTCACAAGCAAAGGAAGGACTGAACGTAAGTTGGTTCACAATTCGGAATGGAATCGAAAGATAGCCACCCGAAACGGGAACGCTCATTACAATCGAAACTTTCAGTAAAAGAGGTCCACCAAAATTTGATTTACGGGCAAACAAATCTGTTCCTGCATTCTAAAGATGTGGGTAGGGGATTTTATGCCCAAAATTGAAGGAAAATTAAGTAAAATGCAGAATAGAGCACGATAAACTATCTGATTTTAGCAAAAACCGTAAAAAGTAGGGTAAAAACCTGCTGATAAACCAAAACACATAAAACGACAACTCCATAGGCTCGGTAACAAAGCGGTTCCGTTCAACAGCGTTTTCATCTCTAGCCCTTCGGGCAAGACGAAAACTTAGTTATTAGCAGAAGTTTTTTTAATTAAACATTTTTCTTGCATATGGATATAAGATAGTTGCTAGAGAACCAACAAATACAAGAAAAAAACCTATTCCTAATAACCAACCTGAATATTTAGGTGAATTTTCAGAAGTTAGTAAGTTTACTGCAAATGCACTTACTGTTGAACCTCCCAAATTTATAATTATAGCTACAATTGCAACAAAAGGAGCTGTTTTATGAAATTCTAATTCAGAAGTCAAATTTGCAATCTGGGTATTAGCACTTTTTACTTCTTGTATTTTTATATTATGAGTGTTGATTAGTTGTTTAATTGCAACATCATTATTCATTAAATCAGAAACTGTGATTTGATTTAAAATTCCACCTTCATAGATATTCAACTCCGTTACATCTGGAATGTTAACTGCATTATTTGGATTCTGACTCATTTGAAATGTTTTTAGTTAACCAAGTATAATGTATAGTTTTTCCAGAGACTCCTTTATCTCCAATCATAGCATAAATTCTAAAATTCAAATAAAGCAATTTGTTTTTTATGCTAGCCAGTTTTATTGGTGTGGTATTTCCTGTACCAAGAGAATTGTTGAAGTTTATAAACTCTAATCTAACGCCTTTTTTATCTTCAATTGCTGACGCTTTTATATTTTGTTCTTTTGTAGTTTCATCATCTTTTAATGAGAATTCAAAATATAAATCCTCAATGTAGAACTTTACTAAATCTTCATTTAGGTTTGTAATAAGAGTCCCAGATGAATAAACTTCATATTCACCAATTTCTATTTTCATTATTTTTCCTGTTTACGGTTTTTAAAATTTCTGCTAACGTTTTGGCGCTTGGCGCAGTGGCGGATTTCGGAGCACTAAACTGTCAATACACCACAAAAGTTGATGCGAGGTAGAATGTTCAATTA
>CAYPCZ010000190.1:0-2524 GCA_964409345.1 uncultured Flavobacterium sp. | reverse complement strand
GTTAAAATCTTTATCTGTGATTTATTGATAAAGGGAATTGTTTCTTTTAAATAGCTTGGACGTAAAATCATTTTTAGGCTTGTGACCCTAAAAACAATCATTTGATTTGAGTTGTTATGGTTATGGGCATAAAAACTTTTATTTAGACATGATTCGATGCTGACCTTTAAGCAAGCCTTTTAATGAAAATGGAACAGTGGTCTTTTTCGCTAGGAAGATGTCAGGGCTAATGCCCCTTTAATGTATTGAAAATTATGCTACGAAGATGTCAGGGCTAACGCCCCTTTAATGAATCGAAAAATTTTTGCTACGAAGATGTCAGGGCTAACGCCCCTATAGCATATCGATTTTCCTTTTTTACTTTTTACTTTTTACTTTTTCCTTCCTACTTACATATCTTCCATAGAAAAACCTCGATAATCAAAAGTATAGCCTTCAAATTCTTGTACTATTTTTGTTGATTTTTCTTTTAGTTTTTCAATGTTTATCTTATTCTTGTTTCTTTTGACTTCGGCAAACAAAACGGTTTTGGTCAGGTCGTTTACTGCTACAATATCTATTTCGTTTTGGTTGTTTCGCTCCCAATATGTTCCTATAGTATTGTATTTTTTTTCAGCTTTTAGCTTTTCTACAAAATACTTTTCAAGGATCGTTCCGCTGAATACCGCATAATCCCTATTAATAATCTCTTTGAGATATTCCAAATTACCCACCTCCACTGCACTGTAGTATTTGTAAATAAAACGGAACCAGAATTTCAAAAAATTATCCTCTATTCGATATTTTACGGTTCTGCTGCCCTGTTTTGCCAATATAGGTCGTATTTTTTTGATCAAACCGTATTCATTTTCTAAACGATCCAAAAAACCTCCGGTTTGAATTTCCATAATAGATTCGATTTCAACCCTTGCTGTTTTTCCAGAAGCAATTAATGACAAAATTGAAAAATAATTGCCATACTCTTTCCCAAACTCTTCGATCAGCACGTTTTTTCCCTCTTCCAGAAATAAGGAATTTTCAGTTATTATTTCGTTGAGCATCGCTTCCGATGCAAATGCACCTGCTTGCACTAATAATTCAACATATTTTGCTACGCCACCAGTAAACAGATACAATGCCAACAAATCTTCTTTGCTGTAATCGGGCGAATAATCGTTTAAAATTTCCTTTAGCGTGTCCACATCAAAAGCTTTGAGATGGATTCTCTGTGTAGCTCTGCCAAAAAGTGGTTCTTTGGAGTTTTCAAATATTTTACTCATCATCGAATAGACCGAACCACACAAAATCAAGTCGAGCTTGCTCTCTTGTTTGTTAGTATCCCAGATATGTTGCATATCTGAAAAAACAGCGGGATTGACGGAATAAAACTCTTGAAACTCATCAATAATCAATGTGAAATGACGAGTTTTGGACAATTCCATCACAAAACCAAACAATTCCTTAAAAGTCCTGATTGCTCCAAACATGGGAACATTTAGCTTTTGTTTGATTTGTTCGGTAAATTCTGCACATAATAAGATCTCACTTTTTTTGGCAATAAAAAAATAGAGCATTGTCTTATTTTCAGTGGATTTTAATAATAGACTTGTTTTCCCTATACGTCGTCTGCCCACCACAAATGTCATTTGTGCGGTGTTTTTCGACAGGCCCTCAATCTTGTCTAATAAGATCAATTCGTTCGCTCTATTATAGAATTTCATACTTATCGTAACTTGGATTACCGTAACACGGGTTGCGATAACAAAGTTACTAAATTAGTTTACATCTGGAAATAAAAATTAAAAAGGTTTTTTTTGTGGACTAATGGCTATGGTCCTTTAGCTTTATCGAAAACTTTCTATTTTTTACTACGAAGATGTCAGGGCTTGCTACGAAGATGTCAGGGCTAACGCCCCTTTTGCATATTGATTGTCCTTTATTTTTCTACGAAGATGCCAGGGCTAACGCCCCTTTAATGTATCGAAAAATTTTCTACGAAGATGTCAGGGCTAACGCCCCTTTGGCATTAGAAAACTTTTTACTTTCTCCTTTTTACTTTCTAATTGCCTTTGCTGCTAATTACTATTTTCCGATTCAAATATTGTAAGATCCACTAATTGTACAAAATATTCAGTTGACCAAATATCCATTTCAGATTGATTTTTTATAAATGGTCGTACATCATTTTTGACCAAATTAATATCTGTTTCCAGAATTCTCTTTTTTAGCAATTCTTTGAAAATAGCAGGAGTCATTGTTTCTTCTCTATAATCATGTGTTTGCTTTACTCTTTGTAGAAAATGTGCAAAACCTAGTGGAATAGAATTTCGAACATACCATTCAAAATCATACCAGTCCCGACCTTTTACTCGGCTCTTCCAGTTTCTGAACAACAATGCGTGCATTTTTCCAGCAAACAAATCAGGAAGCGTGTAACAGCGAACCATAAAAGAAAATGGCAATAACAATAACTTTGGTTCTGTCGAAAAATTCAAAGGAGGTTGTGTATCTACTTCTATTTTGATTTTAATACTTTGTGTGGTCT
>CAYPCZ010000189.1:0-2538 GCA_964409345.1 uncultured Flavobacterium sp. | reverse complement strand
GATCCACACCTGGCAAAACAAAAGCACTTGAAACGTTATCCATTTTGCTAAAATATCGCTGATATAACACATATAGCGGAATCTGATGAGACTTCCCTCCGTTAAAATTGGGTACAAATAATGCTTTCACGTTAGCATAAATAATAAATAAAAGCAATCTCTTCCTTATGTAAAAGTAATGTAGAGTTTTTGTTAAGTGCTTTCGCTTAACACGAATATTTTTAAAAGACCTTATTCCATCTGATCTAATACCCTTTCGAGTTCTTCCTTTGTCATATTTTCCGCCAAAGAAGTCGAGTAATATAACTTAAGGGCTTCCCTGTATTCAGGTTTTATCATAAGGACGTTATTTTTATACTCCCAAAACTCCGGTGCATTTTGGTTAACCAAACATATGCTCTGGTATAAAGCATTGGCAATAGCCCGCGGCATTTTTTGATCCAATGCTGCCGAATTTTTATAATCGATATTGATTTTTGAACTGACCCTTTTGTCAAAAAGTAAATCATTAGTGACTGTCACTGATACTTTAACAGCGACGCCATGAGACTGATGATTTTCTTTTGAAAAATGATATCTAATACCTCCATCATGGTATACGCTATCAGTAGGCACTAATTTGAGTTTAATATTTTCACATGTCTGCTCTACTTTTTTTATAGCCTCCTGAAGCCAAAGTCTATGGATAGCGGTAGTATCTCCACTGATTGTTATAAAAACAGGTTGATTAAATTTCACTATCCTAAAATTACTATTTCCTTTTTCTACAAGGCCAAATTGTAAAATTTGTTTCAGCGTTTCTTTTTTAATGGAATATTCTTTAACATAGCGAAGGAGCTTTCCTTCTTTATTTACATGATAAAGTTGTTCGGAAAAATCTTCTTCAAACTTCTTTACAGTTAAGCCAGCAGGAAGCGCAGGCTCGTATAGGAGTTGCAACATCCTTTTATCAATTTCTTCTAGATGGGCTGTATAATTTGTATATTCATAAAACACACTTAATGGATAAGCAAAACTATCCCCCCTTATACCAAGTATCTGTGTTATTTCTTCTAAGATAATATTGTTTCTCCCATTGCCTCTGGTTGTAACACTTGGCACAGTAAGAATTTTTACTTCTGCCTGATTAATTACTCCATTTATCTCTGTGAAGATCCCTTCACCCCATACATTTTCTTCAAGACCCAATTGATGCTGATTGCCAAAGAACACATGCAAGTTGGCCATTGTTTTATCATCAGTAAGCTTTAATTTCAAAGGGAGTTGTAGGCGATTAATTTCATTGATGGCATTACGTACCCCCTCCATATCACCCTCCAATGTATCCCCTTCCATATATAACAATATATCCTCACCCCACTTACTTAAACGCTCAGCTTGATTGGAACGAACTTCGGAATGGAAGGCTACTTCATAAAAGTAATTCAATTCCTCTATAGTATACTTGTTGTTTAATTCTTTTTTGTAATCCAATAAGCTATCACAGCCAGAAAGTAATATTAATAGTATTAAAGAAAGAAAGAAAAATGAGATATTCGCCATAGCATTTATAAGATTTTCCTCAAAAACATCTTTTGGACGTTTGGTACGGCTAAATATTAATAGGCTAACCTAAAAACACCTCCCAATATTCAACAACTTTTAAAGCACGAAACACTTAGCTAATTTGATAACCAGAGAGAACTAATCCCTCTGGCAATAAAATTAGCTAATTATCATAGTAAATATAGGTTGTAACTGTTGAATCAGCTCCGGAAGGAGTTTTATAATTTACTTTGATTTCGTGCTTAATACGTGGCTCATCATTATCATCCTCATAGGCTTTGTAAATTTCGGTTGCTGCATAAATTGCCGCAGTTGCCACCGCAGCCGCAGCTCCATATAAAGCACATGCAGGAGTCGTCCCCCCTTTAACATTTGATAATTCCTCTTCGCTTAGTTGTGAAGCAAAGTTTTCCACTTCGAGTTGATCGAGAGATAACTTTTTCATAAAATTTAATTTTTAAAGTTGAAAAATAGAATGCAGCCATATAAAAATTAAGTGGCTGAAAGAATTTTAAAATTACCAGTAATAGCCATGGGCTACAAGAAGAAATTGTCTTGTTTAGTATTCAATGGGTTTCAGCAGGAATCCATAGGGTTTCAACAGAAATTGCACTTTTTATTATTTGGTTATGAGGGTTCTAGTCTATATTATTGAGATAACCCTATTTCATTTACTTTGTCCAAAAAATTAATCAATGTATGAACCTTCACAGTAAATCTAACCTTTTCCGCTCCAAAAAGCTCAACAACCTTATTTCTTTTATCGATCTTACTCACACATTCCATATTGACTAGGCAAGATTGACTAACTCTTAGAAACCTCTCTGGATTTAATTGTTCTGAGACTCTCGATAGTGGCTTTGAAATGATGACCTCTCCCCCGTTCATTAGGAATACCTTGGTATAAGAACTCTCTGCTTTACAATATAAAATATCTTCTTGTCGGATGACATGCACCACATCTTTACAGGGGATAATAAGTTTCATAACTGG
>CAYPCZ010000188.1:0-2538 GCA_964409345.1 uncultured Flavobacterium sp. | reverse complement strand
AATTTTAAAATCGACTTTTGAGCGATTGAAGATTCATAATTATAGTCCACCGGAAACTTTTTAAAAGCATCGCCACTTCCAACCAAAAAAACTTCGTGTCCTAATTCTTGTAATCCTTCTTTGAGTGAATTATGTAATCTACTGTATTCGCCTATAAGCAGAATCTTCATAATATAATTATATTTGCAATCAAATGTACACGAAAAATCTATGTCTGAAAAAAAAACCTATAAAATATGTTTGATAGGAAACTCATTTTCTAGAGGAGGAGCAGAGAAAGCACATGCGGTTTTGTCAAATTCTTTGAGTAAAGCAGGTATAGAAATCCACAACATTATTTTTGAAAATGGGAAACCGGATTATGAATTTTCGGGAACATTGTTCGTTTTAGGCTTACATCGAGAAATGAACTATATGACCAAAATCAAAAAGCTGAATATTCTCAATCAATATATCCGAAAAAATAAATTCGATTTTATTATTGATTTCCGATACAGAGGAACCTGGTATATGGAATGGATTCTGGTTCGATGGATTTTTAGTCAAACCCGATACATTCCGAGAATAGCCAGCTTTAATACAGAATTTTATTTTACCCGAAACAACTTTATTGCTAAACGCCTTTATGCTAAAGCACTGTTTATAGATACAGTTTCAAAAGGTTTAGAACAAAAAGTTCGTTCGAAATATGGATATACCCATGTTAACACTATTTACAATATCGTAGAAACAGATAAAATTAAGGCTTTATCTGAAGTGGCTATAGAATTAGATTTTGAATATATTATCGCTGTCGGAAGAATGGCAGAAGATAACGTGAAGCAGCATGATGTGATGATAGAAGCGTATTCAAAATCTGTACTGCCGGATAAAAATGTCAAACTCGTATTTTTAGGCGAGGGAGAAAACAGACAAGCCCTAGAAAAACTTGTTTCAGACAAAGGATTAGCCGATAAAATAATTTTTGAAGGTTTTAAGACCAATCCGTATCCGTATCTGAAAAATGCCGAATACCTTTTGCTGACAAGTAAATACGAAGGTTTTCCGAATGTTATTATTGAGAGCTTTGCTTGCGGAACTCCGGTAGTGAGTTATGACTGCCAATCAGGGCCTAATGAAATTATTATCAATAGACACAACGGGCTTTTGGTTGAAAATCAGCATATTGATGAGCTTATAAAAGCGATGAACCTGATGATTGAAGACGAAAAGTTATATATGTTTTGTAAAGCAAATGCAAAAGATTCTGCTCAATATTTTTTTGCAGAAAGTATTACAAAACAATGGATAGAGCAGCTGAAAATAGAGCCTTAGAAAGTAAAAGAAAAGATGGTATTCAATTCATTAGATTACGCTTTATTTTTACCAGTTGTGTTTTTTTTATACTGGTTCGTTTTTAAGAACAACGTGAAAAGCCAGAATGTTTTTTTACTTCTGGCAAGCTACTTTTTTTATGTTTGCTGGAGCTGGAAGTTTTTGATTCTGATTATAATCAGTACTTTTATTAATTATTATTTCGGAAGGAAAATTGCTAAAAGTGCTGTTCGTTCCAAAGTATTTTTGTGGACGGGAATTTCGTTGAATCTGATTATTTTAGGTTTTTTTAAATACTACAACTTTTTCATTGAAAATTTTGTCGAAATATTCCGGATTTTCGGAGCGGAATTAAACATTACTCCCCTGAAAATCATCCTGCCTATCGGAATCAGTTTTTATACTTTTCAGGGGATTGCTTATCTGGCAGATGTGTATAAAAAAGAAATAAAAGCTTCTGAAAACTGGTTGTCTTTTTCGATTTTCATTACTTTTTTTCCTCAGCTCGTTGCCGGACCTATCGAAAGGGCTTCGAACCTGCTGACACAAATTAATAAACAGCGTTTTTTTGATTATTCTCAGGCTGTAACCGGAATCAAGCTCATCGCTTTAGGGCTTTTTGAAAAGATGGTTATAGCCGATAATTGTGCTGTGATTGTCGATGCGGTTTATGCCAATTATAGTGCAGAATCGGGAAGTACGCTTTTTTTTACATCTGTTTTGTTCAGTTTTCAGATTTACGGAGATTTTTGCGGTTATTCACATATTGCTATCGGTTCGGCTAATTTGTTAGGATTTAACCTGACCAAAAATTTCAATTATCCGTATTTAGCCCAGAATATAGCCGATTTTTGGAGAAGATGGCATATTTCGTTTTCGTATTGGCTTCGCGATTATATTTATTTTCCGCTCGGAGGAAGCAAAAAAGGAGAATACAAAAAAATCCGAAACCTGACCCTTGTTTTTCTTTTTAGCGGAATATGGCACGGAGCCGATTGGACTTTTGTAATTTACGGAGCCATTCACGCCTTGCTTTATATTATTTTTATCTATTACCGAAAATGGACAAAAAATATTCGGATATTCTCATCAAAAATAACCGATACTTTATATGATTTTATTGCTATTGGTTCGACTTTTATGATTCTGACCTTAGCCAGGGTGTTTTTTAGAGCCGAAAATTATTCGGAATCTATGGGGTATTTCAAACAAATGTTTTCTGAA
>CAYPCZ010000187.1:0-2552 GCA_964409345.1 uncultured Flavobacterium sp. | reverse complement strand
TATTGACAGTTTTGTGCTCCGAAATCCGCCACTGCGCCAAGCGCCAAAACGTTGTGTGTCAGCATAGGACGACCGACAGCTCACAGACAAGAAGTTTAACAAGACAACGAATATGAAAAAATTTTTAATTTTTATTGGTGGCTTTGTTGCAGGGATATTAGCAACAATTTTCGCACTATATGTGTACTCAATAGCAAACAAGCCTAATGACGGTTTACTTGGGCTAACAATTTTTGAAGAAAAAGGGGAATGTATAACTACAACCTCAAAAAATAAATCTTCAGAAATAGACATTTTTCAAGTCATAGCACCAAATGCAGCCCTTGCAACCATAAAATATTATTCGGATGAAAAATTATATGGTGGCAAAACATACCGTAATTACGATATAGGAAATGGTGTTGTTGTTTTGCTTATAAATTATGATGTCAAAACATATTATGATGACCAAAAAATAGATATTTCTAACAAATGTGCAAGACAAATAGGAACATATCAATACGAAACTAAAAGCAAATTTGGGAAAACTGTTCCTGTAGTTGTTATTGAGTAAAACAAAACAGAAAGACCATTATAAATAAGGTAAGTAATTACATCAGAATAAATGAAATATGTTGACATATAATGAACGTATTGAATTAAGAGAAAAGTTGGTTAATGGAAAGATTTCATTAGACCTTGCAAAAGAACTATATTGGAAAGATTACCAAGAAGGGCAACGGTCGTGGCACACAAAAGATTGGAGAGAAAGAAGAGCTGAAATTCTTAAAGAAAAATGTGAAATATGCAACAGTACAGACACATTAACAATACAGCATCTTTCTCATCCCAAAAAATATTCTGAATTTGAAAGAGAAGTAACAAGAAAATACACTCGAATTTTCAAAGAAACTAATTCCACCATTGATAAATTTGAATTTAAGGAGCATATAATAAAACATTATGATTATGTACCTGTCCCTTTATGCCCAAATTGTGGAGATAATCGCCCTAACAAGAGAGTGAGGAAACTTCCGCAATATCGTTGTGCAGATTGCCGACACGAATTTGATGAACCAATTTATAAGTCGTTAGATGAACTCATTGCAATTTTTTATGAAGACGAAGAAGCTCTTGATGTTCGTGATAAATGTTTTGTATCAAAGGACAAATGGAAAAACAAGCATAATTTATCAAATATAAAATATTGGTTTCAAAGAGAAATAGCAAAAACCAAAGATGAAGAAAAAATTGGAAAAGAAGCATTTTTACTCTATTTGGATGACGATATAAAGTATCTTTCCTTTGAAGATACGATAACTGCGTGTAGAAGATGTGCATCTAATTATGATTTAAAAAATATGGAATTATGCCCTAAATGTAAAGAGCATTACAAGGGCATTCAGTATCCAACCTGCATTCAATGTCTGCCCGAAGACAAGCGAAAAGCTGCATTAGAAATGATTGAATTTGGAAAAGAATGGCAAGCAATGCATAAAGAACTTGGAATTGACTGATAAAAAAATGCCGAACACACAACATCGTATTGGCAATAGGCGGGCTGAACGGCTTCGATTGGACGGTAGTGCAAAACTCAACGTCCGTTCCTCATATCAACATCAGTGCTAAAATCCCGCCCATCGCCAATACGCGGCCCGTTAGCAACAATTCACCCTATTCCAGAGACATTGACTACTTAAGCTAACGTAAAATAATGGTCAAAAAAGTGAATGAAAATTGAAGAGAATCATTTAAGTATATATAATTGAATTACTGACGTTTATTTTTACGTTAGTCAGAACTAATTAATAGGCAAGACTATGAATACAAAAGTTTCAAGTTTTATTTTATTGTGCGGAATATTGATTTCTTGTGCAAATAGCAGAAAATCTGAACAAGGATTAAAACCCCAAGAAATAATTGAACAGTCCAAAATTTATCCAGAAGTGGTAGAAGTAAATGAAAAGAACATTTGGATTGAAATAGAAAAGAAAGTATCCTATTTCAAGACAGACTTGGATTCTGAAAACAATCTAAATAACCTACCAAAGGAATTCATCGTTTTCGCTGAAAAATTTAAATCTGATAGTATTTACCAATTACAACATATTGATTTCAATCTACTATTAGGGGCTATAGGTGAGTGCGATACAACAATAATAATAAACAGTGATAATTGGGATTTTTTTAATTGGGACTTTTTAAAAGACTTTACTAATGGGAATGAAATTGAATCTATAGAGAAATGGGATAACAGGGTTTATGTATCTGACAGCAGAATCTATTTTGAATATTTTTTAAAAGAAGTTGGGATGATTTATCAAATTGGCTTTGAAAAAGCAAACGATAGATGGTTCTTAACGCTTTATAAAATAAATGTTTGTTAAAATCAAACTGTTGCTAACATCGCATATAGCCAATGGCGCAAGATGTGGTTATTTGAAGCATTCATTACCGCATTTAGGTTTGTGATATCAGACAGTGATGAAACCCGCATTGCGCCACAGGCCATACGCGTACCGTTACCAGCAATGTTAGACGACCACATAATAACGACAATTTGTAAAGTAATG
>CAYPCZ010000186.1:0-2574 GCA_964409345.1 uncultured Flavobacterium sp. | reverse complement strand
TATTCGTAAGATAATTAAAAGTTCGAATGGTGCTACCGAAGGTTTAGTTCAACAATGTATAACCGCAATTACTGCGGATTCGACTATGTCCGAATCCACTCGGTAATTGCTAACTTGAGTGTCTAACCAAAAATTATTGTATATTTATCCGTAACTGCGGTTATACATAGACCGTTGCCAACAATTATAAAGAACAGACATGACCACAAAACTGATACTAATATTTCTCTTGATTTCGACTTCGATTTGTGCACAAATTGATTGCGGAAAATATCCTGATAAATATGTACCGACAGATTTAGAAGATGCTTTAAACTATCTTGATTGCAAATGGAGTAAATCAGACAAAGACGGTTTTAAAAATAAGCCAGAAAATGATGCCGTAATTGAACTTCATTTCGGGACTGGAATGGGGATTCGAAATAGCTGGGGATTATGGAAAGGTGATTCAGGAATAGCAAAATATTTTCGAAATTTAGGAATAAATCATCCTGATGATATGTCTGGTATCATATTGACCTCTTTTCATAGATACTTGAATAAGATTGACATAAAGCTTGATGAACAAATAAAATACTACAAAGACTATTGGGGAAAGTCTAAACAAGCTGAGATTGAAAGAAAACGAAATGAATTTAACGAATTTAGTATAAATGACACTGTTGATTTTCAATACAACTTTGAATATGTTTCAAAAGAGCAGGAAAATAAGGAGTTTGATGATTCATGCATTGCAAAGGGATTAGTAGTTGGGAAAGATACTGTTGATTTAAAGGTTCAAGTCCGACTTCTTGAAAGTTGTGATGAAAAGGGAATAATAATTTCAAAGGGTGATATTTATATTCAAGAAGGAACGGAATGGATATTAAAAGAAAAGGATAAAATTGAGATTATGAAAATTGGAGAAACTAAATGGACTAATTACGATATTTGGGAAACGACTGAATAAATAACTGTTGGCAACATCATGTATAAAACATTGGGGTTTAAGTGGTTATATGAAAGTTTCTGCCCCCCATTAGCTTTTGCAACGGCAGACAGAGACGAAGCCCGCAATCCCCAACGTTTCATACATGTGACCGTTATGGGCAAGGCTAAGAGACAGACAATGAAACAAATTTTAGTAATCATATTGACACTTTTTACTTTTCAGGTTTCAGGACAAAAATTCAGACCAGAAATAAAAAATCTGGTTCAGAAAATTGAGAAATACAATGAACTTGAATCAGAACACGTTGGCATTGCTGGCGTGACAACTGACCAATATAGAAATTTTGAAAAACTTAGGGACATAGCTACAATTGAAGAACTTTTACAACTTCTTGAATATAAAAATTCTGTGGTAAAAGGTTACATAAGTTGGGCATTAGCTGACAAAATGTATCCCAAGTTGGCTGACATTCTTGCAGAATTTTTAAGAACGGGCGAAACGGCAACTACTCAGCACGGTTGTATTGTATCAGAAGGCGACCTTGCTACTGAATTTTATAACAGAGTGTTTTATCAACACTTTCATAGAAAATTGAATCTAACAGACAGCTTGTTTTTTCAAAATCAAATTCAACAATTAGATAGTGTTATTCTTTACAGTAAAAATGAAAACTACCTTTTGAGAAATGCTTTATTGAATAATAATGGCAATCCAAAAAACTACGACAGAATAAGGCATTTGGCATTTAAAGAAAAAAACTCAAATGCAATAGAAGCATTAGCAGTTTATCAGAAGAAAGAAGATATTGAAGATTTTAAAAAACTGAAAGAACTTTCATTTGTTGCTGTTGCAAAATTTCCTGACAGTGAATTTTGGGACTTCTTACTAACATATAAAGAGAAGAATCAAACAAAAAATTATTTAATGGCACTTTCTGCTTTTAGGACAGAAGAATCAGCAAAGGTTCTTTTAGAAATATTCCCGAAAATGAATGAAGAGAATATAAAAGACCTTAGTGAAGCCATAACCAAAAACTATTGTGCTTATTACCAAGACTTAATACTTGCAATTTGGGAACAGCATAAAATAATAGACATTAGAGCAACTACTCAAATAATTAAAGATATTCCAGAAAAGGCAGCAAACTCATTTTCAGCAGGACTTTTATCAAACAAGGAATTTAAGTTTGTTCAATATGATTACGACTATGGTACAAGTGACAAAATTTTGCCATTAATGCTTGACAACATAAAAACTTATCAAAACAATAAACTTTTAAGTATTTGCGAACATAATATCAGGACAACCAAATTCACTACACTTGGACACTTCTTAGCTTTTGTAACGGACAACAAATTTACCGAGACTAATGATGAGATTTTAAAAAGACTTCAACAAAAAAACCAAGCATACGAAGTTTTTCATTTGACAGAGACAATTTTGACTTTCAATAATCCGGACAACAAAGAAAAAATAATCACAATACTTAAAACAAATCAAAAAGATTGGGACTGGGGAAATTGGTCGGAACATTTTAGAAAACTATTCAAACAATATGACATTAAATTTGACTGACAGAAAAGGAAGCCCAGCCCATAATAGCTAGAGTTTCGTTGGGCTTGCAAAGCCAACAATGAAACTCC
>CAYPCZ010000185.1:0-2588 GCA_964409345.1 uncultured Flavobacterium sp. | reverse complement strand
GATGTGTTGGTTAGTTATGAAGATGAATCGGTTGTGACGGTTTGTAGGGAGGTTGTTAGTGGGTATAGATATGGATACAATACACAAGAACGAGTAGATGAGATTTCAGGAAAAGGAAACCATTATACAGCGGAGTTTTGGGAGTATTCTCCACGACTTGGAAAAAGATGGAATATTGACCCAGTTGTGAAACACCATTTAAGCGGATATTCTGTTTTGTCAAATAATCCAATTTTAATGATAGACCCAAATGGGGATGATGACTATGAGTTTAATAAAAGTACTGGTAAGTTAACTGTGGTAAACGGAACACAAAATGATGGTCCAGATAGAATTATTCGAGGAAAGGCAAAATATAATAAAGATGGCGAATTAAAAAATTGGAAATCAAAAGTACTTGAATTAGAGGGGAAAATAGAGAATTTAGAAAATAGCTGGGGATCTGATACAGATGGAAAATTTGATTATCAAACTTATACTTTTTCAGATTCTAAGGACGGAGACAAAACCTTTGAATTTATGGCTAGAAAATCAAATATTGAAATTTCTAAAACCGAATATCAATTTGATAATGGTGATATGCAAACGAGATTATATACAAGTGGAAGCCCTGAAGAGATTCGTGGTGAATATTTATATATGGATAACAAACTAATAGAAAAAAACCCTAATCTTAAATTGATTTCTCAAACACATAATCATGGAAATCCAGGTGGTGGAAGATTAGGTTCTTATAACCCTTCTTCAGATGATAAAAACTTTGCATATAAGGTATCAATTCTTTTCAATAAGCAAGATACGAAACCAAAATTTTATATATGGAGATTTGGAACTAAAACTCAATATGATGAAAATGGTTTAATCAAAGATGAAAAAACAAAAGAATGAAAAAATTTAAGATTTTAATATTATTCTTTTTTTGTAGTCTATGTGTATTTAGTCAGGATAAGGTTGACGGTGGAGAAATAAAACATTACGTTTCTACTTCTGAGTCATTTAAGAATTTAATCCGAGTTTATTTAGATTCTACATATAATAGATTTGGATGTACAAATACTGATAAGTTATCTTTTATACAAAGAATAGGTAGCGATTCAATAAAAAACTACTACTACTACGAATTGCGAAATATTCAAAATATGCCATTTCATATAGACAATTATTTCAAAGAGTTAAAAGATATGGGAAATGTTGTCCTAACTGTAGATACAATAAATATTTTCATACGAGAGGAGGTCTTAAAGGATTTACCATTTAGTGATTCAATAAACTATTTTGGGAAAAAAGATATAATACTAAAATATGGTGGCTCTTTTGAACTTTGTTTTCCAGGTGGCTCAGATTATTTGCGTTTTACATTTTCGTCTGATGGCAAGCCTAATATCGAAAGCTATGAATATTATATGCCTATACGCTCTCACAAAGAAACTAAAAAGAACAAACGTAAACGTTGTTTCAACAAAAAAAAGAACGAATAACAAATGTACACTCTACATCATTCTACAACAAGAAAGAATGAAATTTTCGAAGACCAAAAGACAATGCAGGGAGTTTTACTAAAAATTTAAAAGAAATGACATTAAAACTATTTATAATAACAAATTTAAAAGCAAATCAAGAAGATAAGTACCTTAATGCAATCATAGAACTTATTGGTAAAGATGTAAATTTTCCCGAAACGGAAAACATTAAACAAATGGCAAACTATCTGTACGCAGATTTAGACCAAAATAACACAGAAGCTTTCCAAAAGCTATTGATGTTTTGGAAGTTTTCCGAAAACAACAATCAACAGCCTACTGATATGAATTTACTAAATGAAATCAATTACATAATAGAATTACAGACCAACGACCGAAATTACAAATACGCTAATGAAATCCCTGCACATATCAATAACCGAAAATAGAAATATCTGCTTTTCAGCAAAAAGTTATTAACAATCCAAATTACTACTAAACTCCTTTACTATCAAGACTTACAGCCTATTTTTCCACTCATTTTATTTTCCGTTCATTTCCACCTAAATACCCGTTTTTAAGTGGGGTTTACCTGCGGTGCTACTGCTGTGGTTGGAGGTTCAAAAAAGTAGGTAGAAACAGTTTTAAAATTGCAAAGCTATTGCGAAAAAAAGAAGAAGAAAAGCCCCTGAAAAATCTTTAAAAAAGAAAAAAGCCCCAAAAAGAGAAAAGGCGGAAACCGCCTAAAAAAAGACAATCAAAATCTTTCCTAAACACCTGTATTGAGTTTATCGAAATGTCAAAATTGAGTGAGCGAAGCGAACTAAAAAGCGGACAAGTTCCGCAATAAAAAAGCCCGAAAAAATTGTAAAAGTTTAGCGAATGAAACTTTTAGCAATCCAAGCGATGAACCACCGCAGACAATTAAAAAACCTTGAAAATCAATCTTAAAAATCCAACAATATAGATTTAAACAACTAAACAACTAAACAACTGGGCAAAAGCCTACTAAAACAAACTAAGCTGAACAGGCACAGGAACGGAAAGCCACAGCGAACCGCCACAAGGCGCAAGGTAGTGTAGTAAACTCCCTGTGGGGCTGCTCCGCGGTGTCACTTTTTACAATTT
>CAYPCZ010000184.1:0-2612 GCA_964409345.1 uncultured Flavobacterium sp. | reverse complement strand
TGGAACGAAAGTTATTTGTTAACTGTTCTTGGATTAAAAGTGTGAGTTTGCCCTGCGATTTATACCTATTGAAGTTCTATAAGCTTTTGCTGGCTGGCTTTTTTAATTTCTTTAAAAAACAAAGTGAATTCTCTTTCGAATTCTGAGTAATGAAGTTGTAAATCTTCGACGGCAAATCTCATTTTTGATTTATTTTTAGTACGATAATCCATTTGCGAAAGGATAACTTCAAACTCATCGAGAAATTGATAATTATATAGCCAATTGCTTTTAATCATATAAGGAATAAGACTTTTAATTTTATCTGTAAGCAGGTGATGATTGGTTTGTAATAAATTATAAAAATCTTGTACATAATCTTCTAATGGAACATCAGAATAGTTTAGCCAATTTTTAGCTAAAAAATGATCATAAAACATATCGACCAAAACACCTGAATAATGACTGTAATTAGCGTGAAGTTTCTTGGTACTTTGTCTGAAAATGGGGTGGGAATCAGTATAAGAATCTATAAAGCGATGTAAAAGTATGCCTGTTTTTAATCCGTCAGAGAAGTTTTCGTAGTCTTTTCCTCGAATCCCATCAGCCATAAAATTGCCAATTTTTATCAAACCATCATTACCGGACAAGTATATATGGGCTAAAAAATTCATCTTTTTTGATTTTTATACATCCTGAAATCACCTCGTAAATACCAGATGATTACCTTCTGATAGGTTTTGGTCAAAGCGATAGTTCTCAACATTAAAGCTTTTCAAGTCTTCGATGGTTTTACAGTTATTATCAAGTATATATCGCACCATCAGCCCTCGTGCTTTTTTGGCATAAAAGCTAATTATTTTAAGTTTATCATCTTTATAATCTTTAAATTCAGGAACTATAACTTGGGCTTTTAAGGTTTTAAAGTCAATGACATCTGCATATTCTTTGCTGGCAAGGTTAACTAATAGTTCTCCTTCTGACATTTCGTTGTTCAGAGCCTCTGTTACTGTTTTTTTCCAGAATTCATATAAGTTCTTAGACTTGCCTACGACAAGGCGCGTGCCCATTTCTAACCGATAAGGACGAATTAAATCTAACGGTTTTAAAACACCATATAATCCTGATAAAATACGTAGTTGATTCTGTAGTTGGTCTAGTTTCTCTTCCGGAATTGTATAGGCATCAAGGCCTGAATACACATCTCCGTTAAAAGCATAAATAGCAGCCCGTGCATTATCAGGCGAAAACGGCAACTCCCACTGTTGGTTTCGTTGATAATTAAGTTCGGCTAATTTGTTTGAAATAGACATCAAGTCTGATAATTGCTTGGGACTTTTCTTTTTTAAAACTTTATGTATGGTTTCTGATTTCTTGAGAAAAAGACTTTCTGAGAATCTTTGAGTAGGTAATTTCGTGTCGAAATCTAATGACTTGGCAGGAGTTATAACAATTTTCATTTTGTTAGGCTTTCTTACAAATTTACCTAAAACAATTCACATAAAAAAAATAATATAATTTGATTAAGCAACTCCTTAAATATTGCTTTTTGCCTAAACCTTACCTTTTGAATATTTTGAAAATCATTTTCTTATTTAGAATAATTAAATATAAAAAACGTACTTTTGCTTGGTCAAAAAGATTTTTCTAATGAAAGATAAACCAAAAACCATTTATTTTTGTGAAGGTAAAAAGTGTTGCAGACATAACAAGCAAGCTAAAGCCTACTTCGAAGAACTCATAGAAGGCTCGGGTTTGTGTATTGCTTTAGAAAAAATGAAATGTCAAGGGAAGTGTAAAAAAGCACCTATTTTTTATATTGAACATACAGCTACTTATAAAAAGGAAGTGACTAAAAAGAAAGCGAAAAAAATATTTGAAAAACACCTGATATAAAATATTTCAAATATATAAAAATTATGAAATATCCTACGGAAAAACATTCTTCTTGAAAGGTATGGTATATAAAAAGTCCTTTTGAAGGGTTTCAAAAGGACTTTTTTAACTTTTAAAAAAAAGTTTTATTTCTTTTTCAAGAACTCATCTACTAATTCTGGAGCCATCACGCTTTCTACAAAAGAGTAAGCACCAGTTTTAGGTGATCTAACCATTTTTATAGCTTTGGTTAATCTTTTTGAGTTAGTTCTCAATGCTGCTACGGATTTCTTTGCCATGACTCAATAATTATTTAATTTCTTTATGAACAGTTACTCGCTTAAGAATAGGATTAAACTTTTTAATCTCTAATCTATCTGGAGTGTTTTTTTTGTTTTTTGTACTGATATAACGAGAAGTTCCAGGAAGCCCTGACTCTTTGTGTTCGGTACACTCTAAAATTACTTGAATTCTATTGCCTTTCTTTGCCATTTTTATATAATTTTATTTGATAATTAAAGAGAAAGACCTTTAGCTCTTGCCTCTTTAAGTACAGCAGTAATTCCTTTTTTATTAATTGTTTTGATAGCAGAGGTAGATACTTTTAAAGTAACCCATCTGTCTTCTTCTGGGAGGTAAAAACGCTTTTTAAACAAGTTTACAGAAAATTTTCTTTTAGTTTTGTTCATTGCGTGTGAAACACTGTTTCCTACCATCGCTCTCTTGCCTGTAAGTTCACAAACTCTTGACATTATCTT
>CAYPCZ010000183.1:0-2617 GCA_964409345.1 uncultured Flavobacterium sp. | reverse complement strand
CGTAAATATTTTATCAAATTTCAAAAAATACTCTTGTTTATTAGGGGTCAAAACAGTTTGCATCCAACATATGCTTTTATGAAAAATGGAAAAATAAAAGGTTTGGAATTTAATGCAAATCCTGAATGTGGATCGTATGTAAGAAGATTCTTTTTAGATGAAGATGAGAATATAAATAAAATCATTATTGAAAAAGATTATTGGAGTGAACACTGTGGCAATCCATTCGATTCATTATATGTAATTAACATACTTTCTAATGAAATTTACATATACACAAAAGAAACTAATGGTAAACTGGTAAAAGATCTTAATAAAGTTGAAAATGAATTAATTGATATACAGAAATATAAAAATGAAATAAAAAATTGGCACTACAGATAACAAGGTATTGCCAAAAGCGGGGTTAAAGTGCTAAGTTGAGAGTTTGTGCTTCGTTCACCGCCAAAAACGAATTTTATTCGTTTTTTATTTTTAAATTTAACTCATAAAAATTCGTTTTGGTTCGCCTCGGTGCAAAATCGAAACTTTCGACTTCGATTTCCCCGCCTTCGGCAATACCCGAAACGTTGTGCGTCATTGTATCGGACGACAGAAAAGTCGTCCGATACAATGACGAAAGAACTGAAACTATAAAATTCGCATTATGAAAGTAAAAGTATTTCATATAAGACTGACAAAAGAAAATCTACAATCCGACCAAGAAACTCTAAACAGTTTTATGGAAAATGTTTCAGTCAAAAAAACGGCAACAGAACTTATAAATGGACAAGTTGCTTTTTGGTCAATTTTAGTGTTTTATGACGACCAAAAAAATGAAAAAAGTTCAGACAAAATAGCCATAACCGATTTTTCTGAACTGACAGATGACGAAAAGAAAATTTTTGAAGTTTTTAAGCAATGGCGTCAAGACAAAGCTACTCAAATGAACGTGCCAAATTTTGTTGTTTGTCACAACACTGAACTAATGACAATCGCTAAGTTGAAACCTCAAACTTTAGAAGAACTTATGAAAATTAAAGGATTTGGAGAACATAAAATTGCGAAATTTGGAGACGACATTTTAGCACTACTTAACTCAATTTAAAAAAAAGAAATTTAAACATATTGACGAAATAAAAACAACGAACGCACAACAGCAGTTTGGCAAAATGGCGGGTTCAGTGCTAAATTCAACGGCAGTTCCTCGATTGAACTTTTGTACAAAACTGAACATTTGTGCTTCGATTTCCGCCACATCGCCAAGCTGCAAACCGTTGTGCCTAATTTAAAAATGAACGAGACGTACAGAAAAATATCAATTGTCTTAGAGATTGAAAGAGCAATCAAATATTTGCGTCTTGGACTCGGAGAAATTCAGAATATCACCCCTTCTAATGATTTTTATGACCCAGTTTTTCTTTATTTATCGGGTGGACTTGAAAGACTGTTTAAAACAATGCTTTGCCTAAGCTTCCAAGAAAAAAATAGTAGACTTCCAAGTCGAAATGAAATTTGGAATAATCGTAATGGCCATGACCTTAATCTATTAAAATCAAAGGTTGAAGAAATCAGTATACCAGTTTCAAGACCATTCGCTTCAATGGACTTTGACATTATAACTAAAGACGAGTTTACGAACCAAGTCTGCGCAACTTTATCAGCTTTTGCAAGTCGGGCAAGATATTTCAACCTTGATGCAGTTTTAGGTGTAGAACAAGACTTTGATGCTCAAAAAGCTTGGGAGAAGATGGAATCTACAATAGGGAAAGAAATATACGGAGAAGAAAAGTTTTATTCACTTCTTTCCGACTTCAAGGAAATTGATAGAATCTATTCAGATACAAATCAAGAAATTGTTATTCGACTTGAGAAGTTCTTTAGAGCCTTAACCAGACAATTTATATTTGGTGATTTTTCAAGCGAATCGAAGACATTTATATTTCAAATTGAATCATTCACAGATATTGACGACAAACAATTGGGTAAAACTGACTATAGACAATTTGAAATTCATGAACGCATAAAACGAAGCAAATAGATGAAGAAATTTTTAGACAATGTTTTTAAGCCATATTTATTTCCACTGATAATACTCATTATAGGAGCCTATCTAAAAGCCGGTGAAAATCTGTCCGGTGTAACAAATTTCTTTTCTGAAAGCACCAATAGCTTTATTAAATTTTTTAGCCGACAGTTTTATGTTTGGGAAGTCATTCTTTACTTTTTACTCGTCTTTATTCTTATCAGAGCATACAGGTTGGTATTTAAAGGAAAGTCAAAAAAGGAAAAGTCAATGATTAGAGCCACAAAGAGAATTCCGCATGAAATGAAATTTCACATTAACGGAACAAATTTCAAATTTCTTTTCAAATACGATCCAAAAGTGATTGACGAAGAATACTTCATCGATAATCTCAGACCATATTGCATGAACTGCTCACCAAATCCTTTGAGAATGACTGAACGTGGTTATGGTGACTTTAGGTGTAATTGTGGAAAGGAAGTTGACTATAACTTAAAAAGAGACGTTGAAAGCAGAATAATCACAGCTCTTGAACAAGCAGAATAATAAAAACTAGGCACAACAGCACCTAAGAAAACATGGGGCGGACAGTGGTTTCCGCAAGGTTCGTTC
>CAYPCZ010000182.1:0-2638 GCA_964409345.1 uncultured Flavobacterium sp. | reverse complement strand
TTATCCGTAACTGCGGTTATACATAGACCGTTGGCAGCAATTATAAGTGCGACACATTCAAAGAAATGACAAATGGAAAATAACGAAACAGGATTAAGTAAATTGACTGATACAATAGAAAACGCTATTACAGGTGTTCCTGCACCAGTTAGAAAGAATTTCATAAAAGCATTCGGACAACTATGCACTGCCGCTGTGGACATTCCTGTAGCTTGGCTTGAAGGAAAGTCAGCTGAAATTAGAGCCACTACCGAAGCAAGGCTACAAATAATCCGAAAGGAAGGAGAAACAATTTCTGACCAAATTATTGTGCCTCAAGAATATATTGAAGTGATTTAAACTTTTTTTGTAAAAAACAAGCAGTTCAAAATTAGTAATTTAGAGTTGATAACCAATAAATTACGACTCTATGAACTGCAAGTACACAAATTTACAAAAAGAGCTAATAGAAAATTGCATTTTATGCTTTATTCCGAAAAATAAACGAGGTTTTGCCAGTCAGTTTGAAATGGCGGATATTTTCAAATGTATTGTCCATAAACTTAAAACGGGCTGTCAGTGGAGTTTCTTATTTGTTGATATAGAATATTGTAAGCCCCCATTTTCTTGGCAAACTGTTTATTATTACTATCGGAAATGGTGTAAAATGGGAGTCTTTAAAGAGATGTTTGAAACGTATTTGGAAATAAAAAAAGATAAATTGGACACCGAGAAATTGAACCTCGATGGCACACACAGTTTAGTAAAAAAGTCGGCACAGAGCGCTGCTTACCAACATAGGAAAAGAGGTAGGACATCTAATATTCTGATTATGACCGATGGGAAAGGCATTGCCAGTGGAGGGGTCATCAGTGGAAATCACAATGATTTATACCAAATAGTTCCACAAGATGCACAGATGATCAAAGATTTGAAAAGTTGTGGAATATGTGTGCAAAACAGCATTCAAAATGCAGACAAAGGCTTTGATTCAAAGAAACTTAGAAGAGCTATAAACCAAAGAAAAATGTTTGCCAATATTATTGAAAATAAGCGAAATAGAAAAGGAAAGAAAAGAGGGAGAAAACGATTTTTTAACCAAGAGATTTACAATCAAAGATTTGTTAACGAAAGAACTTTTGCTTGGATAGACAGTTTTAGGACGTTATTAGTCAGATTTGACACTTTGGACAATTCCTGGTTGAATTGGCATTATTTGGCTTTTGCTCTTATCTTGCTAAAAGTTTAAATGAGTTCATTACTAAAGCCTCAAGTAAGTTTGCAGCTAAAGTTATTAAAGAACAAATAAATCTTGACCAAATAACTCTGAATGCCGCAAACGAACTTTCTTCAGGCAAGAATATAGAAAGTCCTGATACCCCAATTGACGATATTTCAGAAGACTGGTTAAATGAATTTGAGAATTTAGCACGCCTAAAATCTTCCGAAGATATGAAAGTAGTATTCGGAAAAATACTTGCAGGTGAGATTGTAAAACCAGGAACCTTTTCAATCAAAACAATCAAGCTTATTTCACAATTGGACAACCAAGCAGCTAAACTATTCCAGATATTTTGTAGCCAAACTATTTCGTTGAGGGCAGCCGACAATATTTTCGATGCAAGAGTTGTGTCATTTTCGGGTAATGCTGCTTCAAACTCACTAAGAGAGTTCGGATTATCTTTTGACTCCTTAAATATTTTACACGAATATGGTCTTATAATTTCAGACTATAATTCTTGGATGCATTATTCACCTTGTATTGCAAATGAACAAAAGCAAGTTGGTGCTGCACTTCGATTTCAAAATAAAAACTACGGGCTTGTTCCGTCTGACAGAGAGAAATTTGACAAGACATTAAAATTAAACGGTGTTGCTTTGACCAAAGCAGGTAAGGAACTTTTAGACATAATTCCCCTTGAATCTTCGGACAAATACAATGACGCACTTATTGAATATTTTAAATCCAAGCATTTAGACTTAGTAGAAATAAAATGAGAATAACTGCTGCCAACAGCCGTTTGCCGCAATGGGGGCTGACGTGGTTAAATCAAGTGCAGTGCTTCTATCAACATTTGTGCTTGGTTGACAGTGAAGTGCTCCGAAATCCCCCACTGCGCCAAGCGCCAAAACGTTGGCAAACATTTGAAGGAAAAAACCAATTACTAACAATAATATTTAAGTTCCAAAATATGAACTGTAGAATTATTACACTACTATTTTTTTTGACAACGTTTAAAGGGATAGCTTGCGAGTGTTCTGAAACAGAAATTCAAAAACTTGACTCAATCGATTATAAATATTCTGATTTGATTGTTATCGGAAAAGTGACTAAGCGATATGAGAGTGGGTACAATATTAAAATACAGGAAGTTTTAAAAGGGAAGTCTGAATTTGAAACTATCAAAGGGATTTATACAGATGACTTGGATTATGATGTGACTAGTTGCGCTTTTTATCCTCGAAGCGATAAAGCTTATATCTTATATCTCAAAGAAATAAAATCTGATAATAAGAAATTTTATTACTCAAGTGAATGTTCTGCAAACAGAACTTTGGACTGTAGTGTAATTCCAATTGGAGTGATGAATTCTGAATCAAAAACAGAATTAATAAATTGGACAGAATTTTGGATAAAAAAATTACGTGGAAAATAAAA
>CAYPCZ010000181.1:0-2652 GCA_964409345.1 uncultured Flavobacterium sp. | reverse complement strand
CATTAAGTCCCATTAAAGCAAAAATCTTATTGAAATCCCCAGATAAAGAAATATTCAACTTGTTTGCAGACACTGTAAGCAACTTTGTTTTTTCAGGAAAGAACTATTTAAAGTCGAAAGGAAATTATACCCTTTTAATCACCTACTCAACAGAGAATTACGGCAAAGATTCTATTGACTATGACTTTGATATAAGTGGAACTGAAATAAACACAGATATTTCAATTGAATTTGATTATAGGGAGAGACTTATAAAAAAAGGAGATATTTTTATCAAAGGAGAAAAAGTAATAAACGGTTATATTCGAGTTAATAAATATTATAATGCTCCAAAATTAATTGACATTACGCTTGACAATGAATATTTAGGAGATGAATACTACAAAGGTCCATTCTTTAAAATTAAAAATAATTCAAAGGACACATTATATGGAGAACATTTACCTGGCTATTTTTGGGGGACTTTGTCTTACAGAAAAAATGATTCGACCATGTTTACAAAAATTGGTATTCTTGATTATATGTTCGTTGATTCTCCTCCATTGTATCCAGACTCAATAAAATATGCGACTGTTGGTTCGTTTGGATTGACAAAAAAACTCGTACCATTTGGATATAGATTTGAAGTTATGTTGGCAGATAAATGGCAATCACAGGGAATAGGAGTTTATAAAGAATTAAAGCACATTATATGGTGGGCAGGAACGAAAAATTATTACAAACTAAAATACGATTTTAAAGTAGATAAATAAACACCGAACCGCTAACATCATGTATAAAACATTGGGGTTTAAGTGTTTAAATCAAGCGTTCTGCCCCGCATCGGCGTTTGTGTCGGCAGACAGGGACGAAGCCCGCAATCCCCAACGTTTCATACATGTAACCGTTATGCGATATGAATAGGAACGACAGACATACAAAATATTTTCTTCTGACTTTAACTTTTGTTCTTGTCGGACAGATTTGCTTTTCGCAAGACACGACCAGTCTTAAATTCCAAATTGATACGACTTGGAACTTTTCGACAATCTCCTTTTCAATGTCATCAATAAGCTCTGACTATTCGATTTCTCATTACCCATCAAAAGAAGATTCAATATTTTGTAAAAAGTATTCAAAGTTGATAACTGCTGAACCAACAAAAAAGAATCATTCAGATTACCATTCCTTAGCTTGCTCACTTTGGCAATTAGGTAGACTGACTGAAGCAGAAAATATGTTTTTGAAAATTATGGCTTCCAACGAACCATACTACGTTGGAACATACTACAATTCCTCTGACATTCCTGGTGACACGACTACTAACACTTATGGATATGGTAGCTACACATCGAATTATAAAAATTATGCTTGTAGATACTTGACCAAAATTTATATTGAAGAAAAGAAATTTGACAAAGCACTTAAATACATTGAGTATGCCGACAAAAAATATAATGTAGAACAGAACTGCGGTACAGGATATATGTGGTATCGAGGAGAAATAGATGGATTATATAACCTTGCTTATGAAGGTTTAGGAAAGTATGACAGCATAATAAATATGTTTTTACCTCAATACTCAAATCATTCTAACGGGACATTGACCCGCGCACTAAAAAAGGTTTATTCGCAAACAGAAATTAATGAGTATCTAAAAATTGCCGAAAACTCAATTGTTTGTGTAGTTGACACTTTCCAATCTTCATCTTTTATCACTCACAACTATGGAGAAAAGAATGAGACCACGACAGAAGTAAAATACACTTCAGGTACCGCAAAAATGACTTTATTTGGTAGACAAGTCACTCTTGCGACCCCGCACTTGGAGAATGGAGAAAAGGTATCAAGAGAACTTTTTGTAAAAGAATTTAAGGAATCAGGATTTTATACAGCTTTAATTGACAATGAATAAATTCACATCGCATAACAGCACCTACCCAAAAGGCGGGGTTTTGTGTTCCAAAGACAGTTTTGTGGTTAATCAAACATTAGTTTTTCAAATCAAGTTTTGTGGTAAAACACCCGCCCTTCGGGTAGCTGCAAAACGTTACCAGCAAAGCTAACAGACGACACAGTAAACAATGACAGCAAATAAAACAGACTTCTTTAACGACCTTTCAAGTCATATTTCAGAGCCAATGTATCTGACTGACAAGACGGACGAAGTAAATGAAGAAATTAAACATAATCATTGGGTTTTGACAGCTCCATCGGACATTATTGCCCAAACGACAACGGCTGAATTTTTAGAATTTATACAGAAAGTAAAGGACAACTATAAAAGCCAACTCGACAAATCCCAGCTTGACATTGACCTGACTTTTTATTTGTGGTTTGAAGAACCGGGAGAACTATGTTTTAACTTTATCAACTCAAATCACGACAGACTTCCATTCGGTTGCAAACTAAAATTTACAGACAGACCAGATGAAATAATTGACGAGTATTTTAAATCAAAATATCACGACCAAGTAATTCCGTGGGACGAACTACAAGCAGTTGAGACACCAGAAGAAATTGCAGAAGCGGACAGACTTGAAAAGGAATTACACGACAACTTTGTGTTGTTAGTTTACCAAGAAAGAATAAAGAAAACGAAATGACAGACAGAAGCTCAGCTGGTAACACGGGTTTTGCGTCAGGCGGGGTGACGTGCAAACTTGGAGCTTT
>CAYPCZ010000180.1:0-2689 GCA_964409345.1 uncultured Flavobacterium sp. | reverse complement strand
TATACAAAGAAAAGCCATTGAACTCCGAGCTTATCGAAATGGTGAAAATATTGAGCATATGATATGTTTGGTTTTGCCTTAAACCTTTCTGATGATTGAATTTCACATTTAGAAGCGATGACATCCTTCTTCTTTCGTTTCATGCAGCTATATTTTTCACCTGTACATTTTTGTTTCACAAAGGATGTCATCGCTGGTGTTGCCCGTAACAGGGGAAAGTCCAGCAAATTCCCGTAGTCCTCTTACCCGTGGTTTGTGTCCCCACAAACTACAGGAAATAGCATTTCTTTTTATTATAATTAATGAAACAATACTTCTTTCATAGTTTTTCGATTAGCCATTTTTGTCTATTTTCATTGCTGTTTTCATTGCTGTTTTATGGTTAATATGTGTCGTGTGAGGACACAGGCCACGGGTGGGGGTTGAGGTTTTTTTCAGTTGCTTTAACTTCATTCCTGATGATCCGAGAACAGTTTCCATTTTAAACAGGAATTATTAAAATTGGGCACGCTTAAACTTTACACACATCAATATTTATTAGTTGTTCTCTCACTAAAAAATTGGATTGTGGCGGATCTATCCATTCATATAGGAGAGCACGGTTTATAGTCCAGTATATTTAACAAATACCAGTCAATTACACATGTATGAAAACCAGGCTTTTGAAAAGCTAAAAAAGGATAGGGTTGTTGTTTCTTTGCAATAGTAAAACTAGATATATGGCAAACATCATCCTATCATGATAAATCAAGATTTTAAAAAATATCTCCGGTGGTTTATTTTATTTCCGCTTTTCTTTTTTTGCTTTTCTTGTTCTGATTCTGATACAGAAGAAGACTTAGTAGTGGATTTAAATTTTTCAATCGTCGATTTTAAACCACAGACAATAGGCAAAGTCAATCAAGATTTTAAAATATTGTTAGATAAATCTATTGATTACCAAGGGGAGGTGGAAATCGAATTTTTTGGGAACAATGAAAATATTAAAGTTACTGTTGTAGAAGATCTTAGAGATCGTCGAATCTCCTTAAGTTCACTACCAGAAGGGGTTAAAAGCGGAACGTTTACAGTTTCTGTAGATACTGTTACTGTTACTTCACAAGATCTTCTAGTTATACTTCCAATCATTACAGACGGCCCTCGTTCAGAGTTCTTAACAGGTGATACAATTGTGTTAAAAGGCAAAAATTTCCTTTGGGAAAACTATGAGACTGCAGTTCTTTTCGAGGGAGCGCGTTTCCTTGATTATGCGGAGCTGAAAGGCACTATTGTAGAATTAAATGATACATTAATTGAAGTAATAATCCCTAATAAAATAAATAGCTCTTCAAATCTCTATGTTAAGACAGGAGCTCATTCATCAGAAGTTTTTTACCTTAATGGGACTTTAAACCCTGGAATCTCCTATCTTTCGACAACTTCTGCAGAGTACTTTCCTGGTTCAAAACTTTATATATTTGGTTCAAATTTTGGTTTTGGTGAAGGGCTTTCATTCTATTTGGGAGATTATCAATTGCAAATTGGTACCGGAAGAACAGGGAGCAATCAGGGGTATTCCGGGATGTCGGTTTATATTCCTTCCGATATTCCAGAAGGAGTTTATCCGCTACTCATATATAATTCCATCAAATATCCAGAGTATCCAGGGGTGGGGCCAGATATTAAAGTGGTGAATTTTCCTGATTTAGAAATTAATGCTTTAGAGGGAAAGGAGGGAGAGCTAATAAGGATCAGTGGTTATGATTTTACTAAACCTGAAGATGTTTATGTTCAATACAAATGGTTCGATGAGGAAACTAGGCAAATTAAATATATTGCACCGCCTTTTACGATAGGCTCTGCCTTTTTAGAATTCAATGTGCCAGCTGGGCTTCCTGTTGGTAAAGAGACAACCCTATCTGTGAGCGGGACAATGCCTGTGACAAATTGGCAGTTCGTAGTTAATAAGTGATGCATTTATAATCGTCATCCGAAAATTTAATTTCCCAATATATTAATTTTGTGGCCAGTAAGTTTTTATGTTTTAGAAGAAATTCCTGTTGGACCTGTGTAATGTTAAATTTGTTGATACAATACTAATAATAGCTATTCCTCTAATTTTTATTTTGATACAAAAAGCAAAGAATGGAGTACTTTTGCTTCTGCGCCGAACATGAATATTGATTTTTTTCAATATCAAGGCTCTATTTATAAAATTAATCAAGGCATAGATTATAGCATTGAGTCGAATTATTTCACCTCAATTTGGAAGTACTTCCCAAAGTAACTTGACATCATACCAATGAACTAATTTTCGAATCAGGAAATTATAAAGTTATAAACTCTCAATTCTCCCCTACTTGGTCATTGCGTATTACTATGACCACAATTATCAGAGCGTCCGCTCGTTTTTGGAATTTTTCTTTTAAGGACCATGATAGGCCTTGTCTTGTTGCTTTTACCGTAATCTACTGGTTGGATGATTATATCCGAGAAATCTATAGGGACATTTTTTACGAAAGTGTAAGTTTTTGCCAAAGGGAAAAGGGCTTGAGGTTTATGCCTATTGCATCATGACGAGCCATATCCACATGATCTGATTCAACGTTTAAATTATATCCATAACAACCCAGTAGTTGCAGGTTTTGTGGAAGAGCCTGCAGCTTGGCTTCACAGTAGCGCAAGGGATTATGCAGGAGAGGGAAACGAC
>CAYPCZ010000179.1:0-2705 GCA_964409345.1 uncultured Flavobacterium sp. | reverse complement strand
AGGCGTAACGAGAAAAATATAACTCAAGAAGATATGGCTTTTCAATTGGGAATGAATCAATCTCAATATTCAAGAAGGGAAGCTGGGATAACCAAAATATCTAATAAAGAATGGAATCAAATAGCGAAAATTCTAAAAACTTCACTTAAGGAAATATATGAGCCACAAGACGGGATTTATATTATCCATAATGAAAGTACAAATATTGTTCATTCAGAAAATGATAATCATTTTGTCAAAGTCCCTAACTACGTTCTTGACACGATACATAAGTATATTGAAAAGCTGGAAGAAGAAAACATTAGATTAAGACAAAAATCGAGAAAATAAAAACTTTTTGTATTTAACATAAAGAGTCTGTCTTGACTTTTTTAACTCAATTATAGTTTGTTTTAACTCCTTTATAATCAAAGTTATCTTGACTTTTTTTTGATAAAAGTAAAGGGTTGCGGAAATTTGTATTGCGAAACATAAAACCACAACCCAGTGTACCAAGTACTGAGCAAAGATATAATAGAATTAGAAATAGTTCCCTATTTACCAGCTGACAAAAAGAGGATTTAAGCCTCATGCGCCTCTTTACGAAATAGTCAATACCATATTGTATAAACTAAAAACAGGAATCCAATGGGAGTATTTGCCTGTAGAAAGCCTGTTTAGTGTTGAAGTATTGCATTACAAAACCGTTTTTGGTCATTATCGCAACTGGTGTAAAAAAGATGTATGGAAATCTTGCTGGATACAACTTTTGAGGAACAATAAATCGAATTTGGATTTATCAAGTAGTGATTTAGATGGCAGTCATACTACGGCTTTACGAGGCGGAGAAGAAGTAGCTTATCAAGGCAGGAAGAAACGAAAAACGACCAATTCGTTATATCTTGCCGACCGTCAAGGTTTGCCCTTAGCGATGTCGGAACCAATTTCAGGGAATCATAACGACTTGTATAATATTGAAGTGCAATTTCAAGAAATAACTTCGACTTTGAAAGCAGCAGATATTTCTGTAAAAGGACTCTTCATGAATGCAGATGCCGGATTTGATTCTAAAGAATTTCGTGATTGTTGTGAAAAGAAAGAGATAAATGCTAATATTTGTTTTAATAAAAGAAACGGAGAATCATCAGACAGAGAGAAATATTTTGACCAAAAGCTTTATGATGAGAGATATAGTATTGAAAGAACCAATAGCTTGGATGGATAGTTTTAGAACATTGTTGAATAGGTTTGATACAACGGTAACAAGTTGGAAAGGGTTTAATTTCCTCGCTTTTATCGTAATTGGTCTAAAGAAATTTTATAAACTTAAAAAGTCAAGATGACTTCAATATAAAAGATTGATTTAGAGTTAAATATTTAGCAACAAAAAAGGGAATTTAAACTCCTTTTTTGTTGCTAAATATTTAAATGTATATTCAAACATATAACTCTGAATGGTTTAAGATGTATACAAATTAAGTTCAACAATAAGTTTAAACTATTTAGTTCTAATTCCTTATTTCTTTCTATACATTAGGTATAATAACACTAGGCAAACTATTAAGTAAATAAATAAAACGTATATATTACCCATTAACTGTTCAGGGAAAATAAAAAAAACAAAAATAGTAACTACTATAAACGCAAAGAAAAAATAAGGACTAAATTTTTTCATATTAACAGTAGGTATCTACACATTGCACACTCGCATAAACTTGTAATGTACCACAAGCTAAAACACAAACAGGAATTCCGAGCCCTGCTGTTGTGGCCAATGCAGTCGTATTACAACCCCCATGACATAATACCGCAGCGGCACCTGCTGCTACAATGCATAAATTATATCTCCATCCACAACCACCATTAGAAACTATAACTGTATTATCAATAATTGCTTCCATTAAAGCATCTTCAATAACATTACTGTCATCCTCAATGTCAATATAATTACTCTTTAACATTCTCCAATTATCGTTAAATACTTCCATATGCTCCACTAATCTTTCGGACACATTACTTTAAAAATTTCATCAATTTTGACCAATTGCTCTTCATAACTTAATTCCTGGATATTTGTAAGCTCTATATTTATATCTTCAATTATAAGAGCTTTTTCTTGAATCTTAGAAGTTAAAAAATCATTAAAATCGTATACTTCATTTGCTATAATAATAAAGTTAGAATCTTTACTCAATTCATAAGAGTTTACTGGTCTTTGTTTAAGATTGTCATAGGTGCCGCTCTCTTCATTAGAGCATCCTGCTAAGACAAATCCTCCTAAAATCAGCGCAGTAAAAACTGTAAATATTACTTTGTACGTTTTCATTTTCAATAAAATTTAAAGTTAAAAAATTAAATTACTATTATAATACTTTTCGCGAAAAAGTTTTGATAAAGCAAAGTTGATATACAAAAAGTAACTTTCCTATGCTTTTTTAAGCATGAAGTATGTGATTGTTAACATATTTTTGTGTGTTTGATTTAAATGTTTCTTAAAAAATGATAAAACAGAAGCTTATAGACAGGCGTAACGAGAAAAATATAACTCAAGAAGATATGGCTTTTCAATTGGGAATGAGTCAATCTCAATATTCAAGAAGGGAAGCGGGGGGTAACCAAAATATCTAAAAAAGAGTGGAATCAAATAGCGAAAACTATAGAAATTTCACTTAATGTTTTAGCCCCCTAAAAAGTCGGACATGATTATAGTTAAATAAATATAATAA
>CAYPCZ010000178.1:0-2730 GCA_964409345.1 uncultured Flavobacterium sp. | reverse complement strand
ATTTTCTCCAGTGGTTGTGATTGGGGGCAAATCCGGTAGTTGTTTTTTCTTTTTGGGTATTCCGGTTCAAACTGAACAGTGTATTCCGATTGAAACTGTACAGGGTATTCCGGAGCAAAGTGAACACCTTATTTTCGGTTTAATGTAGGGCGGTTTTGGTGATGATTTTTAGTCTTATTTTGTGAGCAAATCACAGAAGAATGGCCAATAAATCAATAGGACCAGTTATGATAAGAGAAATCATCAGAATGAAGGACAACGGTCTTTCGAACAATAAAATATCCAAAAACCTTGGAAAATCAAGAACAACCATCATTAAATATGTTGGTGTTATTGAGTCTTCGGGCATTTGCTTCAAAGAGCTTCTTGAACTCAAAGAAGAAGATTTATCAGAGCTTTTTGATATTCCCAATGTGTTAATCCCTGTCAGCAGGGAGCAGAATCATAAAGATTTACATTCTTTTTTCCCTTATCTAGAAAAGGAATTAAAGCGTGTAGGTGTTACACGCCAAATTCTGTGGGCAGAATATAAATCGAAATATCCCGAAGGGGTTATGTACAGTCAATTCTGTGAACAATACAATAAATGGAACTTTAAATCTGAAGGTTACATGCCTACTATTCACAAAGCAGGGGAAAAACTGTTTATTGATTATGCTGGTAAAAAGCTCCATATCATTGATAAAGAAACAGGGGATATAAAACCAGTAGAAGTATTTGTTGCTACCCTTGGTGCCAGTCAATATACTTATGTGGAAGCCTCTTATTCTCAACAGATACCTGATTTCATAGGTAGTGTTCAAAATTGTCTTCATTATCTGGGAGGCGTTCCTGCTTGTATTATTCCAGATAATCTAAAATCAGCAGTAACCAAATCCAATAAATATGAACCTTATGTAAACGAACAATTTGCGCGCTTTGCGTCACATTACAATACTTCCATAATGCCTGCAAGGGCGTTAAAGCCTAAGGATAAGTCCTTGGTTGAGGGTGCAGTAAACATCACTTATACGCGCATACATGCAGCTCTTCGAAATAAAGAATTTTACAGTATTATTGAATTGAATTTGGCTATAAAGGAACTGCTTTTGGTATATAATCAAACGCCTTTTCAAAAAAAAGGAAACAGTCGTAGGGGTCTTTTTTTAGAAGTAGAGCAGGAGGCCTTGAAGCCACTCCCAATTGAAAAATACGAACTTAGGGATTACAAAATAGCCACAGTACAGAAGAATTGTCATGTCTATTATTCTACTGACAAAAATTACTATAGCGTACCTCATGCCTATATTGGAAAGAAAGTAAAGTTGGTCCTTACCCAAAGCGTAGTGGAAATCTACCATAATCAAACCCGAATTGCCCTTCATCCACGGAGTCGAAAGGTGTACGATTATGTGACGGAGAAGGAGCATATGCCCGTGAGCCATACTTATAATGCCGATTGGAGTTCGGAATATTTTATCACTTGGGCACAAAAGATAGGTGCATCGACCAAGGAGTACATTGAAAAAATATTGGACAAAAAACAATACCCAGAACAGAGCTACAAGAGTTGCTTGGGTATATTAAACATGGCAATCAAAACAGGAGCAGAACGTCTAAATAACGCTTGCAAGCGTGCGTTAAGCTACGATGCGGTAAGCTATAGTAATCAAGAATATTTTGGAAAGGGGCCTTGATAAAGAAGAAGGGCCGGATTTATTCAATGCCTCCGTATCAAATCATAAAAACATCAGGGGGTCACAATATTATGCCTAACAATAAAATAAAATAAAATAATGAACACAAATGCCACAATCGAAAAGATGCAGAAAATGCGCTTAAATGGAATGAAACGAGCCTATGAGTCTTCCTTCGAAACCAGAAATAAAGACACCTTTACCAACGATGAGTTTGTTGCCTGGCTCATCGAATCTGAAGACAACCAACGTAATAACAGTCGAACTGAGCGTTTGCTTAAAAATGCAAAGTTCCATTATCAGGCTTCTTTAGAGGAAATAAACTACACCGATGACCGCAATATCGATCGAAACTTGCTTAGTCGTTTATCGGACTGCTCCTTTATTGACAGAAATGAAAATGTAATCATAACAGGTTGTACTGGAACAGGGAAGAGCTTTTTGGCAACAGCCTTGGGACACCAAAGCTGTATCAAAGGATACAAGGTACTGTACTATAATATGGGTAAACTCTTCCATAAGTTAATGATGGGCAAGGCAGATGGCTCCTACATCAGGGAACTCAATAAGATAGAAAATCACGATTTATTGATTATCGACGACTTTGGATTACAGGCAATTAATAATGAAAAGCAAATGATATTAATGGATTTAATAGAGGATAGAAATCAAAGAAGGGCAACTATTTTCTGCTCCCAGCTACCTGTAAAAAACTGGTACGATCTAATTGAAGAAAAAACAATTGCTGATGCTATTTTGGATCGGATTATTCACTCCGCAATCCGATTTGAACTTAGAGGAGAATCGATGAGAAAAAAAATGAAAAAACAATAAAAATTTTTGTCTAATTTTAACCCAAGAAATTATCATCAAAACTACTGTTCACTTTGAACCGGAATGAGGTGTCCACTTTCATCGGAATAGTCACATCTTGAGCAAATACAGAAAGGAAATTACTGAATAACAAAAATAATAATAACTTTTTCATAGAGATTAAAATTTAAAGTTTAGGGATAATGGCAAATTTGCCTTGGGTGATGGTAATTATTTTTCC
>CAYPCZ010000177.1:0-2740 GCA_964409345.1 uncultured Flavobacterium sp. | reverse complement strand
CGAAGAAGGAGGGTTGATAAAAACGATAACTCTTGAAGACCGTTATCAAAATTTATTAGACCGTATTGAAATAAAAAAATCTATTATCCAACTGCAAGAGGACGTAAACGCAATTCAATCTGCAAGAGACGAGCTAACTATTTTAAAAGACTGCTTTAATGCAAAAAGTATTTTTTTAAGAAATACATTTATTGGCTCAGTTTCAAGTCGTCAATTTAGCGAGCATATAGACGTGGCTCATTTTGGACTTAGTGAATACTTATTGGAATGTCAGATTATCTTACCTGATGAAATGTATAATCGCATAGTTACGACACAGGACTTTTGCTTATCGTTTAAACTTTTCAAAACCTTTGGCAATGGCAAAGAGAGAAAATCTCTTGAAGAAGAGCAAAGACTGTTTTACTACACAAATGAATTTAAGGGTTGGTCATTGCCTCATTTATACGGACAGGCAACAAATAAAGAACTTCTTGTCTTATTCCGTAACAGGGACAATACTAAGCGTTACGACTTGACAAGACCCTTAAACACTTTGACTTTAGTGGACGACTGGTTTCAGAAACTTTTATCTTTATCAAGCCAATCAATTGAACGTTACATTTAACTATGGAAAAACAATACTTTGGACAAAGGGAAGCACGAACCGCTAACATCACCTATACGTAAGTAGGGGTTTCGTGCTTCGTAGGAAATTCAGCGGTGGAAATCTCCGCCTGCTCCAAGCTCAAACCGTTACACCAAATAATGACAGAATCAATCAAAATGCTTTATTTCGCAGAGGCATTTTATACGGTAAATTGAATTGCGTCATAATTGCGTCATCAACAAAACAGCAGACAATGGGGACAATTGCACAATGACAAAGAAAAGCCTATTCTATTTGCAAGCACATTGCCACGGACGACCGAGCCAAAGATAGACGAGCGACAAAAATTCAAGTAATCTTATCCGACAAGCTGAAGAATTAAAAAAAAATTCTCATAACTGTGATTTTTTGAAAGGACTTGCGAATAATTGGATAAATAAATTTTTAATTATGAAATCATTAAAAATATTTCCACTTGTTGTCTTTTGTGTTTATTTACAAGGCAAAGTATTTAGTCAAACCAATAGTATTAAATACCCAATGAGCTGGGAGATGCAGTTAGGGTATAATCTCCTTACTAATAATAACTTATCCAAAAACCATCCCTATCAGAATATAAAATCTATTAGTGGTAATTTTTATAGATACGTAGATTTTCAAAAAAAGTCCTTTATATTTAGACCTGGTATTGGTGTAGCATTACAAAATTTCGGCTTAGATAAAATGATTGTTGTAAATGGAGACAAAACAGATTTTCAAAATTTTAGCGACAATTCCAATTACCAATATAGTTATTTACAAAAAATGTTCATAGAAATTCCTGTAGGCTTTATATATACTACTCCATACAATAAAAAGAAACGATATTTCGAATATGAAATAGGAGTTAAATTTGGGTATTTGATATACAGTGAATCTCAGTACTTATTAAAAATAAGTCCTAAGGAGCATACTGTTTTTACTAAAAAAAATCTACCACAGCTAAATCCGTTTCAAGTTGGCACCTATATTAAATTTTCTTCTCGAAAAATTCAACTTAATCGTATATTAGGAACCTCTTTTTCTATTAGTTCGCAATACAATTTTAGTCAGGTTTTTGAACATGGCAATAATACACCAACACAGAGTTATTCATTTATGCTAGGAATGGGCTTTTTTATAAATAAAATGAATTGAAGAAATGTTTAAGCAGGAAAGGCAGAAAAAAATATTTGAGGATGCAATTGAACAACACAAAGGCATTTTGTTCAAGGTTGCCCGTGTGTATTGCCCAAACGAAAACGACCGACAGGATTTGATACAGGAAATGATGATACAGATATGGCAATCAGTCCACAAATATAATGACCAGTATAAAATTTCAACTTGGTTGTATCGTATTTCACTGAATGTCGCTATCTCATTTTATCGCAAAAGTTCAACAAGAGTAAAGAAATATACCGAGCTGAATGAGCAAACGGTAGAAGCTTTGGTTGAAGATAAATCGGATAATGAAATACATCTAAATTTATTGGAACAATTTATCAGCGAATTAAAGGAGATAGACAAAGCCTTGATGATACTTTACTTGGAAGATAAAAGCCATACTGAAATTGCTGAGATATTAGGTATTTCGGTAAGCAATGTTGGAACGAAAATAGGACGTATCAAGGACAAATTAAAAACACGGTTTTCACAATTAACATCATAAAGAAATGAACGAGTTAGAATTAAAAAAGCTTTGGCAAACTACCAATGAAAAATTGGAAGAAAGTTTTGTGATAAACAGGAAAAACACAGAAGAGATAACCCGCATGAAGGTTTATAGCCTTTTAGGCTCAATGAAACCAATTAAAATTTTCGCTCTATTGGTTGGTATATTATGGGTTGTTATTGGGGGAATTGCTTTGAGTTCAATTTATTTAAACTCATTTTCAGAAGCGAATAAGTTCTTTCTGTTTTCGGCTTCAATACAGGTGGGTTTGACCGCTATGGCATTGTTTGTATATCTCTATCAGCTAATCACGATTTACCAAGTGGATATAACTGACCCGATTTTAAAAACACAGGAGAAATTGTCAAATCTAAAAATATCAACTCTTTGGGTAACTCGTATTCTCTTTCTTCAACTTCCTGTTTGGACAACTTTTTGGTGGAACGAAACTATGCTAA
>CAYPCZ010000176.1:0-2794 GCA_964409345.1 uncultured Flavobacterium sp. | reverse complement strand
TGATGGATACCTTGTACAGTATAAACAGGGCTAAATCACTTGCAGAAATTGAAACCAAGTACGAAACCGCCCAAAAAGACAAAGCCATCCTTGAACAGCAGCAAACCATTCAACAAAAAGAACTTGATTTAAGAACACGAAACTTGTGGTTTGTTTCTTCTCTTGGATTATTATTGCTTATTGCAGGCTTTTTATTTTTCCTTTTCAAACGAAAAGAAGCAATAGCCAAACGAGCGGCTTTGGAGCTGAAACTTGCCGAAGAAAAAGAACGCACCCATCTACAAGAAGAACGATTACGTATTTCTAGAGAACTACACGACAATATCGGCTCTTACCTTACCCTCATTAATGCTTCTATTGAGCAACTACCAGAGATGTCATCAGCACAAATTGCCGAAAATTATCCCTACTTACAAAAAGCATTATCGTTAAGCATGAGAGAATTACGCAAAACCGTTTGGCTATTAAATAATCAAGAAATTTCAATAGACGCTCTTGCACTTCGATTACGAGATTTCTTTAAACCACTAAACCAAAATGGAACTAAAATAACTGTTAAATTAAAAGAAAACACAGAAAAAACGCTTACAGATATTCAGGCAACACATCTTTTTCGTATAGTACAGGAGGCTGTAAATAACGCCTATAAATATAGCCAAGCCCAAAACATTTGCATCCATTTAGAGTTTACAAACAAGATATGCTTTTCAATTATTGATGATGGTATTGGTTTTGAAGTTATGACTATACAGAATGGTAACGGGTTGCAAAATATGCAAACACGAATGAAAGAATTAAAAGGTGAAATACAGGTTTTAAGTGAAGTAGGTAAAGGGACGAAAGTGAGCGGTTGTTTTTAAATAACCAATAATGTACTTATTTTAAAATTCTTACGTGCATAAGTAGCAATTAAAATACGAATAACTGCGTATAGTCATTTATAAAGGAGTCCCTAACTTTGTAATAAAATTTAGAAAAACTGAAATGCACATTCACATAGCCATAGCAGAAGATAATAGCTTTGCTTTAAAAGGACTTAAAAACCGATTAGCAAAATATCCTGAAATTGAAATAAAACACACCGCAAAAAACGGTAAAGAGTTATTGAAAAACCTTCAAAAAAATCATAATATCGACTTGGTTTTGATGGATTTACAAATGCCAGAAATGGATGGTATTGCAGCAACTTCAGCTGTAAAAACCAAATATCCTCAAATCAAGGTACTCATCCTTACTACCTTTGATGATGACGAAAACCTTTTCAATGCTATTTTAGCAGGAGCATCAGGTTATTTACTCAAAGAAGATAACGGTACAGAAATTTTTCAAGCCATCATGGACACTCTTTCTGGTGGAGCCGCTATGAGTCCAGTTATTGCCTTAAAAACCCTCCAGTTAGTTCGCCAACCCATCTCCAAAGAACAAAAAGTAGAAGACTTTGGTCTTACCCAACGGGAAATAGAACTACTTACTCAACTTAAAAATGGTCTGACCTACGAAGAAATAGCGAGCAACCTTCATATTAGCTACCATACTGTTCGTAAGCATATTGAGAATATTTATCGCAAGCTTCAAGTAGGCAATAAACTAGAAGCTGTAAAAAAGGCATCTGACAATCGGATAGTTTAGTAAAAAATCCTCTTGTAAGGTTGAAATGCAGACATAAATATATTGATAACAACTCATTCGTGCATTAGAGGCTACCCAAAATACGCAGAACTGCGTATTGAATATTCTTGTTAATGAGCATTTCTTTGTAGAAAAAATAACAATGAAAAAAAGTTTATTAATTCTACCAGTAGCAGTGTGCGCTGCTATTTCATCATTTGCACAGGATAGATACGAATTTGATTTTAGACACAATGACCCAAACGATGTTGCTAAATTATTAATACTAGCAGAAACAGGAATTGACGGTTCTTCTGGAGCTTTAGGGTTTTGGCAGATTTGAATATTGGAGCCATTGCACGATATTCATTAAATGATAAAATTGATTTGCAAACTAAAGTTAGAAAATCGTATGCAAGTTTTCATTTTGACAAGGCTTATCGTAAAAACTTTGAGATAGAACTTACCGGGGCACTTTTTATAAGAGATAAAACCAAGCTAAACAACGAAAAAGTCCTTATTTCGGGAAGTACGGAACGATCCGGGGCTTATGTGTATACAGAATCAAAGTTTTTCAACACCGACCTGCCTCGGAGAAATGCTTTTGGTTTTAACGCCACGGTTAATTATAAAACGCTTGGGGTTAACCCAAAAGAGGGAAATGACCATACATCGAACGAAGGGTATAAAGGGGCAAGGGATAATGTGAATTTTAGTACTTTATCTATTATTGGAGGATTACAGTTTAAAAGAATTAATGCCAGCGTTGTCCAAGTTAAAAAACCTAGGGTAAACAGGATTTTTGATAATTATACCGTAATGACCATTGATGGAATTTTTGCCCCGATAAATACTTTTAGAGATGCAATAACAGGTGAACGTGTTGAAAAAGAATTAAAATCCGACGGACTGAAAAATGCATTTCCATTAGGTGGAAGGGTTACCTACAATGTGTATGGCTCAATTCCTTCCCACAAATTAGCCAAAAGCTTTAGATATACTATTTCTTCATCAATAGGATATAGACCTTACCTGGGCTTTCACTTTGATTTCGGAATTGGATTTATGATTTTACGAAACATGTAATCATTAAATTTTTTGACCAAAATTTTGTTTTACATAAAAGTCAAGACATGAACTTAACAAAAACTATTGTTGTTTTCTTAACAGTAGTCATTGCGTCTTT
>CAYPCZ010000175.1:0-2795 GCA_964409345.1 uncultured Flavobacterium sp. | reverse complement strand
TGTTTTCTTCAACAGCATCAGCATACTGACTTCTGTCTATCTCCCTCCCGCCTTTCCTGCTGGTACAACGGGCTTACCTACTACAGCCATTCCAAAATCTACGTAAACTATACACCTCCACCTGTTAAGCATACAGCCCGTTATAATGGAATAGGAACAGATGTTATTTTCGATAATTTTCCTATAACCGGTGCAGTTTGGCAAGGCAGTGCCGCAACAGGCTTGGTTACCGTAGAACTCGCTCCGGGACACACCCAATTAACCAAACCCCTGATTGTGATAGAGGGCTTTGACCCAGATGATAGTTTTGACTATGTTGATTTAGTTATGAATTTAAATTATCAAGGCCCAGGTTCTCTAAATATTCCTATTGGCACATCACTTACCCTCAACCAAGCCATAGAAGATGAAGGCTACGATTTGGTATTTATCAATTATGCCAACGGTACAGACTACATACAACGTAATGCCTATATGGTAAAAGCAGTGATAAATTGGGTAAATAGTATAAAAACAGGCAGTGAGCAAAACGTAGTCTTGGGTATGAGTATGGGTGGTCTAGTAGCCCGTTATGCCCTACGTGATATGGAACTCAATAACGAAACTCACGACACCAAACTGTACATCAGCCACGATGCTCCGCACCAAGGAGCCAATGTGCCACTTGCGGTACAAGCATTTGTAAGACATATAATAGGCGAAGAAATAAATATCCCTGTATTCTTCAGCATTTTTGATATAAATGTAATGGATATGGGTGATATGCTGCCCGAAGATTTACAGGAAGGACTTGAAATATTGCAAAGTCCTGCCGCTCAACAAATGCTCATTTACCAGTTGCAAGGCTTCGATTTTTTGTTGGATATTTTTTATCGCAATCGGGTTTTCCTGAATATCATTTTGGTCTAATTGGTTTAAATATTCTTGCGATTTCGCATCAATATATTCCTTGTGTTTGTCGATTTTCTTTTGGTTGAAATTGAAGCCTCAATAAAACGAACTGGATTATCAACTTTAATCTTGTCTTCTAAACTACTCATATGTAGCTGATAGCGGGAAATTCCTTGGATGTATTGCATAAGTAAAAATACAAAAATTATGTTTTTCTTACAACTTTTACTATATTTGTTAAAAAGATGGTGAGATTTTCACAGTCTGCCGTTAGTGGCAATGCAAAAAGAAAATTTCCATTTAAAAAACTTGCCTGAACGTAACTTTTAAATTACCTTTGTTTTTATGAAAGTAAGAGAAGTTATAGCGTTTAAAAATTATTTTGAAGATTTCCTTTCTGAACAACCAGTTAAGGTTCAAGACAAAATCTTTAAAATCATTGAAGCTATCGAAACTCTTGAACGTGTTCCATCAAATTATTTAAAACATTTGATTGGAACTGAAGGTTTATACGAAGCAAGAATACAACTCGGATCTAATATCTGGAGAGTTTTTTGCTTTTTTGACGGTGAAAAATTAGTTGTTTTAATGAATGGGTTTCAAAAGAAAACGCAGAAGACACCTAAAAATCAAATAGAAAAAGCCTTGAAAATTATGGCTGAATATTACGAACAAAAAAATCAAAAGTAATGGAAACTAAAAGTTGGAAAAATATAAAAGACGATGTTTACGGAAAAGTTGGAACCGAGAGGCGTGACGAACTTGAAAGAGATTTTGAATCTTTTAAAATTGGTTTACTCCTAAAAAAAGCACGAGAAGAAAAACAACTAACTCAGTCTGAACTTGCGGAATTGGTTGACAAAAAACGTGAATATATTTCAAGAGTTGAAAACAACGGAAGTAATTTAACGCTTAAAACCTTATACGATATAGTTGAAAAAGGTTTAGGTGGAAAAGTAAAAATATCAATCGAAATATAATTGCACTGCCACTAACAAAGTTAACCGTTGCACAACCCTTCATTTCTTCAAATAATTTTCAAAAGCTTGCAATCAACAAACTCCTAGTTAAAATCACAAAATCCAAAACATAAGTTTTGAAATACGATACCGTTACATATTAGGTCAGACCACTTGCTTTATGACCTTAATCATAAGCAATAGCAGACACTCTTACTATCTTTGCTGTAAAGAAAAGAAGTGATGAAACAGGACATTCTCAACAGAAAAGATATAGAGGTTTTCGTAGATGTATTTTACGATAAAGTCCGAAAAGACGAAGTAATTGGCTATTTGTTTACTGAAATTGCTCAAACCGACTGGAATCACCATTTGCCAAAGATGTATGATTTTTGGGAAGTTATCCTTTTCGGGACGGGAAGTTTTAAAGGAAACCCTATGTTGATACACAAACAATTGCATGACAAAAGTCCGATGAATGCGAAGCAATTTGAACATTGGGTGTCGTTATTTACTACTACAATAGATGCGCTTTATCAAGGTAAAAATGCAGAGGACATCAAACAAAGTGCTGCAAATATTGCCCAGACCATGAGCTACAAAGTGCTTTCAACTTCTATTTAATACTGTCGAATAACCGGATTAAGCCAGTTTTACGGGAGCTAATTTTTCTAATTCTTCGGGTGTAAAAATCCGGTAGTGAATCTGGAATGTTTTTCCCAGTGGTGTTTCGAGAGAGAATTCTCCGATACAGACGTCATTCATCCGCAGATAAAATTCTCCTTTTTCAAAACACTGTGGCTGTGTGCCTTCGCAACAACCTCCTGCCTGATAAAACATCAGTTCTCCGTGTTTTTCTTGCAGTACCTTGATGAGTTCGTTTGCCTTTTGTGTGCTGTCTATTCTTTGTACCATAACTTTTTATTTTGATAATTCACTTTTTTT
>CAYPCZ010000174.1:0-2797 GCA_964409345.1 uncultured Flavobacterium sp. | reverse complement strand
AATATTTCGGATATGAAAATTATTTTTTCATCCGTTCTTCCATTTTCTTGATAAAATTTCTTCTGAAGAAAAACATAAAAATAGCAAGTCCTGCCAGAGCAAAACTTATAGATGGACTGTGGCCTTCGTTTATTTTTTCATATCCGTCATAGGCAAACAAAAGCCCTAAAATTAAATAAGCCCAATAAAAATGTTTGTAGTATTTCATAAACTGTTAATTTTTACAAATATAATAAATTTTGTAATGAGTTAACCGTTTTTTTGGTTCATTTGCTAAAAATAGCTCAAAACAAAATCAGCTCTTTTTTGAGGGGTATCTTTTGGAACTTCGATAAGTTCATAACCTAAATCTTCGTAGGTTGTGATTAAAAACTCTTGAATTTGTTTGGCTTGATCAAAATTTTCGTATCGTTCGTTATCTGAGATATAAATTTCTTCCCACACCGGCAGAATAAATAATTTGGTATAACGATGTTGGTGACAAGCTTCATCAAAAGTAGTAGGGTAGCTCGTATCACCTAGATAGTGCATATATGCTAACACATCGGGAATACCCCTATCTATAAACACAATATTGCTTTGTTCGCACACGGCTTCTTGATATTGTTTTATCCTTCCTTCTAATAGTTTTTGACTAAACAAAAGAGGTTGTTCTAAAAACAATTGGTCAATACCTTGTTGTTGAGCTTCAAGGGTGACCTGCCTAGAAATTTCCGGATAGCATACAAAACCTCTTTTAGACAAAACCTCTATAAGTGTTGATTTTCCGGTTCCCGGACCGCCAATCAGCAGGACTATTTCTTTGTGTAGCATTCTCTGAATAAAGTGAGCGAAAGTAGTGATTTTTCATCTAAAATAAAAGTTATTTTTTTGTAAAAATGAAGAGTTAATCATGTCTTCCGTCAAATTGAGTATTCCATTTTTCTTGAACTTTCATCACTTGTTCAATCACATCGCGTGCGGCTCCTTTACCTCCGTTTACGTGCGAAATATATTTACAAAGTGATTTAATCTCTGGAGCGGCATCTTGCGGACAAGTTGGAAGTCCGACCAATTGCATCACGTGATAATCCGGAATATCATCTCCCATATACAGCACTTGTTCGGGTTTAATATCGTAAATGTTGGTGTATTCTTTAAAGGTTTTTACTTTGTCAGGAGAGCCCAAATAAATATCGGTTACGCCTAAATTTTTTAAACGAATTCGAACCCCTTCATTTTTTCCTCCCGAAATAATACAAACATTATAGCCGCTTTCTAAAGCCGCTTTGATGGCAAATCCGTCACGGATATTCATTATTCGAAGAATCTCTCCTTCGGGAGTTACATGAACCATTCCATCAGTGAGCACTCCGTCCACATCAAAGACAAAAGTGGTAATGTCATTCATGATTTCTTTATAACTTTTCATTTTGATTGCGTATAGCTTGGGTTAATAGTTGATATATTTCTTGTTGTTTCGGATGGTCTTTTAAAAATTCCAGATGGGCATTTATGGTTTGCCTATCACCTCTTTGGGCAGGACCTGTTTGAGCTTCTTTCGGATTGAGGTAATTGATTTTGTCAGCTACTTCTGCAATTAACGGTTTTAAAACTTCAAACGGAATAGTATTTTCTTGACAGATTTCTTCTCCGATACGATACAAATGATTCACAAAATTACTTACAAAAACAGCTGCAACATGAAGGGCTTTTCGCTTTTCGGAATCAATCTCGAATACTTTGTCCGAAATTAAATTAGCAACTTTATGAAGCAACTCCAAATCTTCTGGATTTTCGCTTTCCAAACAAATCGGAATTTCTTTAGAATTAACCGCTTTGCTTTTTGAAAAAGTTTGTAGCGGATAAAAAACGCCTTTTCGGTTATTTCCGGATAAAATAGCCATAGGCTTTGTGCCTGATGTATGCACTACCAATCGATCTGAAAAAGGGAATTGCTCGGAAACCTCAAAAATAGCATCATCCGAAACCGAAATAATATACAAATCAGCTTGTTTTAACTGCTTGTAATCCGAAATGATTTTTTCTTCAGAAGTATCAACCTGAACGGATTCTTTACGTCTGGCAAAAACCTGAACCAATTCAATTTTACTATTTGATTCAAAAGCCTGAATCAGATGATGAGCCACATTCCCTGAACCAATAAGTGAGATTTTTATCATTTTGTTGTAATAACATACAAAGCTAACTTGTTTCGCTCAAAAACCAAAAACTTTTTATCTTTGCTTTATGAATATCAAACTCCTTGCAATCGGAAAAACCGATGATAAAAATCTAAAAACCCTAATTGAACAGTATCAAAAGCGACTTTCGTTTTATGTAAAGTTTGATTTGGAGGTAATTCCCGATATTAAAAACGCAAAAAACCTTCCGGAAGCACAACAGAAAGAAAAAGAAGGCGAATTGATTTTATCAAAAATAACCCCGAGTGACCAGCTTATTTTGCTGGACGAAAACGGGAATAGTTTTTCGAGTGTTGGTTTTTCGGATTATTTACAAAAAAAGATGAATTCAGGGGTTAAAACATTGGTCTTTGTCATCGGAGGTCCTTACGGATTTTCGGATGCGGTTTACCAAAAAGCCAGTGGAAAAGTTTCGCTCTCTGAAATGACTTTTTCACATCAGATGGTTCGTCTTTTTGTGGTAGAACAAATTTATCGAGCTTTTACCATCTTAAGAAACGAACCGTATCATCATCAATAAGTTAAGCCTTTAACGCTTCAAACAATCTTACGGCTTGTTTAGCTTCTTTTACATCGTGTACCCGAAGAATATTAGCTCCTTTTTGCAATGCAAT
>CAYPCZ010000173.1:0-2807 GCA_964409345.1 uncultured Flavobacterium sp. | reverse complement strand
AAGTTTCATCAAAAAACCAGCTAATTATGAATGCATATGTAAAGTTGTATTGTGTATGGCTTTTTAAACGAATCTTGGAATCATCTTAGATTTCCTTTAACTTATAGAAGTACAAGCGATTTGTTAAAAGTTATAAGAGTAATTCGATAATGAAATGATTATGACTAGGTTGCTGATTTATATTTGCTCCTGTATATTATTAATGGGCTGTAAGCGAGGAACCCATCAAGTAGTAGAATTAAGAAATTCTTCTTCAGAAGCCATATACTTTCTAATTTCACAAAATAAAACTCTATCAAGCTCAAATGATATTGCAAAAATTCGGCCAGTGACTCCAAAGTCAATATCTGAAATTCAAAATAGAGATGTAGAGTATGAAGACAAGGAAATAGCAGAAAGCGTTAAGCAAAATTTATATAAACATCGCATTGAAAGAGATAGTATAGAAATCCTTTTAACTTCAGAGTCTGCGGGAATTTTTGTCGAAGCAATCTCTGTAGGGAGCATAATAAAGGATAGATATAACGGTACACTTCATATTTTTATAATTTCCGAAAACGACTTACAGAAATACTCCGATCAAGAGATCATTGACAAAAAATTATATACCTATTTTAAATCGTTAACCGCTGAAGATATAAAAGAAGATACATTAACTCTTGAATATTTTTAAAATAAAAGATATGGATATTATTATTTGTAAACTCTCTCTTCCAAGCTTGCATCAAGGCTCATAGAAATGATCCATTTTTAAGGTTTTGTTTAAAACTACTGAAGCCACAGAAAGTATGGGGAAGCAGGTAAAAATGGAATGGTTGAAGTTTACACTAAAACAATGATAGTGTTAAATGGAATGGAGTTAATAACACAAAAAGACAAGTGGACTTCTTTGGCTGGTTTAGGGATAGATGAATTAAATACTCTAAAGTAAGTAGAAAGTAAAGAAGTAGTATAACTCTATGGTCATAGGGATAGGCATGGTTTAATCTTAATAAGTGTTAATGGAAGTATAATTTTGAAAAGATAAAAGAGGAAAATTTCCGTCATTGGGACACGCATATGTTTTTTTGATAAGGAAGTCCTATCTTTTATAAGCTTATCATGTATTTGGACCGAGTGTAGGTTGTGATGTTGTAGCAAAGGCATTTGAAATGCCCGGTTCATGAAAAGGTGACGTAAAAGCACAAATTATATTATCCGTAAAAAACACCCTTCGTCGCAAGGCATAAAAGAAGAGTTCAAAGAAATCTTGGAGGAGATCATGGAACAAGCCGAGGCCAGGTATAAAGAATGGGATTATCGGGTGGCATAAGGGAGTATAATAATGAGTAAAGGTAATAAATCACTATGGGTTCAATTTTTAGCACACTATTTTCATTAAAGTTAAGATCTCAAAATCAACCTCTTGAAGATTATTTTACTGAAATATTTGCTTATTGCTTAAAAGAAAACCCGGAAGTTCTTCAAGATTTCCTAGCTACTTTCTTTATTAGAACAAGGACTTTTGATACTTATCAGGTTGATACGCAAATCTCCCTAAAAGCCTTATCTCATCATGAAACAGACAGTAGGCCGGATATGGGAATATATCTGGATGATCAGATCATATATATTGAAAACAAAATCGGATCTTCAGAAGGTGAGAATCAACTATCCAGATATGCTGAGCATCTTGACATATATGAAAAGACCAAGACCATTGTCTACATCACCAAGGAATATGAGCCTAAAGAAAAAGAAGCAATTCTTGAAAAATGCAATGCCTCAATCAATTATATCCAAATAAGGTGGTATCAAATCTATGACTTATTAATTAAATATATCGACTTACCAATCATTAAAGAAATACTAGAATTTATGAACGACATCGGACTTTCAGTTAATAATCAATTCAATCCCGTTGACCTTTTGGCAATGTCTAATTTTCATCGTCTTAGAAAATTGTTAGATGAATCTATGCACGCCGAGGTTTCAGAAAGATTTGAAGAAGTACTAGGGAAGAAATCTCAAAAATCAACCTACCTAACGCAATTAAAAGAGCACGACAGATATATTTATTATGCTGATCAAGGAGAGTGGTTCTGGGTAGGACTGGGATATTGGTTTAACTCGAAAAACCCAAAGCCTTATCCGGAACTAGGTGTAATAATAGAAGTTCCTCCCAAAATATCACAAAGACCTGCTATTATAGGTGCATTTAAAAAGATCAATAGCGAATCAGAAAGTTGGGCAGGTGTACATATGGACGACCCGTCTGCATGGACTTCAATCAGAAAAATGAGAAGCTTACAGTCTTTTCTTAGCAGTGAAAATCATATCAATGATATAAAAGAATATTTCTTACAATGCATTGAAGAAATATCGATAATTAAAGCGAAATACCCCGAAATGCCTTGGAAACAAAAGGTCTGAATTCTTTATCTTCTAAAGCTAGTTCGGATTTGAAATCCGGGCTGATGAGCTGAGAATTTACAATTCGATCTCACTGAAAATAACAACTTCTTATAATCCCTTACCACCCGAATAATCGATAGCTGAACTGTAGGATAATCTTTAGGATGGCGACATAGCCGGCCTCTACTGGATTATGATGAATATAATGGAGTTTCTGTTTTGCAAATTGGTTCGTTACTAATTCGATTGGGTGAAACCCATAGCTGTAGCTGTTTGGATGAAATTAGCGAAATGGATTATATATCTAAAAACAAGAGGCAAATTTGGCCCCGAGTGTAGGTTGTGCTGTTGTAGTAAGGGGCATTTGAAATGCCCGGTTCATGAATCCGGACTAGCAAGGGAACTCTTTCGAT
>CAYPCZ010000172.1:0-2843 GCA_964409345.1 uncultured Flavobacterium sp. | reverse complement strand
AAACATAGGCCCGGCCACCATCCGCCGTGCCGTTATAAACATTTTAAAAAGACCGCCTAGATTGGCCAATTTGACCTTAATGACATAAAATTACACGGACATGAAACACTTAAAAATCATTGCACTTACTGCCTTAATTCCATTGTTGACATTTTGTGCCAATCAAAAATCAGAAAAAAGTATCGACAGAGGTTTCACGAACGCCGAATTATTGGGAAAATGGAACCGAGACTATCCTAATAGGCCTTTAAACGACAAAGATACTGAAATTGAATTCATACAATTAGTTAACGATTCAATTGCAGAAGTACAAATAAACGAGTCAACTGGTGTGAGGAAAGTATCAGGGACGTGGGAAAATAAATTTGAAGGGGAAATAGGTAAGACAGGCATAAAACTCGAATCTGATATCCTTGTTACATATTTTATAGACGAGCGTCATCCTCATATGCTATTACTTCAACTTAGTGAGAAAAATGACAACTTGATTATGGTTGCGGGGGATTATCAATTCAAAAAGAATAAAAACGACTTATAACATGCAAGTTGACAAAGTTCCTGCAAACGAAATTGATCGTGCAGTTAGTAATCATCGGGCAGCTAAAGAACTGAACACATACTCACTTGCCGAGATGAAAGGCAAGTATATCGGCAAGGTCGGAACACAAGATCGTGACGAATACGAATACGAACTTCGTATGGACGTTTTAGGAAAAATAATTAAAGCAGCCAGACAAGAAAGAAACTTGGCACAGAAAGAACTTGGACGACCTGTTGGAGTTAAGAAAACTCAAATTTCAAAACTTGGAAGTAGTGCCAAAAAAGGCAGAAAAGCCAAGGCCTCGCGGTACACGATAAACGTAGACCCGGCCGCAATCCGCCGTGCCGTTGAGCAGAATATTAACTGACACGACAAACAATGACACAAGCAATAATTTCAATGCTTGTATTAACGACTTTTATTAGTTGTGGGCCAAGCAAGACAAAAGGGAATATGGGCAGAAAATTTAACCATGAGACCATTCAATCGGCAGACTTCGACCGGTACATTCTAGTTAAAGGGAAAAGACTGAATGACGTAGAGGCAAAAGTTTTTGAATGGGCAGAAATTTTCAGCGGTGGAGAAAAAATTAGCTTCAAATTTGGAATGACAGAAATGGATGGTTGGACATTAATTCAAATACCAAAAGACAGTGTTTTTGACCATTACAACTACCATAACCTGGTATATTGGTTTTTAGGAACACCACCCGAAGATAACAATTATGCTGACTTCACAATAGGTATATCGGTTGACAAACAGAACGAAAAAAATTACCTGATTTACAACGACTATGAATTAAGGTCAAAGATTGCAACGAATGATGACGTTTTCGGAATTTCTAAAAATGGTGAGAAATTTATTCTAAGTATTCCATTTGACGAGTTTAAGGAAATAAATGACCCTAGAATATTAGGCTTCGACAAATTTCTAAAAGAAAGCCAAATTGACATTCTGAAAATAGAATCAGGACAGTTAAACTATAAAGAAACGACGATTGAAATCGCTGAAAAATAGAAGTACTGTGCTTCTATCGAAGTTTCTGCTTGGTTGACAGTTTTGTGCTTCGAAATCGCCACCTTCGGGTAGCTGCGAAAGGTCGGCGGTCATTAAGACAGACCACCACTACCAGTATATTTGATAACAGTAAAAAAAAAAGCGATGAAAAATCTGATCTTATCAATTATGGCTTTTGCGTTACTTTTTACAGGTTGTAGAAAAGATGACGACTTAACAGCAATGAGTAACTGTGAGTTTATAGACTTTAAATACTATAACGGGGGACAAGACAATTTGGGCGAAATGTCCAACAACTACATTTTGCTTGGTGTTGACACAGCTTATAGCGACAGTCAAATTCAAAATTTCATTTCAACTGTAAGCTATCTTGACCAAAATTATACTTATACAATTCACACGACAGAACAATACAAATTTAAAGAAATTCCGCTAAGGCTTAAATCGTCCAAGAACTGCGGACAAATCGCCTACATAATTTCCGAATTAGAACAAAATGTAATCGTTTCTTATGCTCACTACACAATGAAGTCAGACAACTGCGAAAACTTAATTGGGGAACAGATAGGTAATAAGTGCATAAACAGCTACGGAAGTAATTTTCATGTGAAAGTATTTGATGAAAACGACTTGACAGCTTTAAACCAGAAAATTGCAGAGACAAATACTGAATTAGTAAATCAAAATGAATTTATGCCAAAATGGGTTGAATTGAGAGCGACAAAAAACTCCAATGGAGATGCTTTAAAAATGGCAAACTATTTTTTTGAAACAGGACTTTTTGAAAGCAGTGAACCCGGAATCTCTAAATATGCTGTGGAATAAAAACGAACCGCCTACACGGATTTTGCGTCAGGCGGGGTTTCGTGCCAACTTGGAGCTTATGCTTCTAATAAACTTAAGCAACAAATTGAAACTTTGTGCTCCGAAACCCGCCCTGTTGCAATCCGCCGTGCCGTTGGCAACATTATAAAGGCGACAATAACGATTTTAATTTTACTATTGACACTTTCATTCAATTCAATTGCTTGTGAATGTCCTGAATAGGCACTGAGAGAATTGGACAACGAAAGCTACGAATGGAGTGATTTAGTTATAATGGGTATCGTCATAAAAACAGGGACGAATTATCAAGTTGAAGTAACCGAAGTCCTGAAAGGGAATATCGAAGACGAAGTGATTTATGGAACGACAATCACAGAAGACGGTTTATTTGACGGTTGTTCATTTTTCCCCAGAGACAAAGGAGAATACCTTTTCCGGACAGCGCATAAAGGCGGATAAG
>CAYPCZ010000171.1:0-2887 GCA_964409345.1 uncultured Flavobacterium sp. | reverse complement strand
CCGTTATAGCCAATGGTAGGACGACCGTAACAATAAATGAAATATGGGACTGACCGACATAAAAAAAGTACTTAAAAAACTCGACAAGGACAAACTAATTGACCTTGTTGCCGACTTGTATAAAAAGAACAAAACAGTAAAGGAGTTTTTTGACTTTTATGTAAATCCAGACGAGAGAGAACTTTTTGAAAAGTATCGTGACAAAGTTTTTGAAGCGTTTTACCCTAAACGTGGTTACAACTACAAACTTAAGGACGGCAAACAAGCAATAAGCGACTTTAAAAAACTCGGGACATCAACAGACTTACTTGCTGACTTGATGTTATTCTACGTTGAGACAGGAGTAAAATTTACAAATGACTATGGAGATGTTAATGAAGCTTTTTATAAAAGCTTGGCGACAACTTTTGTTGACAGCTTGACTTTAATGAGAAAAGAAAACCTTCTTGACAAATTTGAAGACAGAGTTGGAAAAGTTGTTGACGAAACGAGCGGAATTGGTTGGGGTTTTCACGACTTTTTAGTACAAGTTTGGGTTGACTTTTATCCGACAGAAGACGATGAAGATTATGAAGACGACAACAACGGAATAGAAGAAAAGGGGAAAATAATAAAACTGGGCGGACAATGACGACTGAAAGAACCACTGGCTATAACACACGTTTTGCGTCATGCGGGGTGACGTGCTTACATTTAAGTTCAGTTTTCCAATTGGGCTTTTGTGCTGGGTTGACAGTTTTGTGCTCCGAAATCCCGCACGAACGCAAAGCGTGGGAACGTTAGCTGCAACCATAAAAAAACGACAACTAGTAAAAAGGCAATAATATGTTCATCAAAGAATTGACAGTAAAGAACTACAGAACTCTTGAAGATGTTTCATTGAAGTTCTGTCATTATTACACTGCTGTATGCGGGAAAAATAATGCAGGAAAATCCAATATTTTAAAAGCAATACGGAATCTGCTTAGTAGTGGGTATTTTGTAAGAATGCTACCTGACGAACTTATTGGTTATGGTGACATTAACTACAAGAATGACTTCACTAAATGGAAGAAACACACAAATGAAGATATTCACATCAAACTATTATTAGAACTTGACAAAAATGAAGACTCTTCACTATTTAAATTCATAAGAGACTTGATATTAAAAGATGAAACAGGTAGTGAAGGAAATCAAAAAGAACTTTTATGCATAGATTATTACAAAAAACCAGACAACTCTAGCGACTATAAAATTAAATTTGGGGAAATTGAAATTGAAAAAGACTTTTCAAAAAGAGAAGTTTTAAGACGTATAAAAACATCTGAGACCGTAGTCTTTCATAATTCCACTGAAAACGATTCCTTCTCTCCATTTAGTGTCAAGAAAAACTCGATAAACAATTTTATTACGGAGAAAGACAAAAAGGAAATTTCGGACAAAATCGACACAGTCTTAAAATCAGTTCAAAAATCTTTGAAAAAGCAACAAGACGAACTATCGAATCTACTAGGCAGACTTGAAGACAAATATGAAGTTAGCTTTTCGATGCAAGGATTAAAACTTGAAAGAGAATCAATTGAAATTTCGTTAAAGGAAAAAGGTGTAGATGTATCTCTAGAAGAATGGGGAAGCGGAACAAAGAACAGAACATTAATTTTTATGAGTTTGCTGAATGCTCGTAAATTCCAAGAAAGTTCTAATCAAACAGAAAAGATTTATCCTATTGTATTAATTGAAGAACCTGAAAGTTTTCTTCATCCTTCTGCTCAAGCAGAATTTGGGCGAATACTACAAGACCTCGCTAATGAATTTAAGATTCAGGTTATTGTTACTACCCATAGTCCTTACCTTTTAAGCCACAAAACCCAACTAGCAAACATTCTTGTAGATAGAGATTTGAAAAGTAAAGCAAAAGAGAAGGGCTCTGTTATCACTAATACTGAAGAAGACAATTGGTATGAGCCTTTTGCATTAGCGTTAGGGATAAACGGTGAAGATTTTGGACCACTAAAGTCAACTATTTTTAATGACTCAAATAATGTTGTCTTAGTTGAAGGCCCTATTGATAAAGAATATTTCGAGTTATTAAAAGACCCTGCTCACGGAAACAATGCGTTAAGAAAAAACATAGAAATTTATCCTTATGGCGGAGCTGATGTAATCAAGAATACAGCTATAACGAGTTTCATTAAAAATCGATTCTCTAATGTTGTTGTTACAGTAGATTATGACAAGTATGACTCTGTAAAAAAGCCATTGACATCAATTGGCTTTATTGAAAATAAAAATCTCTTGCCAGTTGGTAAAAACGAAGTTGGTAAAAAATTAATAGAAGGCCTTTTACCAATTGAAATAAAAAATGCAGTCCGGACAAAATACCCTGACATTGTTGATGCAGCGATGGAAAACTCATCTGACAAAAAAGAAGCTCAAAACACATTAAAGAAAAAATATCTTGAAGAGTTTAAATCATCAGCGAAACCAGGAGAAGAACATTTTGGAGAATTTTATAAACTAGTTAAAAAGATAAATGCCAACTTCAAGTAAACTGCATAAAAAAAAGACCACCGTTTGGATGGTCTTATATATCATGACTCCAATAAAGGAGAGAATAATCTCAAGGGGGACTCGAACCCCCCTCTCGGACTTAGCAGGTCCGCGTTCTATCCGCATGAACTACTGAGCTGATGCAAATATACAAGAAAAAACGAAAAATGGCAGCAGCTAACACACGTTTTGCGTTATGCGGGGTGACGTGCTTCCATTCAAGTTCAGTTTTCCAATTGGGCTTTTGTGGTAGGTTGACAGTTTTGTGCTCCGAAATCCCGCACGAACGCAAAGCGTGGGAACGTTAGCCGTTATGCTATGACAACTACAAACAAACATATCGTTAAGACGCTTG
>CAYPCZ010000170.1:0-2911 GCA_964409345.1 uncultured Flavobacterium sp. | reverse complement strand
CTCGAACCGTTAAATCAAACTCCACAAAACCATCATTGTCATCATCACACAACTCCAAAGGAGTAGGTGAAGAAAGGATTTGAGGAGCTGGGTGCACGACAAGATTAACACTGGTAAATGTTCTGCAAGCTCCCCCTACGGAGCTTACCGCTATATAAATTGTTTGGTTGTGAGGTGCCAAATTAAAATATTGCTCCGGGTTAGAAATTGCGTTGGCATTATGCACCAGGTCTTCTTGGGTTTCATAGTATTGTACATTCATATTTTCTATACCACCAGTAACCGTATGATTCAAAGAAGTTAAATCAAAAACAGAAAATCCATCTGTATTATTATCACAAACCTCATAATTATCAGGTTCAAATGCTTCCGGGTAAACGCTGACTAACAATTCAAACTCGGTAAGGACATAACAACCTTGCTGATTTTCCACTCGTGCATATATCGTTTGAGGATTACTCATATTGGTATAAAAAAACGGATTTTCTATAAAATTGAGACCAGTTTGAGCGTCTGTTAAGTTTTCGTAATATTTAAAAGTATATGGTAGTCCATTAGCTATTTCAAAGTTTTTAGAGAAAAGATTAAAGGTTGCTGTATCTGATGTGTTCGAACACATTTCGTAAACATTAGGCTGATTGATTTGAGGCAAACCAGCTACTATCAAATCAAACGAAGTAATCGCTACACATCCGTTTCTTGTGGCTCTAACCCAAATGGTTTCACCAGAAGAACTATAGTTGGTGAGGCTATTTATAGTTGGTGTTCCTAACAAAGCATCCGCTTGAGAAGTATGATAGGATACTATAACATCTGTAGAATCCTCATGTCTAATTTCGTTGGATTTCGAAGTTAAATCAAAAGTTTCAAATCCATTATCGTCATAATCACAAATTACATAGTCGGTTGGTTTAATAATTTGAGGTGTCGTAAATACATGGAGTTCAAATGAGGTAGTATTATAACAATTCGGATAAAACTCAGCCCTCACATATATGGTTTGAGGGTTGGAAACATTGGTATAATTTGTAGGGTTATTTATACTTGCCACTTTGTTATCTGCATCTTCTTGAGAAGTATAGTAAGTAAGCGTAGCGGTTTGTCCTTGGAGTATTTCATTAGCTTTGCTTGTTAAATCAAAAACCGAGGTTTGACTGTCACTATCAACACATATATTATAGTCTTGTGCACTATTAAGGGTCGGCTTCTGATTAATAATAAGTTCAAAATCATGAATAGTATAACACAAAGTAACAGGATCTTCTATTCTGACATACATAGTTCCCGCTCCGTTATAGGATGTAAAATCAGGAAAAACACCAGTATTATTTTGGGCATTCAAAAAAGAAGCATGGAAGCTAATGATATAATTAGGATTCACACTAATTATAGAATCCATCAAATTAAAAGAAGCCGTATTAGTATGGCTACAAGCTTGTTGATTAACAATTTCTGCCTCTTCTAAGGCTGCGAGTAGTGTTACATTGAGCAAAAAAGTATTATTATCTTCGTTTACCTCCTGCTGTATTCCCGTTCCGTTTCCGGTGTCATCAACCACAGCTAATAGCTCAAAATTATTCGGAATACCCTCTGGAATAGTAAAATTAATTGATTGCGTAATGCTTCCTTCTATGGCTATGCTTTGATTGGTTTGAGCTGTTTCTACCAAAACTCCATCAGCATAAAAAGCAATCGGAATATCAGCGGGTAGAACATCGGTTCCTTCTATATTCGATACTGTAAAAGTAACATCTAAATCTCTGTTTCCGCACGAGTTATCTTCTTGTATATTAGGATTTAAAGTTATGGTCGCATCCGGGAGCTCGCTGCTTAGTACCACTACAATATTATTTACGATCACTCCGTCTTGCCATGAAGTGAGCGTAATACCCAAAGAAGTATCTCCCGGGTTAACATACGGACTTATATCAAAAAAATCTAAGTCCATATTATATAAATCAGAGGCTCCAGTAAAACTGTTAGTTCCGTTAAATACATTTGTAGCAGGGTTTAGCGGAGGGTTACTAATTATGTTTCCGTTGACTTGAAGGGTTTCGTTCTCGGCAATCGAAGCATCTCCTTCCCAAGCCAGAAAGCCCAGTTTTCCTCCTTGCGGGTCAATTACATTTAAGCCTTGCAGTTGAATATTTAAAATAGTAGTTGTGGTGCCTACCATTTCAAATCCGTCATAAACATTGACTAAATTATTAATAAAAACAGGGTCTTCATAAATAATCACAATAGACCAACCCCCGAAGTTTAGTCCAACCGAACAAAAAGACTGAATAGCAGCATTCAAATCAATATCCGAAAAAGTATAGGTTCCGTTTCCTGTGCTTTGTACAATATCTGTAATATCGGCAAAGGCTCCGAAAAACGTAAAATTAGTGTTGTTATAAAACAAGTCCGTTGAGAAAGTCCGTTGAGCTGTTATATCAGTTCCGTTGAGTTTTACGTCGAATTCTCCTGTCCCCGAACCTGCCCAATACAGATAGGCTGCAATAACGGTTTGATTGGGCGTCAAGCTTAAGGTTGCACTGGATTCATTAAGAATCGTACAGGGTAACCCCAAACCGTTTTCATACGGATTGAGCGTATTTCCGATAGCTATATAATCATACTTTCCGTAAAATTGTTCGTAAAGTTGAATCTGCTGTGCATTAGAGCTATTCGAAAAAATAATCAGAAAAAAAGATAAGGCTAAGAGTATATTATTTTTCATTTGTAAGATGATTTGCACCTATATTAACGGGTTTTATACAGTTTATTGTTCTAATATCGTTGAAAAATCAGGGCTAAAAAAATTAGATCCTTTCATAACCTTTCCGTCTTCTCGATAAATTGGTTTTCCGTCTTCTCCTAATTTACTCATATTACTTTTTTGAATTTCGTCAAAAACTTCTTCAATTTT
>CAYPCZ010000169.1:0-2915 GCA_964409345.1 uncultured Flavobacterium sp. | reverse complement strand
AATTTTATTGGCTTTTTGTTTAAATTAGCAAATAGAAATTGGCTTTGGCTTAGTTCGGTCTGAATTGAACTTCCGCTCAATTCAAGCCCGCACTTGCGCCAAGCCTCGAAACGTTAGTGCTAATTGTATGACGACAAGCAAACCAATAAAATGTGCATCAAGGGACTTCAAGTCAAGTCCGTTTTATTTGATTCAATCTAACGGGTCGGACAAGCGTTTCGTTGCATCATTTCAAGACGTACAAAAAATAAAAGAATTCTTGACTTTATTTATTGACCAAACTATAGGTGAATTACAAATAAAAATCCGTGATTTTGACGACAAGGAGAATCCCGTAGACTTTGAAGGAAAAGCAACAAAAACTAAGTTAAAGACCACTTTGGACAATTATGAAGAAGTAGTATTTTATGACGGTTATTATGATTTAATGTTAAGACGACCCGAAACAGGTGACTACATCGCATTTGATGAACACGGACTAGTCTTTATTTATTCAAATGACAATTATTCGGACACGTTAGAAAAATTTGGTTTGACTTACAAGGCAAACGAGAAACTCATTTATGAATTTGACCATTGGCATTACAGACCGGCGAACGGAAGGCAAGATTTGAATAACTTAATAAACGACCTTGGACTCGAATAATTGAATAAGCACTAACACCAAATAAGCAAAAGCGCAAAAGTACAATATTTGTTAGGCGCCTTTGCCTATTTGGAGAACGTTAGCAGAAACCAATGACGACAGTTCGCTGAATGACCAGAGAATAAAGATAACTTTTGACAATAAACAATTAAAATAAAATGAAAAACAAATCAATCATTATCACAGGTGCCGGGATGGGACTTGGATTAGCAGCAGCAAAGGAATTAGCTTCAAAAGGTGCAAACCTTGTGTTGGTTGACTACAACGAAAAAGCGTTAGTGGACGCAAAATCAGAACTAAACAAAGAGTTTCCTGATGTAAAAACAATCACCGTTGTGGCGGATGTTTCAAATGAGGAAGCCGTTAAAAATTATGTTGATGAAACAGTAAAGGCATTTGGCAGAATTGACGGACTCTACAACAACGCAGGCATTGAGGGAAAACAGGAAAGCATTACCGAATATGATATAGATGTTTTCAAAAAGGTAATTGACATCAACTTGATGGGAGTTTACTACGGTTTACGCTATGTAATTCCAGTGATGCAAAAACAAAAGTTTGGTCGTATTGTGAATGCGGCATCTGTTGGTGGCATTCGTGGAGTTTTAAACCAAATGCCTTATGTGGCGAGCAAACACGCTGTCTCGGGTATGACAAAAAATGCCGCTTTGGAATATGGCAGAGACGGAATCCTAACTAATGCAATAGCACCCGGAGCAATTCTGACTCCAATGGTTGCAGAAGCATTCAAACAAGTAAATCCTGACAATCCGAAAGTAGCGGAAACAGAATATGCACAACGCAACCCTACAAAACGATTGGGACAGCCACGTGATGTAGCCAAATTAGTTGCATTCCTTTTGAGTGAAGACAACGGCTATGTAAGCGGACAAACCATTGCTATTGATGGAGGCGAATCAAACATTTACGGTAACTCATAATTCAATTTTGGCAGCTGCTAACACGGGTTTGGCAAAAGTGGCGGTTCAGTGCTCCGCAGACACATTTGTGGTTAATCAAAGTTTGGTTCTCCGCATCAACATTAGTGGTGAAAATCGCCACCTTCGCCAAGCCCGAAAACGTTAGCGGCAAGCATAAAACGACATCATAATGGAAAAATTAGATTTAACAAAAAAATATAAGGACTACTATTCAGCCAGACTGAAACCTGAATTAGTAAATTTTGGGAAAATTCCTTACCTGACAATTTTAGGCAAAGGAGAACCTGCTGGAAAAGAGTTTTCAGAAAAAGCAGGAGCTATATATCCCGTTGCTTACGGAGTTAAGAAAATCTGCAAAGAGACAATTCAAGACTTTGGTGTTCCTAAATTGGAAGGACTTTGGTGGGTAAAAGACGAGCGACCTGCGCTGGAAGTTCCACGTTCTGAATGGTATTGGAAACTTCTTATCAGAATGCCCGATTTTGTTACGGAAGAAATAGTTGAAAAAGCGGTTACTACAGTTGTAAAAAAGAAAACAGAAACAGCTTCCGAAGTGAAGTTTGAAATAATTGACGAAGGTGATTCTGTCAGTATCCTGCACGTTGGTTCTTATAAAACTGAACTCGAAAGTATAAAACAAATAGACAATTTCATAAAAGTCCGTACACTGACGAAAAACGGACTTCACCACGAAATTTATTTGTCTGACCCTAACAAAACCGAGCCTGACAAACTAAAAACAATTTTACGACAACCGATAAAGTGAACAAATTTCAAGAAATATTAAAAGGTGGCGACCTTCGTTCCATTGGCAAAGCCAATGAAATCGTTACAATGGTTAATACACAAAATGACTTTGACGAATTATTTATTGGTTTAAACCATTCGGACAGAAAAGTTGTAATGCGGACGGCAGATGCAATTGAAAAAATAACACTTGACAAATTGGACTATTTGCAAAAACATAAAACAGAACTACTGAACCTATGCCAAATTGCAAAAGACATTGAACTGAAATGGCATTTGGTTTTACTTGTTTCACGGCTTAGTTTGACAAAGAAAGAATTAGGAAATACTTGGGACTTATTAACTAAATGGGCAACAAACAAAAAAGAAAGTAAGATAGTGAGAGTAAACTCAATTCAGGGATTATTCAATTTGTTACAGCAAAACCACGAATTATCACAAGACTTTAACTTGACACTTTCTGAAATTGAAAAAGAGAAAATACCCTCATTAAATGCAAGAATTAAGAAACTACAAAATGCCAGCCGGTAACAGGCGTTTGGCTCAATGGCGGGTGACGTGGTTAATTGAACATTCTACCT
>CAYPCZ010000168.1:0-2928 GCA_964409345.1 uncultured Flavobacterium sp. | reverse complement strand
TGGAGCAGTTGGTAGCTCGTCGGGCTCATAACCCGAAGGTCGCAGGTTCGAGTCCTGCTCCCGCTACTAACAAAGGCTTAATCTTAATAAACAAAAGAGATTGAGCCTTTTTTTAATAAATCTCTGTGTCAGTTCTGTGATACTTGTTTGTCTGCAAAATGCTTTGTGGATAAATAAAAAAATGCAAAATCCTAACAATTTTCAACCGTGTACAATAAATAGAGCTTCTTTATTTGTTGACTATCTACCTGCGGAAATCAGGAAGAACAAAGATTGGTTAATAGTTTATTACGCCAAAAACCCCATAACTAACAAACTATAACGGCACAGGGTAAGAGTGCCAAAGAACTCAAATAAACGAATCCGTGAGGCTATAGGTAAAAAGATAGTGGACGAAATTAACCGGAGATTGCAAAACGGCTGGTCCCCATACTTTGAATACCAAGAAACCTTTTATGCAAAATTTGAGAATTGCTGCTCAATATTTATAAATCAAACTGCAATTGAGGTTAAAAAAGAAGCTAAAAGACCAGACACGTTAAGAAGCTACGAGTCTTTTTTATCGGTTTTCTCCACCTTTTTGAAAGTAAAGAAAGTAAAACTGGACTTCATTATAGAATTCAATAAAAATGTTTTGATTCAGTACCTGGATTATATTTATTACGAAAGAAATGCAAGCAACAGAACTTATAACAATCATTTGAATTTTTTCATTACATTTTTCAATTGGCTTGTTGAGAAAGGCTATGTGAAGGAGAATTTTTGTATTTCGATTCGAAAAAAGGAGAAGCAGCAAAAAAAACGTACTATCATTACAAAGGAAGATTCAATTAAAATCATAAACTACTTAAAAGGCAATAATTTCAATTATTTGGTTTTGTCGATGATTACTTATTCTTGCTTGATCAGAAGAACAGAACTCACAAAATTAAAGGTTGAAGATGTAAAGCTGAGTAAAAACATAATTGTAGTACCAGCCAATGTGAGTAAGAACAAAAAAGAAGAAATTGTTACTATACCAAACGATCTAATTCCGATGTTTGCAAAGCACTTACAAAATGCCAATAATTCAGATTTTTTATTTTCCAATGACAATTTTCGACCAGGTAAAGAGGCTTTAAAACCTAAAAAAATAAGCGACTATTTTTCCAAAATGAGAGATACGTTGAATCTACCTAATACCGTGCAATTTTATAGTTGGAAAGATACAGGAATTACCGACTTGTTCGAGGCGGGAATTCCAACAATAAAAATTAGAAATCAAGCACGCCATTATGATATAAAAATGACCGAAAATTACACACATAGAAATTTAGAAGCTGACCCGGAACTAATGAATAAGAAAATAATTTTTTAGCCACCTAACTTTTAAGTTCGGAAAACGTGTAAACATTGTAAACAAGTAAACAAACGAGGGTATGTTATTGATTTTTAATTACTTGAAAGTTACAAAATGTTTACTTATGTGTTTATAGAGCAGTTTATAAACTTGTAAACAAACCCGTTTTGCAACAAAAATACTCAAATTAGAGTTTTTGTCAATTTTTATTAAAGCTAAATAGTCAAAAAATCTGTACCGGCCAAGAATAAAAAAAACCCTCATTTGAGGGTTTTTGTTAAGGGAAAACTTTATAAATATCTTTCCTGTGAGCGACTATAATAAAGTCTATGACGTTGTCTTGTACTTCTAAACCAATTCTGTAGTCACCTGTTTTTATGCGGGTAATAATACCTATAACCTGACATCTTTTTTAGATTAGAAATATCTTTTATAGTAGCGGCTTCTTCGCATTGGATAATAATTTTTTCGATTTTATTCAAAACCGATTTATTTTTGATCTTATCAATGCTTTTACTAAAACTTCTGTCAAAAATGACTTCCATTATTTACGAAGCTTTTTAAATATAGTGTTCCGAGTTACTTTTGTGCCTGTTTTTTCGCTTTTCATAAGCTGACCAAAAAGAAAATCCTCCTGTTGTTCATCAGTCAATACCTTGCTCTTTTCTCCGAGTTTTTTTACCAACTCGACAATAAGTTTAGCCGTGCTTTTGTCTTTTGTATTTATAATAATTGTTTCCATATCCCGAAAATTTATACTACAAATATACTATTTTTAAACCAAAAATTCAGTTTAATGTTAACTAACAAAAAAACCCTCATTTGAGGGTTTTTTTATTACTTTTTCTTAGTGGTTTTTCGCTTAGTAGCTGTTTTTTTCTTTGCAGTAGTAGCTTTCGCCTTTACAACTCTACCTCCCTTTACGTATCGGTAACCCTTTTTCAATGTCCCGTCTGCTTTAACTCCTTCTTTGCGTGGAGTAGCTTTTTTTGCTGGTTTTTTCTTTGCAGCCAAAATATATAGCTTAGATTCAACTAATAAATGCAACTTTTGGATAGTTTAAGAAAGTTCTAAATATTTTTTCAGAAAAGAGAAGAGTAAAACACTCTTCCCCTTTGCTGAATGGTATAATTTTCTCATCTTGCTCCTCGTCCAAAATTCGCATATAATGGGTCAATTAACCGTAGAGCAAAGATACACAATTCAAGTATTAAAAGAAGAAGGGTTTTCACAGAGCGAAATAGCCTTAAAAATCAATAGAGACAAATCTGTTGTATGTAGGGAGCTAAAGCGGAACTGCGACCAAAGAAGTGGAAAATACAGGGCTGAATTAGCCCAAAAGAAGTGTGCAAATAGGCATAAACACAAACACAAAAGGATAAGATTTACCTCTGAAATACAAGAGTATGTAGAGTGTTTAATCAAAGAGGATTACAGCCCTGAACAGATTGAAGGCCTCTCAAAACTTGAAGCTAAGGCGTGTGTTTCCAAAGAAAGGATTTATCAACATATTTGGGCAAACAAACGCCAGGGAGGCACATTATACAAACATCTAAGAACAAAGGGCAAAAAGTACAGAAATCGAGGAG
>CAYPCZ010000167.1:0-2933 GCA_964409345.1 uncultured Flavobacterium sp. | reverse complement strand
TGAAATATGATAATCGAATATTTCTTCATTCGGAAACTAATCTTCGGGAAAGAAATAATTCATTTTGTACCTCTATATGAAAGGTACTGTTATCAGTTGAGATTTCTGAAGGATTAATGATAAACTTCCCATTTTCCAGATCGTAATACCTCATGAAAAAATTCTTGATTTCGCTTAATTTGAAAAAGTCAAAGATATCTTTTTTGACGAATTCAAAATCACGGTTGGTATTACAATAGACCTCCAAGTTCAAAATCTCTTTTTTCACACTGACATTCAGCTTTATGGAAGGGAGCTTGTTACTTTTTTCCATAAAATTTACAAAATATCCCATAAATGACTTACTGCTTACTGGGGCTGCAAATCGATAAAGCTTTTTATAGCGGTTAAGTTGATCTTCCATTACTGTTGTGTTTGTTTATCAAGTGTCAAAATTGTCAATTCCTTCAATAGAAAACCGAAACTTTGGGTTATAAAATGTTTATGTAAATGTTAATGAAAATTATCTAACATAATTTCATAGAAGTACAATTGAATTGTGTTTGATCAGTAATGCTGAGTCAAAATATTGGTTTTCAATAATACTAGCGATGGCGGGCGGGTAGCAATTTGAATTCACAAGCACCTAAGGTATACTTATTTAATCTTTTTTTGAAGGTGTCTTTTTGTTCTATCTTTTAAAATATTCAGATCAATAATTGGAATATCCTTTTCTTTGGCCATTTCATCCCACTTCCGTAACTGTATGCGCTCTTTGAAATAAGGTTTTGATTCAAATGCCTCTGCCTCTTCAGCAGACATAACACCTCCCTGAAACTCGAGCGTCTTTTTGCTGGCCTCAGAGAGGTTGTTATAATAATCCGGTTCAACAAATGTTAGATATCTTTTGGCTGGAACGTGACTTTTTATCAGGGAAAGTACCTTCTCGGAAAAGCCCATTTTCTTTAAGTAGGCAGCACCGATCATTTCATGACTTTTTGTGCCATAGCCATTCATGCTCTCCGTTTCCTGTTGTGACTCGCAGATATGCCCGATATCATGAAAGAAGGCTGCCAAAATTACCTCGTCATCGTATCCCCCTGCGATAGCCATCTGTGCGGCTTGAGACATGTGTTCAATTTGAGAGACAGGTTCACCTATATAATCATGTTCACCATATTTTTCATACAGGGAAAATATTTCCTCAACGCTTTCTGCAATGCTTTTCATAAAAATTGATTGAAATTGAATTATTCACAAAAATAATCCGGTCCCTCTTCATTGAGGAGAAAGTTTGTTTATCAAATCATTAATTCTAACAATCCATTATTGTCGGGAGCTCCAATATCATCGTTAAAAAGATAACAAATTGGTAAAACAAGAATCACTTTTAAATTAACTAAGTAGCCTAATTTGAGCCTTTATTGTAAATATTATTTCTAATCCCGAAAATCATGAATATAAAATTAGTAGTATTCGACATGGCCGGAACTACCGTAGAGGATAACCGCTATGTCCACAAGGCTTTGATAGAGGCTTTAAAAGACCACAAAGTTAACGTGACAGAGGAAGAGGCCAATGAGGTAATGGGCCTTCCAAAACCTGTTGCCATTCTTAATATACTTCAAAAGAAGTACGAGGGAGATGACCGTATATACAAGGTGCTCATTGATAAAATACACGCAAACTTTGTGAAAAGGATGGTGGATTTTTATGAGAATAGCAAAAAGGTACGGGCAAAGAAGGGAGTGGAATCAACTTTTAAAGCATTAAGAAGAAATAATATTAAAATTGCCATCGATACCGGTTTTAGCCGGGACATAGCCGACGTTATCATCCAAAGACTGGGGTGGGTAAGGAATAACCTCATAGACCTAAGCATCACCAGTGACGAAGTCGCCAATGGCAGGCCCCACCCCGATATGATTTTCAAAGCTATGGAAAAGACTGGCATCAACAATCCTGAACAGGTTGCCAAAGTAGGGGATACTGCGTCAGATATCCAGCAGGGTAAAAGTGCCGGCTGTAAACTTGTAATCGGGGTGACCTCCGGAGCTTATAAAAGGGAAGCATTGGCGGCCGAAGAACCCACACATCTTGTAAGCGAACTTTCTGAAATATTGAAAATCTTCCAATTGGAAGAAGCTTTTAATTGATTTGATAAAGAAGCCACCGAAAAATAGATAGCAAACCAGTGTCGGGTCAATGTGACGAATCTTTTTGCCACAAAGTCACAAAGAAGAAAAAAGGAAAACACGAAGTAAAACCATCATGAAACTTGGTGCCTTCGTGTCTTCGTGGCACTATTTAGTTCTGAAATTTTCATTTTATCACTTTCCTCCCCATCGTTACCACTGCTCCAAAGACCCCTTTTTTTTGGATTTAGGGGTACTAGATAGGTCACCCGCCTGAGTCAAGCGGCTGCGGTAGAATACCTTGACCCAATTCTTTAAAACGTCATACTGTCAACATTTCTTTTCACCCCAACCCCCTAAAGGAGGCTACCACTTACCCATACATTTTCGGTGTATTAGAGTTTTTCTATTTCAAATAACCATTACAAAATTTCCTTTTAAAAGTTTTGAACTCCATGTCACCACTGCTCTAAAGTCCCCTTTAGAGCCAGTCCCGGAGCCATTCCGGGAGGATTTAGGGGTGTGTCGAGAAATTCTGTTTTTGGCGACTCCGTTCATCCTGAACCGGCATCAAGGCACCAAAACAAATAAAGAGTCAGCAGGTTGTTAAATTGTTAACAATTCTTTAACTTATTGTTAATATTGATTTGACATAAACCTGCTGAAGTGCTTCTTATTACACTCTTACATGCGTTCCTAAGTTTATTCCCCTCGTTAGAGCAGGAGAAGGAAATAGCGTATGAAGGTACAATAGTGTTGGAGAGTAACGAAATCGTAACCGGCCTCTTTTATTTTGAAGAAAAGATGAACTTGCTCTAC
>CAYPCZ010000166.1:0-2959 GCA_964409345.1 uncultured Flavobacterium sp. | reverse complement strand
TGTAGATTAGCAAATAAGAAAGTAAATAGTCCGATTAATAGGGGGCTAGACCACCCCTATATTATCAATAGAAAGAATAACATTTTTTACGTTATACTTATCAGCAATTTTATCTTTCTGATTAATATATAATAAAGCATGCTTACCTAACGTGTAGGAGAAAAGATAGACAGCGATAATTTCATCTGTTTTAGGTATAAAATCTTCTCCTGTCATCATGTTTTTAAAAACTATTTTTTCATATGAATTACTTGCCCTTAGGCGACTTTCAATATCATTTATATCAAATTGCCTTATTAATCTTTTAGGAGGGCATAATGCATTGCCTGTTACCTTTTCTAAGGTAGTAAAAGAGTTCCCTTTAAAAAACATTAGTATAGACAACTGTTCTACAGAAATAAAATCTGAATCAGAGACATAAAAAATATCTTCAGGTAAAATATCAAACTGTTCATTAACATAATTCAAATATTCTTCTTTAGTGTTGAAATTCTCTTGTGCATTTGAAGTCAAAGCAAAAGAAAATATTAAAAAAGCTTTTACAACTATTGAATAGTTGTTCATATATAAATTACACTTGCAATATAAAAAATTACAAAATTGAATAAGGAACTTCATAATATATATTCTCTATTAGTATTAATAGGATAAGCCCCCTCTTCTAACTGAAAGTAATTTTCAACTATAAATTGATTGTCAATTACTAAATTATCAAAGTCAGTTGTTGAATGATTTGGTGATGATAAAACATTTATAGGAAAGTAAACGATTGCCTCTGAGGTTGTTTCATTAAACAACATTCCATATTCAACTTCATCTGTAGAAGGATCATAAGCAACATCATACGTAGGGTAAGTATCTCTTACACAATCAAAATGAAAAGATACAGAAACTCCAAAACAAAATCCAAACCCTGATGAACACCCTCCTCTTTTAAATAATTGTAATTTTTCAACAGAAACAACTTCTAAATGATAGTCTGTACCACAAGGCCAAGCAGCAAAAGTTGTGTTTTTTTGAACGAGATTAGAGTTATTAAACTCATTAGAATCACTACATCCAAATAAAAGTAAAATTGGTAATAATAAAAAAAACTTTTTCATAATATTCATGTATTTAAATTAGATAAAAAACTAAAAATCACATACAAGCATATTAAAAAATCATAATACATGCAAAAACATATAGTTAAAATTTATTTTTAAGATTCTTTTTATAAAAATAATTAGTTAGTGCTTTTTTAATTAAAAAGAAATTGTATATTTGCACCCAGTTTTTCGGGTAACCGACTTTTAGATTATTACATATAAGATTTTTTAAAATACAGAGCAATGAGCAAAAGAACATTTCAACCATCGAATAGAAAAAGAAGAAATAAACACGGGTTTATGGATAGAATGGCTACTGTAAATGGTAGAAAAGTCCTTGCTCGTAGAAGAGCTAAAGGAAGACACAGACTAACGGTTTCTTCTGATCCAAGACACAAAAAATAATGGACATAATGACCACATATAAAGGTGTTACTTTTTTAGTAACGCCTTTTTTTGTACCTAATCGTTTTTAGGAAACAGAAAATATACTTTTTTTGGTTAAACACAAAAAACAACTAACTACAAAATGCCAAAAGACAACACTATTAAATCGGTTTTAATCATTGGTTCAGGGCCTATCGTAATTGGACAGGCTTGCGAATTTGACTATGCGGGTTCGCAGTCGGCTCGCTCACTTAGAGAAGAAGGAATTGAAGTAACCCTTATCAATTCTAACCCAGCCACCATAATGACAGACCCTTCGATGGCTGATCATATTTATTTAAAACCGCTCACGACCAAATCAATTATCGAAATTCTGGAAGCTCACCCTAATATTGATGCTGTTTTACCAACTATGGGAGGACAAACAGCCTTAAATTTATGTTTGGAAGCAGACGAAAAAGGAATCTGGCAAGATTATAACATCAGATTGATAGGAGTAGATGTAAACGCCATTAACGTAACCGAAGATAGAGAACAATTCAAACAGCTCTTGGCTCATATTGGCGTGCCAGTTGCTCCTGCCCAAACCGCAACTTCGTTTTTGAAAGGAAAAGAAATCGCACAAGAATTCGGCTATCCTCTGGTGATTAGACCTTCGTTCACTTTGGGAGGAACAGGTGCAGCTTTCGTACATAATAAAGAAGAATTTGACGAACTTTTGACCCGAGGGTTAGAAGCTTCTCCGATTCACGAAGTGCTTATTGATAAAGCACTACTGGGATGGAAAGAATACGAATTAGAACTTTTAAGAGATCAAAATGACAACGTGGTTATCATTTGTTCTATCGAAAATATGGACCCGATGGGAATCCATACCGGAGACAGTATTACCGTTGCTCCGGCTATGACTCTATCGGACACTACTTTCCAGAAAATGCGAGATATGGCCATCTTGATGATGCGTAGTATCGGAAATTTCGCAGGAGGTTGTAACGTACAGTTCGCCGTTTCGCCTGACGAAAAAGAAGATATCGTAGCTATCGAAATCAATCCACGTGTGTCGCGTTCGTCTGCCTTGGCATCCAAAGCCACAGGTTATCCGATTGCTAAAATAGCAACCAAATTAGCATTGGGCTATACGCTTGACGAATTACAAAACCAAATCACCAAATCGACTTCGGCTCTTTTTGAACCGACTTTAGATTATGTGATTGTAAAAATACCTCGTTGGAACTTCGATAAGTTTGAAGGAGCTGACAGAACGCTTGGCTTACAGATGAAATCAGTAGGAGAGGTGATGGGAATTGGTCGCTCGTTCCAAGAAGCTTTGCACAAAGCCACACAATCTTTAGAAATCAAGAGAAACGGTTTGGGTGCAGACGGAAAAGGCTATACCAATTACGAACAAATCCTAGATAAATTAGCCAATGCAAGTTGGGATAGAGTTTTTGTGATTTATGATGCGATTGCCATGGGAATTCCGT
>CAYPCZ010000165.1:0-2973 GCA_964409345.1 uncultured Flavobacterium sp. | reverse complement strand
TAGTATGGTCACTGAAGTGAAAGGAAAAGGAACTATTCTGACTTTTAGTAATGATGAATATAAAGTTGACTCTTCTACTATGCCTGTTGATTATTACACTTCAGAACATTATGACTCAACAGAAAACAACCCTCAGGTTTACGGAATAAATAGGTGGGATGAATCAGGTAATGAAGAAATATATTCATTAAGACTTTTATTTAATGACAACTATATTTCATATCAATATATGCGAATTCCTTCCCGAGGATATTATTTACAAATTAAAGGCACTTTACTATTTGATAAGAATAAAAATTTAATAAAGTACAATCAAAATCAAGTCCCGAAAGGTAGGAATTATGGCGATAGAGTAATTGTAGGAAAACCTATAAGAAATGAATTAGCATATTGGGGTCTAGCGAGACTATATTTGAATAAGATTTACAAAAAACGAAGTGAGTGGATAATCCTGAGGTCATTGTGCCACCCATTCCTGTGATACCGTGCCAGTGATTCCGGGGCAATTGTGCCATTATATTCCGGAGGTCATTGTACCACTTTTATGATGTTTATTTGCCCTAAAAAAAACAATGGCTGGGCAAAGAATAAATATCATGGAACTAAAACAACTTATTAAATTAAAAAGAGAAGGCTTAAGCAATCGCAAGATTGCCTCACTTCTGGATGTAAGCCGTAATACCGTTAATGAATATATCCGCTTTTTCAGGACTCATAAACTCAATCTTTTAGAGCTTTCGGAACTTGATGAACAAAGCCTTTTGGATTTGTTCCCTTCTTCTTCGGAAATAGAGCAACATCGATATAATACATTAAGTGAACAGTTTGTATATTATAGTCAGGAGTTAAAAAAGCCTGGTTGTACGCTCCGGGCCCTATGGATTTCTTATTTGGAAAAACACCCTGATGGTTATCAATACAGCAGGTTTTGTCATCATTTCAGTGATTGGCAAGAAAAGATTAAAATCAGTGGTAAATTGACGCACAAAGCCGGTGAAAAACTATTCATTGACTTTACGGGTAAAAAGCTTTCCTATATTCTAAAAGAAACGGGGGAAACCAAGGAAGTCAATGTGTTTGTGGCAATATTGCCCGCCAGTGGATATACTTTTTTCCTGGCCACGCATACCCAATCCCAAGAAGATGTCATTGATGCCTTAAAAAAATGCTTCGAATTTATTGGAGGCGTGCCACTTGCGATCGTGCCTGATAATTTGAAAGCAGCCGTTACAAAAGCGCATAAATATGAACCCACCATCAATAAAACGCTTAAAGATTTTGCCTTGCATTACGGATGCGTCATTGCGCCTACAAGAACCTATTCGCCAAAAGACAAAGCATTGGTGGAAGGTGCCGTAAAGCTAGTTTACCAAAGGGTGTTTTATCCTTTAAATCAATGCACTTTCTTTTCATTGGAAGAGTTAAACAAAGAACTCCTTATCTGGAATGAAAAATATAATGACTATAAATTTAGCCAAAGGCCTCAGAGCCGAAGGGAGGAATTCCTATGTATTGAAAAACCACTTTTACAAAACCTTTGTAGGGAACCTTATATTATCCGGCACCATAAGTCATTGACCGTGCAGAAGATGGGTTATATTTACTTATCGGAGGACAAGCATTATTACAGTGTCCCTTACCGTTATGTTGGCAAAAAAGTGACTGTTCAGTATAGCCATCTTGATGTGGAGGTATATGCGCAAAGGGTGCGCATTGCATTCCATAAAAGGAGCAGCCAGCCAGGACAATACAGCACCATAAAAGAACATGTTCACAAGGGGCATGATGCGTATTCTTCTTGGAGCCCGGAGTTTTTCAAAGAAAAGGCGGCAAAAATAGGCAATCACACCTTGGGTTATATCACCACATTACTGGAACAACACGCTTATCGGGGCATCGCTTATAGACAAGCATTCGGAATTTTGCAACTCCAAAAACAATATGAACCTGAAAGGATTGAAAATGCCTGTAAAAGGGCTTCCGCACTTAATAAGCGGGATTACCATACGATAGAAGCAATACTCAAAAACAAACAAGAAGTTGATTTTTTTGAGATTACCGAAGAAAGCCATATCTCCAAACACCAAAATATCAGGGGTGCAAAAACTTACTCCTAAATCAATAACCAATAAAATCAACAAACAATATGAATACACAAGCAACCATCGAAAAGATGAAGCAAATGAGGATGAACGCCATGGGCGACCTCTATCACAGGACAGTCAATGAAGGATTGTATACAGGTTTTTCAAACGATGAGTTCATGGCCCTGTTCATTGATACGGAATGGGAAAACAGGGAAAATCAAAAGGTAAAAAACTTGATTAAAGGTGCTGGGTTCAAACTGAATACCACAGCTTTTAATGTGGATTATTCCGCTCTTCGCCGTTTGGACAGGAATCAATTTGAGCGTTTACTATCCCTGCAATTTATAAAGCAATGTGAAAACATCATGATAACCGGTGCCACGGGCGTAGGGAAAAGTTATCTTTCACAAGCTATCGGCATAACTGCCTGCCAGCAAGGTTTAAAGGTTCTATACATTGGTTGCGGCCAACTTATTGAACGGATAAAACAAACAAGAATAGAAGGCACTTACCTGAAATTCTTAAAGAATATCCAAAATAGGGATTTGTTGATAATAGATGATTTTGGTTTGCATTCTTTCGATCAGCATTCCAGACAAGCGCTCATGGATACCATTGAAAATAGGCACGAAAAAGCATCCACGATCATCTCTTCCCAAATACCGGTGAGTCAGTGGCATGAAACAATTGGAGAAGGTACGATTGCGGATGCAATTTTGGACAGGATGGTATACTCATCTCACCGCATCGATTTGCAAGGCGAATCGCTTAGAAAAAACAAAACATTAAAAGGGTAATTTTTTTATTAATTTTGAGCCGTAAACATCATAAAAATTAGTGGCACTATATGCCCGGAATCACTGGCACTGTATGCCCGGAATACACA
>CAYPCZ010000164.1:0-3040 GCA_964409345.1 uncultured Flavobacterium sp. | reverse complement strand
GATTGAACAGTAAACATAAGGTGGATAAAAGACATATGTCGTTTATCCCACTGTTGGCGGGCATAAGTAGAAATGGATAATGAATAGAGTTTTAATTATAGTATTTTCACTTTTAATAGGAGTAACTTATGGTCAAAGTTCTCACTCCAACTCAGGCATCAGAATTAAAAAAATGACCAATTATCAAAGTCGGTCATTCGACATTCCAGACATTGTCAATGACTCAACTGCAGAGAAATTTATAGAGACAGAATATTTGTATTCAGAGGACGTGCTTGTAGGAATAAGACGATTATATTCTCGTGACAATAAGGACTTGAAATCAGAGTATGATTCAATAAAATATCTTTCTCAAGATTCGGTTGTTGTCATTAGAACGAGTGAAGGAAGAATCAATAAATTCAATTTGAAACTACCTGATTTTCTTGACTTGAGAAGAAAAGTTACTGAAGGTGAAATGAGATTCTACTCCGACTTTCATAAAATACTTGTAGTATCAGATGAAGAGGGTGATAAAATTGAGTACTATAAAAAAAAGCACTACGGATATGGCTATGAGGATACCGTAGCACTTCATTATAATTTTGATTCAACCCCAAAACTTAGTGAGATCATAGAAAATAGATCAAATCCAGATATTAAAAGTTGGTACAAATTTGATTTTGGCGACAACAAACTAACAATTTCGTCTGGAAGCGGAGAAATGTGGCATACATCAACTGAATACTTTTTTAACGGCAAGGGCTTATTAATCATGAAAGGGCAAGAATCTGACACGAATGCATCAATTAGTGTTTATGAGTATGAAGAAGGGAAAGGAAATGCTGGGGCTTTCATTAACACGATTTATGACGTTATTTATTATAACCCATTGATTAATTGAATATTACGTCCCGCCAACACTGCATATAGCTTATGGCGGGTTAAGCAGTAAAGGAAAATTTTGTGCTTTTAATTAAATTTGGTGTGGGCAGACAAGAAAGCACTTTGAAAACCGCCACCAAGCCATATGCAAAACGTTAGGTTTCATGCCGTGACGTACACGAAAGGCATTGCCAAATAACTAAATTCCAATAGCAGTTGGTCTATCTATTTCGTAAATTTGCAAAATGTATTATAGGAGAAAGTTGCTATTAGGAATTTTAGAAGAATTTGGGGGAGTATTGTCACACACAAAGCTTCAAAAAATACTATTGTTAGTTACTCGAAAACAATTAGAGAAATCCTTTGACTTTGTTCCCTACAAATATGGCAGTTTCTCATTTCAAGCTAATCAAGATTTATCTACCTTGTCCAAGAAGGAAATTGTCATAGACAAACGTAAGGCTCGCGGTTCAGACTGGATTATTAATTCTGATGAAGTCTTCTTCCCTGCTCTGAAAAAAGAAGATCAAGCTGCAATTAAGCAGACGAAAAAAGAAATAGCTGAATTCAATCAAAAGGAACTAGTAAGATACACGTATATTAAATACCCATATTTTGCCATTAAGAGCCAAATTGCTGAGGAACTCCTATCGGACAAGGAGCTTGAAAAGGTTAATGCGCAAAAAAGAAGATTTGATAAGCCAGCGTTTTTCACCATAGGATATGAAGGTATAAGTCTTGAGACTTACTTAAATAAACTCATCATCAATGATGTTAAATTGCTTTGTGATGTTCGTAAAAATCCTTTGAGCATGAAGTATGGCTTTTCTAAAAATCAGTTGAAAAGAGCATGTGAAAGCGTTGAAATAGAATACATACACATCCCCCAGTTAGGTATTGATTCAGAAAAGCGAACTGACTTAAAAACGATAAACGACTATAAGATGCTTTTTGATGAATATGAAAAGACCACGCTTGTCGATAACAATACTAAATTGGAGGAAATTTATAGGCTAACCGAAAAATACAAGCGCATTGCGATAACCTGTTTCGAGAAAGAACCATGTATGTGCCATAGAAGCCGGGTAGCTAATGCACTTAAACAATTTCCTACATGGAATATTGATCAAAAGAACCTGTAATGTCTAAGGAGAAAGTATTAATAACCGTCAAAACTTATCCATCACTTTCTGCCAAATATGATGAACTTGTGTGTACGGCCGGCTTTCGAGAAGATGGTACATGGATTAGGATATATCCTGTTCAATTTAGGAAAAAGAAGTATGGGCAACAGTATTCAAAATACCAGTGGATAGAAATCGACCTTGTCAAGAATACCAGGGATTTTAGAAAGGAGAGCTATCGACCCATAAGTCATGATACTGAAATAAAAATAGTTGGAGATATAAAACCTGACGGTGATGATTGGAAAGAGAGACGAAAGGTCGTCTTAAACAAAGTCTACAGGAATCTTAGCGAATTAATAGCTGAAGCCAAAAACAAGGAAATTGGTACTTCATTGGCAGTTTTTAAGCCATCGAAAATAACAGGTCTTGAGATTAAAGAAGTGGATCGAGAATGGAGTAAGGAAAAGCTTGATAGACTAAACCAACTCAACTTGTTTGAATCTTCTGATAAGAAAGGAAAATTTGAAGTGGTGAAGAAGCTTCCTTACAAGTTTTCATACAAACTTAGAGATTCGGAAGGTACATCAAGCACTATGATGATCGAAGATTGGGAGATTGGACAACTTTACTGGAACTCTTTAAAAAGACATGGTGGTGACGAGAAACTTGCTTGTGAAGATGTCAGGAAAAAATACATTGATGATTTTGCACGAACTAAGGATCTATACTTATTTCTTGGAACCACGAAACTTCATCATAATACCGCTCCCAACCCATTCGTAATCATTGGGACATTTCACCCAAAACCTACAACTCAAACGTCTCTGTTCTAATGGCTGTCCCCAAAAGAAACATATCGTGTAAAATGCACGAAAACCTAACACTGTGTAGTATCCATGCCGGCTGAAGCGGTGACGGGAAGTTTACTGCTTTTTACTATCTTTAGTGCTGATGAAAAGTGCAGTGCCTTTAAACCTGGCACGGCTACTACACCTAACGTTATATTGAATTGGACAAGCTTTAGTGGTATTCTACAGGTTTTTCAGCAA
>CAYPCZ010000163.1:0-3135 GCA_964409345.1 uncultured Flavobacterium sp. | reverse complement strand
CAATTTGGTTAACTTTGCAGCGTGGATAAATTGACAAAAGAGCAAAGGAAGAGAAGTATGCAAGCCAACAAATCGACAGGTACTAAACCTGAACTTTTGTTAGCGAAAACACTTTTTGCAAGAGGTCATAGATATCGAAAAAACAATAAAACAGTATTTGGAAAACCGGATTTGACTTTCAAGAAAATCAAACTTGCTATTTTCGTGGATGGAGAGTTTTGGCATGGAAAAGACTGGCATAAACGCAAAGAAGACTTCAAAACCAATAAAGAATTTTGGATAAAGAAAATTGAACGCAATATAGAACGAGACAAGGAAGTTAATCTACAATTGTCAAGAGAAGGCTGGACGGTGCTAAGATTCTGGTCAAAAGACATCGAGAATAATTTATTAACTTGCGTATTGCAAATTGAAAATGAGATAAAGTATTTGAAAATGAATTTAAAAGAAAAGATTTCTTTGGAAACATTTGGGGATAAGAAGTTTAGAATAAGGTTGATTGAGCCTGATAATAATCAAGAAGCTGTACTCACTCATTTTTTGCATAATTCAAAATCCGAAGTTTCAAAATTTTATAAAAAAGATGCAATTGCATTTGCGAAAGAAATTTTGGAATATAAATATCCCGAAAAGGAAATTACAAGAGAAGCTGCAGAAGAAGCATTACAATATGGGATTTTTGAAACTTTTGATATTCCTTTTCCTCCTGTGAGCAAACCAAAATTTAAATTCATTGACTTATTCGCCGGGATTGGAGGATTTAGACTTGCTTTACAAAATTTAGGTGGAAAATGTGTGTTTACAAGCGAATGGGACAAGGATGCAAAACGAACATATAAAGCAAATTTTGGGGAAACACCTTTTGGAGATATTACTAAAGAGAAAACGAAATCTTATATTCCAGATGATTTTGATGTTTTATGTGCAGGTTTTCCTTGCCAAGCATTTTCGATAGCAGGAAAACGTGGTGGATTTGAGGATACTAGAGGAACGTTGTTTTTTGACGTTGCAGAAATTATTAAACTTAAACAGCCTAAAGCAATTTTCCTTGAGAATGTAAAAGGATTAAGAAATCACGACAGAGGAAAAACATTAGCAACTATACTAAATGTTTTAAGAAAAGATTTGGGTTATTTTGTTCCTGAACCTGAAATCATCAATGCTAAAGATTTTGGAGTTCCCCAAAATCGTGAAAGAATTTTTATTGTAGGTTTTCACCCCAGTATGAAAATTAAAGAATTTAATTATCCAAAATCATTAAAAAAAGAAGTAACTTTTGCCGATATAAAAGAAGAAAAAGTACCAGCTACAAAATATTATTTATCAACTCGGTATTTATCCACTCTAGAAAAACATAAAGAAAGACACAAAAAAAAAGGAAACGGTTTTGGCTATCAAATTATCCAAGACGATGAAATAGCAAATGCTGTGGTTTGTGGTGGAATGGGAAGAGAAAGAAATTTAGTTTACGACCATAGAATTACAGACTTTACACCAACAACTCATATTAAAGGAGTTGTTAATCGTGAAGGTATTAGAAAAATGACACCCAGAGAATGGGCGAGATTACAAGGATTTCCTGATGATTTTATAATACCGGTAGCTGATGCTTCCGCTTATAAACAATTCGGTAATTCCGTTGCTGTTCCTGCAATCCAAGCAACTGCAAAAGAAATTTTAAAAATGATTAAAACTATATAGATATGAATCAGTTAGAAAAATACAATCAAACACTATTTGTAAGTTTAGGTTCAGAAATTGATGCTATAAGATTTTTTCAATCTTCAAGAAATGTACAATTTGAAGAAATAAAAAAACCTAGAGAATTTCTCTATTATCAAGTGCAAAATTTAAGAGAAGCAATAAAGCTCTGTCAAGATTATATTAAACATTATAATTTAGGTGGTTCATCTTGGATTGGAGGAAGAGTTATTGATGCAGAAAATAACTTTGTTGCTCATATTTCCTATAATGGGAGAGTATGGGAAGGCGTAGATTATCCTAGCAAAGAAATTGAAATATGATAACCGGCAACAAAGGTGAATGGAGTGAAATTTATACACTTCTGAAAGTTATTGCAGATAAACAACTTTATGCTGGAGACAGTAATTTAAACAGAATAGAAAATCTTATATTTCCAATTATTAAAGTTCTTCGTGATGAAAGTAACGGGTCATTTGAATTTAGTTATGTAGATGACTTGGTAATTGTAAAAAACAAAGACGAAGAAATCAGAATTGCAATAAATGAGTTTCAAAAGCAAGCACATTTCTTACTTACGAAACTTCAAGCAAAAACGAACTCAACTTTTTCAATTCCTGAAATTGAACAATTTATAAACTCCTTTAATAATTATTCGCTAAAAGCTAAATCAACCGTAAAAAGTGATATTAGAATCGTAATTCATGATTTAAGAACTGGAACAATGCCAGAACTTGGGTTTAGTATTAAATCGCAATTAGGGAGAGCCTCTACTCTTTTGAATGCAGGAAAAACAACCAACTTTATCTATAAAATTAATAATGTCAATCTCAAGGAAAGCGAAATAGAACGAATTAATTCTATTAACACGAGAAGTAAAATTATGGATAGAATTGTTCAAGTTCAAAATAAAGGTGGAACATTTGAATTTGTAAGAACCGAACGGAGAATATTCTCAAACAATCTCGTTTTAATTGATAGTTTATTACCTGAAATTTTATCACAAATTGTTTTTGATTTCTATTCTAGTGGATTTTCTCTTTTAACAGATTTAGTCAATCAAACATCAAATAAAAATCCGCTGAATTTTGATATTGGTTTTGAACATAAATTTTACGAATATAAAATAAAACGTTTTTTAACAGATGTCGCACTCGGCATGATGCCTTCAAAAGTTTGGGCAGGTGAATATGATGCTACCGGAGGATATTTAGTTGTAAAAAGAGACGGAGAAGTTTTGTGTTATCATATTTATAATCGAAACGAATTTGAAAACTATTTGTTTAACAATACAAAATTAGACACAGCAAGTAGTACGAGACACGATTTTGGAAGTATTTACGAAAAAAACGGACAATATTATTTCAAATTGAACTTACAAATAAGATTTCTTTAATCGATCCCATGAATTTCGTGCTGTAAGAAAGGGTTGAA
>CAYPCZ010000162.1:0-3149 GCA_964409345.1 uncultured Flavobacterium sp. | reverse complement strand
GAAAGTAAGAAAGATTTTGTTTTTATCTTATATCTATAAAGGAGCGATTTCTAAAGCGATAAAAGCAGTATTTAAAACTGGCTAAGAAGCACGAAGCTATCTTCGTCATTCCGGAAATCCGACGGTAGGAGGATTATCCGCAATCTCCTAAATCGAAACTGAAACCTCTAGGGATTCCGGCCTGCCGGTAGTGGATATTTACTCCGAAAACAATACGTAATTCCGTTGACTGAAATCTAGGCTGATTCAAGATGACAGTAATTGGCAAAATAAACTGCTATCACTTCATAGATTCCCTATCACTTAGTCCTCTTTTATTTTATCTTAGGGCGATAGTTTGTTGGAACTGTATGTAATACCTTAATTCTAATGATGCATTCTCCCTCTCGTCATATTATTCTTTTCATTTATAATAGTTTCAACGACCCTTTATTTAAAGGATTGTTATTAACTTATTTGAAAAAAATAAATGCAGAAGGAGCCATTTTTACCTTCCACATTATTACTTATGAGCAAAAAAAGTATGCTTTAACAAAACAAGAAAAAGAAAAAACAATCAAGGAACTTATAAGTCAAAACATTTACTGGCACCCTTTATCTTATCATTCTGGGAAATTAATAATATTAAAAAAAAGTTGGGATTTTACAAGAGGCTTTTTTAAAGTGCTTTTCCTCAAAATAAAAACTCGCTCTAACGTATTACTTTCCTTCACTAATATAGCAGGCTCTGTAGGGTTTATTTTTTCCCGTATTCTTAACCTAAATTTTATAGTTTTCTCTTATGAACCTCACAGTGAATTCTTAGCCGATTTTGGCTTATGGAGTAGAAACAGTTTGAAGTTTAAATGTTTGAATAAGCTTGAAAATTTGATGGGGAAGAAAGGAGATTATATTATTACAGGAACCCAATATTTAGCAAATGAATTAAAAGCAGCAGGCGCAAAAGGAGAAATTTATAGAATTCCATCTTGTGTCGATGAAGAAAAGTTCAATTTTAATGAAACAGCAAGGAATGCTATACGGAAAAAGTATAATATCAACTTTCGTAAATGCCTGATCTATGTGGGCAAGTTTGGAGACCTATATTATAAAGAGGAAGTTCCTTTGTTATTTAAACGCTTGCTACAATATGATCAAAACTTGTTTTTCCTCGTTGTTACTCCACAAGATTTAGGAGAAGTTGAGAATTTATTTATAGAAGCTGGAATAAATAATAAGGATTTTGCTGTTACCTATAGCACTTATGAACAAGTTCAGGATTATATTTCTGCAGCTGATATCGGGTTGGTAGCTATTAAGCCTGTACCATCTCAACGATTTAGATCTCCTGTAAAAACAGGAGAGTATCTAATGTGTGGTATTCCTTATATTGTTTGTGAGGGAATATCAGAAGATGATCTTTATGCAGAGCAGTATCAAGTAGGTATTGTTATCGATGATTTTATTAATGTAGAAGGCAAAACATTAGTCCAAAAAATGGATATATTGTTTGACGAAGGGTCTCAAACATTAAGAGATAGATGTAGAAAAGTAGGTATAGCATATCGTGGAATGAAGCAAGCAGTAGAAACAGTTAAAAGTATATTGGAAGAAACGGTAACCTAAAGATCTAAATATTTTGCAATTAGGATTATAGATAATTTAAAAAGAAATAATTGCTTTGAATAAGATAAAAGCTTTTTCGGCCCTATTAATTACACTTGCATTTAGTATGCATTCAAAAGGCCAATGTCCCACTGCAGATTTTAGTTTGCCCTTATCTGGCTGTGCTAATGAGAATATAACCATAGATAATATGTCAGCGGATGCTATGGGCTACGAGTGGGATTTCTGCGGCAATGACATGCTTGCAATTCCTGATTTATCTTCAGTTTCCACCATCTCCGGAGGCTCAACCACTACGGGTATTACTCATATATTGGATGATGAGATTTGGTATGGATTTGTAGTAAGCAGAGAGAATGGCAAGTTGTTTAGATTGGAGTATGGGCATAACCTTTTAAACAACCCCTTAATGAAGGAGGTGGGAAATGAGACAGCTCTGACATTAGGCTCTGAACAAATTGCTATTATAAAGGATGAAGGTAATTGGTATGGGGTATTGGTTAACTGGAATAACCCTAAGATATTATTTGCAAATTTTGGCTCTAGCCTAGAGAATGTTCCATCTATCTCTGAAATATCCATGAGTGTGCCCATAAATCGGCCAAGAGGGGTAAAGTTAATTAAGGATGGGCAGAATTTCATTGCCTTAATTGGGAATACTGGAGCCAACCTGACAAGATTGAATTTTGGAACCTCTATGAATAATGTGCCTGCTGCTGATAACATAGTTGTATCAGGTAGTTCAGGGCTTTTTGGATTGTCGCATATAAAAGTTTGCGATGATAATCATGTTTTCCTGAGCTCCTATAATGGCGCAATTTTTAGATTAGACTTCGGTGACGATTTATTAAATACACCAAATATTTATAATCTAACATTATCTTCAACAGCATCTAACCCCATAAAGATAGAGGCAGTAAAAGAAGGGGGCGAATATCATGCATTAATAGTAACTACAGCAGGCAAATTGATTCGTTTGGATATAGGGGATGTTGTAACCAACAATGTGCCAGATGTTGTGGATTTGGGTACTTTTCCTGAACTCAATAATACTTATGGTTTGTCCTTTCAAAAGCATCTGTCTACTTATGTTGCCCATACAATAGCTTATGCTGATAAAATTCTAAGGAGAATTGAATTTAGATCGCTTTGTCACGCTTCTTTTCCCTTTAGCCATAAAAACGAACCCACCATTTCCTACTCCGCCCCCGGCACTTACGACATCACCCTCACTGCTACAGACGGAAACGGCAATTCTAGTAGCATAACCAAACAAATTACGGTTCTGGACCAGCAAGCGCCACAGATAAACATACAGACAGATGCCAATTTATGTCTCGACAATAGCAAAACCTTCACCGCCCAAAACCTTACCCCCGACCAAACCCTCACCTCCCACACCTGGGATTTTGGAGATGGCACCACTGCATCAGGCTCTGAGTTAACGCACCAATACACTGCTCCTGGCACTTATAAGGTGCGGCTGACGGTTGAGTCTGAAGAGGGTTGTGGCAATTTTATAGAAAGGGACGTCAATATTTATG
>CAYPCZ010000161.1:0-3177 GCA_964409345.1 uncultured Flavobacterium sp. | reverse complement strand
GTTTGTGCTTGGTTGACAGTGAATCGCTTCGAAATCGCCACCTTCGGGTAGCTGCGAAACGTTAGCCACCATTTAAAAATGAAACAGTTTACTATCATATTGAGTTTTTTAATTCTGAGTTCCTGCTCGTCTCCTCTGATTATAACGAAAAGGAAAATTGAGCTTTATCAAATAGAAGAAAATGGAAAAATTGGCTACATAGACCAAAAAGGGAAAACTCGAATAGAACCTAAATACCTAACATGCGACAATTTAAACTCAACATCTGAATGTACTGTTGATTTTAATGCAAAACGATTTGCAGTAGTCAAAGAAAGAGAGGGGTATACTTTAATAAATTGGAAAGGAATCAAAACAACAACTTCCTTTTTCGAAGAACTTATCAATGAGTCAGATAGTACATTTGTCGCTAAAAAAGATGGAAAGTTTGGGTTAATAAGTTATAATGGAAAGAATTTGATTCCATTCATTTTTGACTCTCAATATTTTATCGATGATAATAAATTCTTCCCAGCTAAAATAGATTCCAAGTCGGTAATTTATGACCCAAAAAATGGAATTATCACTCAAATGCCGTATGATAATATTTCTCCGTTTCTAGGAGATTTTGCCAGAGTTGAATCAAATGATAAAGTAGGATTAATAAATAAAGAATTAGAGTTGGTGTTTGACACTGTTTACCAAGAGCTTGGACAATTCTCATCAAATTTGATAAACGCAAAAATTAGAGATAGATGGTACTTTTTCAATAATCAAGAACAAGCTGTTTCCGATACTTCTTTTGACAAAGCATCAAGTTATGAAGATGGTGTAGCGACAGTAAAGAAAGAAAAGTACGGTGCCATTGACACTATAGGAAACTTGATTATCCCTTTTGAATATGAATACCTTCGCTATGAAGGGAGAAATTATAATGGAGATCAAATATTTATGTTTTGTAACCAAGAGGATTATTTCTTTTACGGGGCGAAATGTGGTTTGATTAACCAAAAAAGAGATACGATTTTAAAAGCTGAATACAATGATTTGTTTTACTTCTTTGACATTGTTGAAGCTTCAATTGATGAAGGTGAAAAGTCGGGTGTAATTGACTTGAAAAAAAAGAAAGTTATAATCCCTTTCAATTTCGATCTAACTGAGTACTATGATGATGGACTTTCAATTCTATACTTCTCTGATGATGAAGGGACAGAATATTATGGATTTGTAAATAGAAAAAATAGAATTATATGGTCTAATAATAAGAAACTATTAAAAGAAAAATTAAAAACGGTGGCTAACAAAGGCTATATGCAATAAGGGTTTCAGAGGTAATTCAAGCATTCTGCCCCGCATAAAATTTCGTGTAGGTGGACAGGACAGTAGCCCGAAATCCCTTACTGCATATAGCCTCAACCGTTGGCAGTAATATTCCCAAAAAAGAGGAAGATAATGGATGAAGTAGAACTTTTAGAACATTTAAACGAACAAATATATTTTATAGAAAAATGTATTGAGGATTATGATAAAAATGAAATTGAAGCAAAAAGAGTTGCAACACATATTAGAACTTTAGTTCACGACACTTCAAGTTCAGTTTCATTATTAAAAAAACTTAATTCAAAAGAAATAATGTTTATTGATACAAATGCACCTAAAAATGCGTTTGCAAATTGGAAATTAAACAAAGTTGGAATGTCTGGTGGAATATTCAATGATAAGACACCTTATATCGGAATAGTTGGTAAAGATTTAAATGGAAATTCTGACGGAACAATATCAATTAAATATTTTCCAATTTATAAAGAATGGACAAATTATAATACTAAAATTGATTTTGAAACTTGGTGGAATGCTGAAATTTATGACAACCGAAACGGAGATGTCCTAACAAGAAAAGGCTTGGTTTTAAATTTAGCCAACAAAGATGGTGGCGCACATATTGACAATTTAAAACAAGAATATAAATCTTTCAAAAATAACAACATAATTCAATTCAAAGTAAATGAAAGTTTACAAGGATTTGATAACATACCAGCATATCCCGCAGTTATGCAGATTGCTTGGGAATTACTTCAGACAATTAAACAGGAAATAATCGACAAATAAATACTACTGCCAATAACTAAGTTTTCGTATTGCCCGAAGGGCTAGATATGAAAACGCTGTTGAACGGAACCGATTTGTCACCAAACATATAGCGTTGTCGTTTGATGTGTTTTGATTGATTAGCACCAAAGGCATGGAACAATTAAAAAGTCCGATGGATTTGTTGGATATTTAGATGAATTATATACATTTACATCCAGAAATCAACAATAGCTATGAAACTATCAGAATTTGAAAGATTAAAAATGAACGACAAACGGTTAAAAACGGATTTATCGTTGATTTACAGAAGATTAACTAAAATGGATATAATGGATATTTACCCAATTGGGTAAAGCCAATTGTTATGCAACATTTTAAGAAATGACAACAAAATTTCACTGGAAAATAATAATTGCTTTTGTGGTGACACCAATTTTGTCTTTAGGACTATTCGGTTTCATTTATAAACTGGCATTGAGAAGTGCTGAACCTCTTCCAACCGCAGTATTTATTTTTATGGGCATTTTTGGAGTATTAGGAATTTGGTTGTTGTTGACATTAATCTTACGGGCAAAAAGAATTAGAATTAATAAAGATGCAATCATTATTACAAGACTATTCACATTTAGGCGATTCAAATATTTTCCAAACGACATAGTTTCATTTTCTATCGCACTAAGACAAGAGAATCCTTATTATGACTACGAAATATTGCAGTTTAAGACTACCGACAATAAAACACATTCGATAGTCAGTTACGAGTTCAAACAATTTGACAAGGTTTTAACATGGATTCGCGAGACCGAAGCAATTAAAGAAAATTTTGAAATGAACACCTTTTTAAGGAAAGAATATGGATTACCATTTCTTATCGGACTTTTTACGGTGACTATAATAATTATTCAACTTAAAATGAGATAAAAACGTTGCATAACAGCAGCTACCCAAAAGTGGCGGTTCAGTGGTTAAATCAATCTTTGTGCTTCTATCAAAGTTTCTGCTTGGTTGACAGTGAAGTGCTCCGAAATCGCCACCTTCGGGTAGCTGCAAACCGTTAGCGGTAATTAAAAATGGAACCTAAAATCATCATCGGAGCTATAATTGCAA
>CAYPCZ010000160.1:0-3245 GCA_964409345.1 uncultured Flavobacterium sp. | reverse complement strand
TAGCTTCTTTTACATCGTGTACCCGAAGAATATTAGCTCCTTTTTGCAATGCAATTGTGTTGAGAACAGTTGTTCCGTTGAGAGCATCTTGAGGCTCGATGCTCAAGGTTTTATGAATCATTGCTTTTCGCGAAATTCCCACCAAATTCGGGAGTTCCAACTCTTTAAATAATTCCAATTTACTCATCAGTTCAAAATTCTGCTCAATCGTTTTAGCAAAACCAAAACCAACGTCAATTATCAAATCATTGATTCCTTTGCTTCGGGCTTCGGCAATTTTTTCGGAAAAATAAAATAGGATTTCTTTAACCAGATTATCGTAATGCGTCAGAATAGGCATTGTTTGAGGCGTTCCTCTCATGTGCATCATGATATACGGAACTTGATATTGTGCTACCACATCCAACATTTTGTCATCTAAACTTCCGGCTGAAATATCATTGATAATAGCCGCTCCGTTATCTAAAGCTGATTTTGCTACTTCACTCCGAAATGTATCTATCGAATAAATCGCATCAGGAAAGTGCTTGGATAAAATCTCCATGACCGATTTCATTCGGTTTATTTCTTCATCTTCCGAAACAAAAACCGCATTGGGTCGTGACGAATACGTTCCGACATCAATAAAATCAGCTCCTTCCGTAAGCATTTTTTCGGTTTGAAAAAGAATTTCCTTATCCGATTTGTATTTTCCTCCGTCAAAAAAAGAATCAGGCGTAAAGTTGAGAATCCCCATAACTTTGGGAGAAGAAACATCGATTAGTTTTCCGTTGCAGTTGATGGTCATGGTTAAAGCGTTAAGTGGTCAATTTGCGAAATCAGTTAAAGAATTCAACAAAAATTATTACTTTTGAGCAAATTTACATCAATGAAAAATACTTCGGAAGAATTCGACCAAATAATATCAGTTTGTAAAACGCTTTTTATAAATAAAACCAAAGATTACGGAACCGCTTGGAGGATTTTACGCCTTCCTTCTTTAACCGATCAAATATTTATAAAAGCCCAAAGAATCCGCACATTACAAGAAAATTCAGAACGTAAAGTTGACGAAGGAGAAGCCTCTGAATTTATCGGAATCATCAATTATTCCGTAATGGCTTTGATTCAACTTGAGATAGGAGTGGGAAAATATCCTGATTTATCGCTTGAGGAAGCAATTAAATTATACGACGAAAAAGTAGCGCTTACCAAAGCATTGATGGAAGCCAAAAATCATGATTACGGAGAAGCGTGGCGGGAAATGCGAGTAAGTTCGCTTACGGATTTGATTCTGCAGAAGTTGCTTCGCGTTAAGCAAATCGAAGACAACAAAGGAAAAACTATTGTATCTGAAGGTTTAGATGCCAACTATCAAGATATGCTGAATTATTCTGTTTTTGCCCTAATTTTAATGAAGTTTAATCAGTAATAATCACATAACGGTGTGATGAAACCCAGCTTCTCCAAATTCAGCTGTATAGAAAATGTTTGATACTTCTTTCAAGTGGGGCTTCTAGTAAAAATTCTCTTTTTGATGACTGAGCCAAAAACCGTATTGAAAAGGTTGAATCAGAAGTAGCCAGTTTTGACTGTGATTTTCACTGAAAACGACACGAGACTTCCACAGATACTGACTAATGATTAGTAATATAAACAGCAATTTTATGTGTGATAAGTGTCAGTATGAGGTTGCTTTACTCCCAATGAATTTAAAAAAAGCACCTGAAAACAATCAGATGCTTTTTCAACGTAAAATGAAAAAATAACTGCTTATTAAAGCGTTTTCTCTAAGTTGAGCGTGCTCGGAAACAGTATGTTATTTTCCAGATGAATGTGTGTGTGCAAATCTTTTTCGAACTCTTGCAACATCAAAAACGTGGTTCTATAGGTATTGCAAGCATCTGCCGGAGGTGTATAATTATCACTCAAACGGGCGATTTCTCTGAAGCGTACGCCTTCTGCATCGTGCTCGTGTTTCATCATCTCGATAGGGTTTTCTACGGTTCCGAAATGAGGTTTTTCGAGCGGACGGCCTGTGATTTTAGCCGTTATCATTTTTCTGATAAAAGGAAAAAGTATGAGTTCTTCTTTTTTTAGGTGAGCTGCCAAATCTTGTGCAGACTCTTTAAATAGCTCATTGATTTCAAAAAGTTCCGGATGTCTCTCTCCGTGTACTTTGCAGAGTTTGGTCAAAAAAGCCAAGAGCACCGGAGTTTTTTCTTCGATATATCTATGGTGTGTTTTTTCGACATAATCTGCCAATAAATCAAGTGGCCAAGATTTGAAATCTATAGACGAACCTTCTTTTTTTTGTATAATATCTTCTAAGTCTCGCTGTAAAGAAGAGGCCTCTAACGAATTTTTTTGGCTTACTTCTTCTAAGGTACGGTTACCTCTGCAACAAAAATCAATTCCTAATTTTGAAAAAAGAGCAGCCGTTCTGAAATCATGTGCCACGATTTCGCCTATGGTGGTATTTTCTGTGATGTTCATAACTACATTTTTTATTCAGCGATAAGTACGCCTCGCATAATAGCATAATGACCAGGGAAGGTGCAAAGGAACTCATAACTTCCTGCCTCAGAGATAGTAAATTCAATCGTATCAGATTCGCCCCCCCCAAGCATTTTAGTTTTAGCAATTATGCTACCTTGTTGATCGGCAGGAATATAATCGTTGTCAGCGGCCATCACTGCTTGTTCAGCGAAGCCTTGGAAGTCTACTCCTTGGTCTAAGAGTACAAAGTTATGTCCCATAATATTTTTGGCCATTTTTCCCACATGTCTTAGGGTAAGCACAACAGGCTCTCCGACAGGAACTTTTAACTCTGATTTATTAAATTGCATTTGGTCATTACTTTCGATGGTTACCGAAAAACGAGTATCTTCTACAACTTCGTTTTGTTGTTGTGATTGATCAGTTGTAGTTTCTACAGTGTTTTTAGTGTTGTCTTTACAAGCTCCGGTAAACGAAATTAAAGCTACAAGAGCTAAACTTTTAAATAGGTTTTTCATGGTCTAATTTTAAATGGTTAAATAATAGGTTTATTTTTATATTTACAGTGTAAAGGTACTGTCTTTATATATTTGTTTTTATGACTTGAATCATACAAAACAAATATACTAAATAAGGGTTAATAATGGGTGGGCTTTAACAAAGTTCTTTTGTGCAATTTAGAGCAATAAGCAAATTTTAGCGATGATTTAGAGATTTAAAAAGTTTAGCTCTTATAGCTTTTGAGTCGTTTATATTTCTAACAAAGC
>CAYPCZ010000159.1:0-3249 GCA_964409345.1 uncultured Flavobacterium sp. | reverse complement strand
AAAAGTATATTTTAATTCTTGTTTATTATAATTATCAAAACGCTCTTTGGCTTTGTTGTTCTTGGTTTGTTTGGCATCTAATAAATACGAAGTTTTAAACCAAACATCACGTAATTCAGAGATAGTAAAGGTTAATTTCTCTGAATTATGTGTAATCGAAAGCGTATCAGTTTCAGTTACTTTTCCGATGTTGAAAAACTCAATATTATTTTGAGATAGTATCGCTTCTGCTTCCAGTTTTGCTTGGAAAACAATTCCGATATTTTCTGCAAACAATAGTTTAGCCGTATCTTTTTCGCTTAAAGCGGAAAAATCAAAGTCAGCTCCCAAATTATTTTCTGCAAAACACATTTCTAAAAGCGTGGTAATCAATCCACCACTTCCGATATCGTGACCCGCCTGAATTAAATCTGATTTAATCAAATCTTGGAATACGTTAAACGTCTTTTTAAAGAAATCGGCATCCTTGATGGTCGGTGCTTCACTTCCGATTTTATTCAGAATTTGAGCAAACGATGAACCACCTAATTTAAAATCGTCTTGCGAAAGGTTGATGTAGTAAATATTTCCTCCGTTTCTCTTTAAAACCGGTTCGATCACTTTGGTGATATCATTACAATTTCCAGCAGCCGAAATAATCACCGTTCCCGGAGCTATCACTTCATCATTCGGGTATTTTTGCTTCATCGAAAGCGAATCTTTCCCGGTGGGAATATTGATTCCAAGTTCGATAGCAAAATCAGAACAACCTTTTACGGCTTCGTATAATCGGGCATCTTCACCTTTGTTGTTACAAGCCCACATCCAGTTTGCCGAAAGCGAAACACTTTTTAATCCGTCTTTTAGCGGAGCAAAAACAATATTCGAAAGCGACTCTGCAATCGCATTTCGGCTTCCTGCCACAGGATCAATGAGTGCCGTAAGTGGCGAATGACCAATAGTGGTTGCGACACCTTCTTTGCCTTTATAATCCAGAGCCATCACACCTACGTTGTTTAGCGGCAGTTGCAAAGCTCCCGCACATTGTTGTTTGGCTACTTTTCCGCCTACACAACGGTCAACTTTGTTAGTTAACCAATCTTTACAAGCCACAGCTTCTAATTGCAAAACTTGGTTTAAATAGGTTGGAATTTCGTTTTGAGAATATTCCAAATCTTGATAGTTTGTTTCAACAGTAACATCTTCCATAATGGTTTTCGGACTGCTTCCGAACATATCCGAAAGTTCAAAATCCATTGGTTTTGAAGATTTATTTTTTGATTCGAACAAAAAACGGTTATCCGAAGTTACTTCACCAACTTCATACATCGGAGCACGCTCTCGTTCTGCGACAACTTTTAGTGTATTGATATCTTTTTGACCGATAACGAGTCCCATTCTTTCTTGCGATTCGTTACCAATGATTTCTTTGTCAGAAAGCGTTGGGTCGCCTACAGGTAATTTATCCAAATCTATTTTCCCTCCGGTTTCTTCTACCAATTCCGAAAGGCAGTTCAAATGTCCTCCTGCTCCGTGGTCGTGAATAGAAACAATCGGGTTTTTGTCAGCTTCAACCATCGCTCTGATGGCGTTGGCAGCACGTTTTTGCATTTCAGGATTCGAACGTTGAATAGCATTCAGCTCGATTCCCGAACCGAAAGCTCCGGTATCAGCACTCGATACGGCTGCTCCTCCCATTCCGATACGGTAATTTTCTCCTCCCAAAATCACGATTTTATCGCCTTCTTGAGGTTTTTGTTTGATAGCTTGGTCTTTTTTTCCGTAACCGATTCCGCCTGCCATCATAATCACTTTGTCGAAACCTAGTTTACGAGCATCTTCTTCGTGTTCAAATGTTAAAACCGAACCTGTAATGAGCGGCTGGCCGAATTTATTTCCGAAATCGGAAGCTCCGTTAGAAGCTTTTATCAGAATATCCATCGGAGTTTGGTAGAGCCAATCTCTTTCTTCCACGGCTTTTTCCCACGGACGGTTTTCTTCTAATCGAGAATACGAAGTCATATATACCGCTGTTCCGGCTAATGGAAGCGAACCTTGCCCACCTGCCAAACGGTCTCTGATTTCTCCTCCTGAACCTGTTGCAGCTCCGTTAAAAGGCTCAACCGTAGTCGGAAAGTTATGCGTTTCCGCTTTAAGCGAAATCACCGATTCAAAATCTTGGATTTCAAAAAAATCAGGTTTGTCAGCCGATTTTGGTGCGAATTGCTCCACCACAGGACCTTGAACAAAAGCTACGTTATCGCTGTAGGCTGAAACAATTCCGTTGGGATGCGTCTGTGATGTTTTTTTGATGAGCTTAAAAAGCGAACTCGGTTTTTCTTCTCCGTCAATGATAAATGTTCCGTTAAAGATTTTATGACGACAGTGTTCTGAGTTGATTTGAGAAAATCCGAACACTTCAGAATCGGTTAGTTTTCGACCTAATTTTTGAGAAAGATTTTCTAAATAGGCTATTTCTTCAGCATTTAAAGCCAATCCTTCTTGTTGATTGAATTCCGAAATATTTTCGATTTCCAAAACAGGTTCGGGAATAATACTTATGGTGAAAATATCTTGATGCAATCCGTTATATTTTTGGAAAAGCATCGGGTCAAAATCCGTGAAGTTGGCATCTGATTTATAAAACTCTTCGATTCGAGTTATACCCTCTATATTTACACTCATATTTTGAGTGATTTCGACCGCATTAGTACTCCACGGAGTGATCATCGCTGCACGAGGACCTACAAAAAATCCTTCAAGTGATTTTTCTTCGATTTTTCGAGCCTTCCCGAAGAGCCAACAAAGTTTAGAAATAGTCTCCGGATATAGTTCGGATATAGCTTTGACAGCATAAACCGTTTGGTTTTGGTTTTCAAAAAAGTGAATCATTGTGTAGTTGTGTTATAAGCTACAAAGTTACTTCTTTTAGTCTGAAATGTCAAAAATCTTTAAAGTCATAATGTCGAAAGTTTTGAAAAGGTGGAAAGGTGGTTCTTTGTAATTACAGATTTATATTGATGGTTCAATTCTTTATGTTTCATCCTTCTAGTTCGGGATAATTCTCTTTTGCGGTCTTTAAAAGTGTTGATTTTAACTGATCTTTATATTTAGTATGATTAGCAAAAACCAAAATCTCATTCGAAGATAACTGTTTTAAAAGCAAAAAGTTATCTTTCTCCTTATAAATATAAAAATGCCTGATAACACTATTTTGATGGTCTAGCCCCCTATTAATCGGACTATTTACTTTCTTATTTGCTAATCTAC
>CAYPCZ010000158.1:0-3288 GCA_964409345.1 uncultured Flavobacterium sp. | reverse complement strand
TATACAAAATAATTATTACATTTGTTTACAGTTTGTGGACTTTTTTCACAGACTGACGTTGGCGGCAATTGTAAAAAGACCGTGCTTCATTAAAGCGGACAGAAATATGACAAGAACCATTATAATAATTATACTGACAACATTTTGCTTGACAACATTCGGGCAAAATGCAGACGGACTTTACACCATTAAGGACAACAACCTATATGGTTACATTGACAAAACAGGAAAGACAATAATAAAACCGCAATTCTTGTCAGCAGGACAATTCTCAGAAGGTCTTGCCCCTGTAAGACTGAATGGAACTTATGGGTATGTTGACACTAAGGGAAAATCCATCATTTCGCCCAAGTTTGATTTGGCATTATCTTTTTACAACGGACTTGCAAAAGTTTTTATTGACGGCAAACCCTTTTTCATAGACAAAAAAGGCGACATCATTTTTAACCATAACTACAAAAACATTTCAGAGTTCGGTAATAACTCATTTGCGACAGTTGTTACAAAAACAGATAAATACGGTGTTGTTGACAAATCAGGAAACTTGGTAATAGACACCGTATTCAAAAAAATAAATGTTTTCAAAAATGGTGTTGCCGTTGTGACAGGGATAAATCATAACCCCTATTCAAATGACAGCACTGAAAAAGTAATCTATGAAAAAGGTGTAATTGATACGCTTGGCAACTGGAAAGTGAAATATGGGGAATACAAAGATATTGGAGAGTTTAAGAATGGATATGCACAAGTTGAATTAATTGTGGAAAGACAGAAAGGATATTATGACTATAAAGGAGTAATTGATGAAAATGGCAAATACAAATTCACTGTTCCTTCAAAAAAATGGCACTTTGATTACAGTAATGACAATTTCTATCAAGATATTGCAATTGTCAGTATTTACTCTGTTAACCCTGATACGGTTAGAGTTTGGTCTTCAAAAAATCGTTATGATTACAAAGGAGCAATCAATTCAAATGGAGAAATAATACTCTCAAACACTGATTGGGACGAACTTACTCCTTTCTCATTCAATAGAGCCTTTGCAAAAAATACTGACGAAAAATGGTTTTTAATAGACAGGAAAGGTCAAACTGTAATATCTCAACCATTTGACAAAATTCTCTACGAAACATACAGAGGGCAACCAGAGTTTTTATTTCAAAATGGAATAGCATTTGTCAAAACTGAAAAAGGTTGGGGAGCAATAGACACGACAGGAAAATTTGTAGTTGAACCAACCGACTTTAAAAATGTGGAGTATGATCATGTGATAAGACGAGGAAACATAATCTTTTTAGAGGAAGATATAAGCGTTGAAAGCGACAAGTATTCCTATCGCTACGGATTTTGGAATACTTTAAATAATACAATTGTGAAACCTCAATTTCACGACATTGATATGAACGGGTTTAATAACGACCTTATTTATGTTATGCAAGATGAAAAAATTGGCTACATAAATGCAAAGGGAAAGCAAATATGGAAAGGACAAAATAAAGCATACAAAAAACAACTGAACATAGACTATATGAACAGAGGTTATTATTACGCTTCGTCAAAATTTAAAAAAGAACTTGCAGGTTTTGGTGGTTGGGGAAGTTCCGATAATAGTTCAAAGCAAATTAGCTCTGATGTTGCTTTTTCGCCAAATAAACTTCAAGTTATCATTGACACAAAGCAAAAAACAAAGTGGGCAGAAAAATATGATGCAATCAAATTGTTTGTAGCCAATACATCGGGCGACACACTGTATTTTGACGCTCAAGACAGCAGACTTTACTTGAAAATTCAGGCACAAGACAAAAACGGAGAATGGAAAGACATTGAGTATTTACCAAGTAGTTGGTGTGGCAACAGCTATCACTCTTTATTTCTTGCACCGAACGAACTTTGGGAGTTTGCGACACCTGTTTATCAAGGAGAGTTTAAGACAAAATTCCGTGCGGAACTTCTTTACAAGAAAAGTAAAAACCAAGAAAAAGGCGACATAATTTACAGCAATGAAATAGAGGGTTATATAAACCCGGGACAGTTTTGGAACAAACAAGAATACTATCCAAGTGGAATAATGGACCCGTATAATGACTGACAAAGCAATAATAAGAAGAACAACAGCCGCCAACATGCGTTTGGCGCAATGGGGGGTGACGAGCAAAATTGAAAGTTCGTGCTTCTATTTTGCGTTAGTGCATATTGACAGTTCAGTGCTTCTAAGTCCCCCACTTCGCCAAGCTGCAAAACGTTAGCAGCCATATTGGACGACCGAGACAACAAATAAAAAACAAGACAAATGAACAATAAATCATTAGTAAGACTGAGCAACATAATCGGAATAATTTCAATAATCCTTTTGGTTTATTGGGTATTCGTTTTTATTTCAATAACGGTTTTCGGACTGAAAGTTTTTAGAGAAAACATAACTGAAACATTTTATTTAAGTGTTGTTGGAATTTTGGCTTTAATGTTCGGCTCGTTAATTATTAATGTTATGTTCAACTTGACAAGAATTGCAGAAAAACATAATCAAGACGACTTGAATGTTTCAAAACGGACAAGTAAAAAGCTCGGACTTCTTTTTGCATTAAGCTTTCCGTTAGTCTTTGGACTTCTTTTTGGTGGAGACTATTTGACTTCTAAAAAGAAAGAAAAAATGCTGATTTCTTCTGCCAAAGGAATTATTGAAAGCAACAAAGAAAAATCAGACAAACTGCTTAATTATACATTTAATGAAAGTTGGATAATTGAAACAGACGACATACTTGATTTATACTCTAAGACCGACAAACATTTTCCATATGTTTCAGTAATTGTAACTGACAGTATTGACAAATCACAAGTTTTTTTAGGGTTTAGAGACTACTACGGAAAAATAAATGACACTATACAACCCATTAAAAAAGACTTTATTTTAAAGACAACAAAGGTAGAACGTGAATATTTAGACAAGGTATTTTTTAAGAACCTTGACGAAGTTAGATTTAGTGCAAGTGACGGACGATATGAATTATTCTATCCATACATAAAAGACGGAAAGAGAATTGTTCTTTATTTTTCAGACTATCAACGCTATGGAAAAATTGGAAGCTAACAGACAAAGAAATACGGCTGCTAACACGGGTTTTGCGTCAGGCGGGGTGACGTACAAACTTAGAGCTTTGTGCTTCTATTCAAGTTCAGTGCTGATTGACAGCTTTGAGCTCCGAAACCCGCCCGAACGCACAGCCCGAAACCGTTAGCGGCAAGCTCAAATGCAAAGATCTGCCCACATATTGGCCATTCTGATTT
>CAYPCZ010000157.1:0-3323 GCA_964409345.1 uncultured Flavobacterium sp. | reverse complement strand
TTTAGGTATATCTACCCCTGCTATTCTTGCCATAATTATCCTTGTCTTTGTTTAAATCTAGGATTTTTTTTGTTAATAACGTATAAGCGTCCTTTTCTGCGTACGATAACACATTCGGCACTTCTTTTCTTTACTGATGCTCTTACTTTCATTTTATAAGCTTTTAATATCTATAAGTAATTCTTGCCTTTGACAAGTCATAAGGACTCATCTCTAATTTCACTTTGTCTCCGGGTAACAATTTAATGTAATGCATACGCATTTTTCCGGAAATATGAGCAATTACAACGTGTCCGTTTTCTAATTCAACTCTAAACATTGCATTAGACAATGCTTCGATAATTGTTCCATCCTGCTCAATTGCTGATTGCTTTGCCATATTTTATAATACTGATTTTCTGTTTTTTCCAGTTTTCATTAAGCCATCATACTGCTTGTTAAGCAAATATGAGTTCACTTGCTGAATGGTATCAATTGCCACTCCAACCATAATCAAAAGTGAAGTTCCTCCGTAAAACATTGCCCAACCTTGTTGAATATCCATAATTGACGCTACAATAGCTGGCAATACAGCTACAAACACTAAAAACAAAGATCCAGGGAAGGTAATCAACGACATAATTTTATCTAAATAGTCTGCCGTTTCAGTACCAGGCTTTATACCCGGTATAAATCCTCCGCTACGTTTAAGATCATCTGCCATTTTGTTGGTCGGGACCGTGATTGCTGTATAGAAGAAAGTGAACAACATAATGAGTAATCCGAACACGAAGTTATACCAAAACCCGAATATATCTCCAAAGGTTGTACTTAATCCTTGTGCCATATCTGAGGTTGACAAGCCTGCTAAAGCAGCCGGCACAAACATAATTGCCTGAGCAAAGATAATTGGCATTACTCCAGAGGCATTCACTTTAAGTGGAATCCACTGTCTATTTCCTTCTTCAAAAGTTCCTCCTGCTGTACGACGTGCATACTGAACAGGAACTTTTCTGACGGCCATAACCAGATAAACACAAGCCAAAATAACCAGAAGCCATATGATTACTTCAATAATAATCAACATAATTCCTCCGTTTGTACCCGTAGTTCTGTATGCAACTTCTTGGATAAAGGCTTGAGGCATAGTAGCTATAATTCCTACCATAATCAAAAGCGAAATACCGTTTCCGATTCCTTTATCAGTAATTTTCTCACCCAACCACATAGCAAATATAGTACCTGTTGATAGAATCATCACTGAAGAGAATATGAAGGTAAATGAAGAGGGTGAGATTAAGAATGCATCAGGTACTTGCCTTGACAAGTTATAGATGTATCCTGGCCCTTGAATCAAAGTAATACCTATGGTTAACCAACGGGTAATTTGATTCATTTTCTTTCTTCCGCTTTCTCCGTCTTTTTGTAATTTTTGCAAATACGGAACAGCAATTCCCATGAGTTGCACTACAATCGAAGCAGAAATATAGGGCATAATTCCTAATGCAAATACAGAAGCTTGCGAAAACGCTCCTCCTGTAAATACATTGATTAGCCACCCGATTCCTCCTTCTGTTTGATCTTGAAGACCCGATAATTTATTAATATCGATACCCGGAAGCGGAACATGAGCTCCAAAACGATACACTAATAGTAACCCTAAGGTTAAGAGGATTTTATTTCTAAGTTCCTCGATTTTCCAGATATTAACGACTGTTTCAATAAATTTTTTCATCTTTCAAGAACAAATATTATAATTCTACTACTTCTCCTCCGGCAGCTTGGATAGCCGCTTTTGCAGTTGCAGTAAATTTGTGAGCAGATACTTTTAACTTCGCCTTTAATTCACCTCTACCTAAGATTTTTACCATCTCATTTTTGGTTGCTAATCTATTTTCTATCAAAGTAGCAAAGTCTACTGTGTCAGAAACTAGACCGTTATCAACCATGCTTTGTAGGGTGTCTAAATTTACTCCTTGATATTCTACTCTATTAACATTTTTAAAACCAAACTTAGGTACGCGTCTTTGAAGTGGCATCTGTCCTCCTTCAAATCCTGCTTTTTTAGAGTATCCTGAGCGAGATTGAGCACCTTTGTGTCCTCTTGTAGAAGTTCCTCCTCTACCAGAGCCTTCTCCTCTACCAACTCTTTTGTTTTGGTTTACCGAACCTTTTGCAGGTTGTAAGTTACTTAAATTCATAACTGATCTTGTTATTATTTAGCTTCTTCTACAGAAACCAAGTGTTTAACTTTGTTTATCATTCCAAGGATAACAGGGTTAGAATCGTGCTCTACCACCTGGCCTAACTTGTGAAGTCCTAATGACTCTAAAACTCTTTTTTGAGTTTGCGGGCTATTGATTTGACTTCTTGTTTGTTTTACTCTAATCTTTGTCATTTTCTCCTTGAATTAACTTTTAAATACTCTCTCTAAAGAAATTCCTCTTTGTTTAGCAACCGTAACGGCACTTCTCATTTGCAATAAAGCATCAAAAGTAGCTTTAACTACGTTATGAGGGTTAGAAGAACCTTGAGATTTAGACAATACATCGTGTACCCCTACAGACTCTAGTACTGCACGTACTGAACCCCCAGCAATTACTCCGGTTCCTTCTGATGCGGGCATCAAATAAACACGAGCTCCTGAGAACTTCCCTAATTGCTCGTGAGGAACTGTTTTGTTGTGCAAAGGAATACGAACCAAACTCTTTTTAGCATCCTCTACTGCTTTAGCAATAGATTCAGAAACATCTTTAGACTTTCCTAAACCATGACCTACTACGCCGTTCTCGTCTCCTACAACTACAACAGCAGAAAAACCGAATGTTCTACCACCTTTTGTAACTTTAGTAACACGATTCACACTTACCAAACGATCTTTAAGTTCAAGACCTCCTGGTTTTACTTGTTCTACGTTTTTATAATTCTGATACATAGTTTATTTAGAATTTAAGTCCAGCAGCTCTTGCTCCGTCTGCTAATGATTTTACACGTCCGTGATATAAATATCCACCTCTGTCAAAAGTAATTTTTTCGATACCAGCTTTTACTGCTTTTTCAGCAATTGCTTTACCTACTTGCTCAGCAATTTCACTGCTAGTGCCTTTTACGTTTGTAAGTTCTTTATCTCTTGAAGAAGCAGCTACCAAAGTAACTCCTTTTGTATCATCTATGATTTGTGCATAGATTTCCTTATTACTTCTGAATACAGATAATCTTGGCATTTCTGCCGTACCTGTAACAGTTTTTCTGACTCTTAGCTTAATACGCTGTCTTCTCTCAACTCTTGTTAGTGACATAATTTTTTATTTTTAAGCTGATTTACCTGCTTTTCTTCTTAATTC
>CAYPCZ010000156.1:0-3422 GCA_964409345.1 uncultured Flavobacterium sp. | reverse complement strand
ATTTTAAAAAATAATGTTCCATTAACCCAAAAACTTTCTTTGTAACACGAAACCCGGACTTTTGGGTTGGTGCTGTTTTGCGGTCGGCTTTCTTTTTCTGTCGTCAGTTTCATTGATTTTCTAATTGTCTTTTTACGTTTTTCAAAGCTGTCTTGGTGCAAAAAGTCTGATACGGAACAGAAAAAATAGGTCCGAGTATTTTTGTCAAAATGTTTCCTGGTGTTGAATAGGTTTGAACCTTAAAAACAATTTTATTGTCAAGTTGCTCAACCGTAAATGTCGAAACACCTTTTTCAACGTGTCCTTCGAGAGTTTCGTAACTAAAACCTTTCTTGTCCGCTTGCTCTATGATTTCGTTTATTCTTACACCAAAGATTATTTTCTGAGAGAAAGTCCTTGACGGTGGAATGTAAACTTGTTGAGCTATTGTGTCGCCAATTTTCATTTTTCTGTTTTCGACTGCCCACTGATTTTTGAAGGTCATAATGTTGTCGGGGAAAATTTGATAGTCAAACAGAAAGTCAAGATTGAGTTGGTCAATTTTCTTGGTCGTGTCAATATCAATGGTGGTAATTTTCTCTGTCAGCCGAGATTTGTCATAGTCTATAACTTTCTTGGACTTTAAGAAGTCAAGATGCTGTTTGAACTTATTTTTCTGGTCTGTTAGATAAATTTTCATTGTTGTTGTGTTGTCTTTTAAGCTGCCGCATAACGTTTTGGCGCTTGGCGAAGAAGCGGATTTCGAAGCACTAAACTGTCTGCTAGCACAAAACTTGAAACGAAGCACAAAGCTTCATTTAACCACTGAACCCGCTTTTTTGCCAAACGCTTGTTATCGGCTGCCTTTCCTTCTGTCGTCATAGTTTTTGAATCATTTTGTAAAAGTCTGTCTGCCTTATTTCTTTAATAGCTTTTTCTTTTTCAAATTTCTTTTTGTCGTCTTCATAACTGTCTGGTACAGCTATTTCGGTATTGAGAAACGTGAAATAATATCTTGTGAAAGTGTAGTCGGCTTTATCAGTTTTCTTCGAATAGATTTTGTTTAATGATTCTTCAAGTTCTTTCTTTAAATTCTTTTTGTCTGAAAGCAACTTCTTTAGTTCATCAATGACTTTGGAGTTGTCCGCAAGAGTTATAAAAACAGTTGGCAACAATGATTCGATTGCTTTGTCGTGTTGATTAAGCTTTTGATAAATGTCTGAATACCTCAATGCCGTGTGAACATCATTTGAAGCGTATTCATTTCCGCAAAAATGTAAATATGGATAGGCAGTGTCAGATAGAGCGAAGTATTGTAAAGCTGTATCATACATTTTTTGGTCGTAATAAATGTTACTTAAAATTTCACTTGCTCTGTGTCTGTAATTCGTGTAAGGGTCGTCCATAATACCACCACCTAAATTCTCTTTCTCATTAAAATTGCTTTCAAGAATTGTTTTGAAAATGGGTATTGCCTTATCAAACTTCTTTTGAGTGTAATAAATGTATCCAATGTTATAATAGGACTTTGGATAGAGTTCGTTTTTTGGGAAATTATCTACTATATATTGATACCCTGAAAGTGCTTTTTCATAATTATCATCTTCAAAGCATTTACTTGCCTCATCAAAATAATCTGATGGCATTTTTTGAGCAAATGCAGAATGGCAAATTAGAATTGATATTACTATGAGTAGCTTTTTCATATCGTTAGCTTAAATTGATAAAAAGACAAACCTTTAACTCCATAAAAAATCAATTCTTTGCCATTAAAGAAACAATTGTCTTTGAAAAGCACATCAACATTCTCAAGTTCTTTAAAAATCTTATTGTTTACGTTGATTAAGTATTTTGAACTGCCTATTTTTTGGATTGCAAAAAATCCGTTATCGCTAAATTCTCCTGCTACAATTTCACCAATTGTTTTTGTTTCCGAGTAGGAACTCTCTTTGGCTGGAATCATTGGCTTTGAAAAAACACCGTTAAATACTAAATATCCTGTTGAATCAAATTCAATGTAAAATAGTGAGTTTCCATTTCCAGATTTACCTCTTACAAAATGGTTTGGTAATATTTCTTTATACGGAAGAACCAGGAAATTTGATTTTTTTGAAATCGGTTTAAATATAAGTTTATCATCTCGATAAATATAAATTGAATCATCAGTCTTAAAGTAATGAATTGATTCTCCTTTTGGACTTATGTATAGCGGTGTAGGGCGAACACCATATTTTGAAATTGGCTTATCTTCTTTTTTGCCATTAACATATTTAAATAAGTAATAATCTTTTAACCCGTAAAACGCAAAGTTTCCTTCTTTATCTAATGTGGGGTAGAATATTTCTTCAAAGTCGTAAGTGTATATTTTGTTACTGACGTTGATTTTCGTTTTTCCTTCTTCTCCGTATGTGTAGATAAAGTTATTCCTGTCGATAAGCGTAATGTTTGAAACTGGTTTTATGTCTTTATGAAGTTTATCATTAATAGCAATGTAATACGGGCCATTATCGTCACCGCTATAATAATAAGCACCATTTTCTTTTAACTCATAGTCCCAGACGGTTCTCACATAGCCAAGAACTGTATCCATTGAATGAACAAAAAACATATAGTCGTACTTACCAATTTTTTGTTCAGGTTTTTTACCCTTAGCGAAAATGTATGTTCCGTTGTCATTTATTGCTAATTGATTATACCTGAACTTAGAACTGTCAATTTGTTTACCGTTTAGATAAAGAAAATATGAATTATCTTGTTTTAGGAAGTAAATTACATTTCCATTTTCACTGAAAGCACACCAGTCGTCATTGCTGATATAAAATTTGTCGGCTTTGTCAACGTGGATTTTTGAAACAAGTTTGCCATTTATATAGTTGTAAACCGAATCTTTAAGAGTTGTTGTTATAGCAATATTCTCTTTTGTATTGCTTGTTTTATAGCTTTCTAATTTCCCTATGGCAGTTCCATAAACTTTAGTTCCTTTTGCATTTTTGTAATAGAAAGGTTTGTCTTTGGGGTCAGAATATGAATTTGTATAGTTTATTTCCCCGCTGTTTCCGTAAGTCGAACCAATGAATTTAAAACCTCCAATTTTGTCATTGGGTGTAACAAAATATTCCTTGTCGTTTTGTTTTATTACGAAACAGTAATTCCCGTTCTTGTCGAAAGCCTTTTTACTTGAATTTAAGTAAAGAGAGTCCTTTGTGTCGGTTAGAATTAGTCGTTCAGAAATTGTCTGTCCAGATGTGGTCAAACAAGTTAGAAGCCCGAATAATATTATTGTTAAGTTTCTCAATGTCGTGTCGTTCTTTAAGGTTGCCGATAACGTTTTGGCGCTTGGCGCAGTGGCGGATTTCGGAGCACAAAACTGTCAATACACCACAAAAGCTGATGCGAGGTAGAATGTTCAATTAACCACTTCACCCGCCATTGAGCCAAACGCC
>CAYPCZ010000155.1:0-3451 GCA_964409345.1 uncultured Flavobacterium sp. | reverse complement strand
TTGTCAAGATTGGTGTGTCGTTGGTGTTTTAAAAGTGTTAGTGTTGCTAGATCAAGGAGATGTAGCGCTTAAGTTTAATGAATGATTAAAATAAAAAAAAGCGACCCTAAGGCCGCTTTAAATGTTTTCACAACGGAATAATCCTTATTGTGAATTGCTTTCGATTGCAAATATAGGAAATATTATTACATAAAGTTTATCTTTTTAGTTAATTTATGATATCTTTGTTTTTACCGTTTAATATATAGAAAAACAAATTATAATGAGCAGAACTATTTTAGGTCTAGATCTTGGAACAAATTCGATTGGATGGGCATTTGTAAAAGAATCAACTGATTCCAGTCAGAAATCCGAGATAATAAAATTGGGTGTAAGAGTAAATCCTTTAACAGTTGATGAGCAAACAAACTTTGAGAAAGGCAAACCTATATCTACAAACGCAGATAGAACTTTAAAGAGAGGTGCACGTAGGAATCTTCAACGATTTAAACAAAGACGTGAAAATCTTATTGAAATTCTAATAAATCATGGTTTCATTTCTGGTGACTACCCTTTAACAGAGATAGGAAAAAATACAACCCACCAGACATTAATGGTTAGGGCTAAAGCTGCACACAGTAAAGTAAGTCTGCATGATTTTGCAAAAATACTGCTTTCTATAAATAAAAAAAGAGGGTATAAGAGTAGTAGAAAGTCAAAAGGTGAAGATGAAGGAATCGCAGTTGATGGTATGACGGTTGCAAAAATATTATATGATGAAAATCTCACTCCGGGACAATATGTTTTAAAAACACTTGCAGAAGGAAAGAAATACATACCAGACTTTTACCGATCTGATTTACGCAAAGAATTAAATCTGATTTGGGATAAGCAAGCAGAATATTTTCCGTCTCATCTTACTAATGAACTTTTACATGAAATAGAAGATAAGAACAAAGGACAGACATATAAAATATTAGAAGAGCCTTGGGGTTTGAAAGGATTTAGGATGTCCGGTAATAAAGAAGAGCAAAGATTAGAGAAGTATAAATGGAGAAGTCAAGCATTTACTGAAAAATTAGAGCTGGAAAAACTTACAATTGTTTTGCAAGAGATTAATGGTGAGCTGACAAAGTCGAGTGGTTATCTTGGAGCCATTTCCGATAGGAGTAAAAAGCTTTATTTTAATAAAATAACTGTGGGTGAATATCTTTATAATCAAATAGAAAAGAATCCACATACATCTTTAAAAAATCAAATATTTTATCGTCAGGATTACTTAGATGAATTTGAGCAAATATGGGAAACACAAGCTAAATATTATCCTGAAATATTATCAATACAATTAAAAGAAGAGATCAGAGATGTGGTGATATTTTACCAACGCAAACTAAAATCTCAAAAAGGATTAATTAGTTTCTGTCAATTTGAAAGTAAAGAAGAAGAATATTTTGATAAAATAACTGGGAAAACCAAAATCAGAACTATAGGTCAAAGAGTTGCACCTCGGTCCTCGCCTGTTTTTCAAGAGTTTAAAATCTGGCAGAACTTAAATAATCTTGTCTTCGAAAATGAAAAATCAAATGAGATAATAGAGGTGCGCAGCTTAGACGATAATGTGAGAGGTGAAATTTTTGAGGAGCTTAATATTCGGGGCGATCTATCACCTAAAGATTTACTGAAAGTTATTTCTAAGCATTTAGTAATTGTCAAGATATCTGATTGGAAATGTAATTTTGAGAAGATTCAAGGCAACACAACCAATAAGGCTCTCTTTAATGTCTATCAAAACATAGCAGCTACTGAAGGTTATGGTTTTGATTGGGCTAAGAAACCTGCAAAAGAAGTGATTGAAGAGTTAGAAGCAATCTTCCCGGAAATCGGAATAAATAAAGAAATATTGTATTTTGATTCTAACTGCAAAGAGTTTGATAAGCAGCCTTCATATCAGTTATGGCATTTATTGTATTCAGCCGAAGATGGAGGTAAAGCTTCTGAAGAAGACAGGTTATTGTATGGGAATAATGATACTAAGCTCCGTAAGACACTTCATGCTAAATATGGGTTTAAGCCTGAGTATACATCATTGCTTTCAAATGTTTCTTTCCCTCAAGATTATGGCAATCTTTCAACAAGAGCAATGCGTAAAATTATTCCCTATTTGCAAGCAGGACATCCATATGCTAAAAACAGTGAGAATATGGATGAAGTTGGTGCATGCGAATTAGCAGGATATAATCATTCTAACAGTGAAACCGTTAAGGACTTGCAGAATAAAGTTTTGAAAGATAATTTGGCTGTACTTCCAAAAAACAGTCTTCGAAATCCTGTTGTTGAGAAAATCCTAAATCAGATGGTGAACCTCGTAAATCAAGTTATAGAAGAATATGGAAAACCTGACGAAGTAAGAATAGAGCTGGCCCGGGAACTTAAGAAAACTGCAGATGAGCGTGAGAAGATGAATAAAAGCATTGCGGAGGGTACAAGACGTAATGACGATATAAGAAAACTCATAATTAAAGAATTTGGTATTCCTAACCCAACGAAAAATGATGTAGTTAGGTATAGACTGTGGGATGAGTTGAATTCAAGAGGTTATAAAACAATTTTTACTGAATTATATATACCGAAAGAAAAATTATTCTCTAAAGATATTGAAATTGAACATATAATTCCACAGGCTCTGCTGTTTGACGATTCGTATTCAAATAAAACGCTTGCATACCACAACGAAAATTTACAGAAAAGAAATCGTACTGCATATGATTATATATCCCAAGACTTTAACCAAGATAAAACCGCATTTGAAAGTAGAGTTGAACTATGGCATAAAAACGGATCTATTTCAAAAGCCAAAATGAATAAGCTCCTAATGGCTCACTCAAATATTCCCGATGGTTTTATTGAACGAGACTTAAGGAACACACAATATATCGCGAAAAAAGCGAGAGAAATGCTTCTGGAAGTATTCAGAACTGTCGTGCCTACAACCGGTAGTATAACAGATCGATTACGTCAAGATTGGGGATTGATAAATATAATGAAGGAATTAAACTTGCCAAAATACAGAGCATTAGGTTTAACTGATATTGAAGAACGGTATGACATTGGTGCAGAGAAAGTAAAAAATGTGGAGGTTATAAAAGAGTGGACGAAGCGTAACGATCACCGTCATCATGCTGTGGACGCTCTAGCTGTAGCGTTTACTACTCATAATCATATTCAATACATAAATAATTTAAATGCACGACGAGACACGAATCACAAAAAACATAGTATAATACATGCAATAGAAATTGTAATAACAGAGAGGGTTAATGGCAAGCCTTTGTTTAAGGAGCCAATACCTAATTTCCGTGATATCGCCAGAAAAGAAATTGAATCTATACTTGTATCATATAAAGCAAAAAATAAGGTTTGGAGTTACTAACTTTGCTGGGACAAAAAATTAAGCATAAAAAGCTTACATTTG
>CAYPCZ010000154.1:0-3542 GCA_964409345.1 uncultured Flavobacterium sp. | reverse complement strand
CTGAATTGAACTTCCGCTCAATTCAAGCCCGCACTATCGCCAAGCCTCGAAACGTAACAGTAACCCAATTTGAACGAACCACCAACTTAAAAAAATATGGCAAAATTTATAACTGGAAATAAACTTAATTCTGAATTAGAAGAAATATTTGAAAAAGCGAATGCAGAAATAATTTTAATTTCTCCTTATATAAAGCTACACGAAAGATATATTTCTTCATTAAAAACAAAAAAATACAATCCCGAAATTGAGGTTATAATCATATTTGGTAAAAATGAGGAAGATATATCTAAGAGCATGAAACAAGAAGATTTTAATTTCTTTAAAGAATTTCCCAATATTCAAATTCGATATGAAAAACGGCTTCACGCAAAATATTTTGCAAATGAAGAAAATGCAATTCTTACTTCGATGAATCTTTACAGTTATTCACAAGATAACAATATTGAATTTGGTGTTTTAACAAAAAAATCAAATGGTTTCTTAAATAGCGACTCTCTTGATTCTGAAGCTTGGAATTACTTTAATCGAGTAATTGATCAATCTGAACTTCTTTTCCATCGCTCACCTCAATATGAAAGTGCTATGTTAGGGTTGAAACAAAAATACAAAGACTCCAAAATAGAGATTGATAAGCTTTCGGATTTTTTTGCCAATAAAAATAAATATGATTCTCAAAATAACAATAAAAATATTTTAAAAACAGAAAAAAACAAATTAACGACAGAGCTTAAACACTCTCAATTAGGATATTGTATAAGATCTGGAGAGAAGATTCTATTTAACCCAAGTAAACCGATGACAGAAAAAGCATTTGAAAGTTGGTTGAGATTTAAAAATGAAGATTATCCTGAAAAATATTGCCATTTTTCAGGTGAATTATCAAACGGAGAAACAACATTCTCTAAACCAATACTTAGAAAAAATTGGAAAAAAGCAAAAGAGATTTTTAATATATAAAAACTACGCCCAACAGCAAAGGGTTCGTTGGGCTTGCAAAGCCAACAATGAACCCTGTGTTGAACGGAACCGATTGCATGCCGAACACTTATGGAGCTGTCGTAAACTAATTTGAAGGATATTTTGAGGATTTGGTGTCCTCCTTTTTTTTGTTTAGTGGTTGAGTGGTTTTCATCCTCTTCGCTTGGCTCAGGGAGAACACACTAATGCTTTGTATCTAATTTATCTACAAAAGCATCAATAAATCGGATGGGATTATCAGCAGAAATAGTGTCTTCTAAACTGGCGATAGTCATTTGGTTCTTCTTTTAAAACTCTTTCAAGTTCTTGCCTTATTGTTTTTTCATCCATAATTAAAAGCTTAATGAGTTATAACTCTATATCTTCAAATCTTTTCCAAAAGATTTGTTTTTACAAATTCGTATGCCTCATTTATATCGTACGCAATTCCACTTCTAAGTAATCCGTTCATATCACCAGTGAAATCAGCATCTTCAACTTTCTTTTCCATATTTTCAAGAAACTTCTTTTGCGTTACTTCATTTCCCTCCTCATTCATATAATACCTGAATGCTTCAATGACCTTATCGACATTGACATTTGCTTTATTCAACGCATACCACAAATCGAATAAATCACGTCCTTTTTTGCGTTGGTATAAAGCTCGAAGTTTGGTTGCTAATAATTCGTCTAATCTATAAGTAGGTACAAATGCTTTTCCATTATCCCATTCGGAGTTCAACTCTACAGGAATATCTTGTAAACCATATACTGAAAAATGCTCTCTAGTATTGATTTCAATTTTTAGTTTTATGGGTACATCATCTTCCGAAAGAATACTGTAAACAATGGTATTGTTATGTTCTTTTTGTTTGATACGAGGTTTCCCTAAAAATGAAAGCTGTTCTCGTATTCTGTCTATAATTGCCCCGAATGGTTCTGCTTTTACCTGTACCAAATCAATATCTTCCGAATATCTTGCTGCAGGAGCTAAAAATAATTTATGTAATGCTGTTCCTCCACGAAATGCCAAACGCTCTTTGATAAATGCATCACTAAACAAAGTAATCAAAGCTCGCTGTATAATCAAATCCTGCTCTACTTGATAGTTTTCCTGCCAGGGAGCCTGCTTTCGCCACGCTGTTATATAGGATTGTGGTATCATATATCTGCTTCTATTTCTATGTTCGGGACAACTTTCCACTTGTTCCCAGTAATCATATTTGTAGGTTTCCCTTTTTGTGGTCGCAGTAAAATTGGATAATGCCCAATAGTTTCAAGATGATTATACAAGACATCGCTTATTTTTTTTTCTTCTAATACACACTCCAATAAATACCCCAAACGCTGAACTACTGATATTTCTTCATAATGCTTCATAACTTCCAATAATTTTTCTGGTTGCATTGCCTCTCTCAACTCTTCGATGACAGTAGCAACTCGATTAAATCCTCCCACTTCATTATAATAACTAACCAAATCCAGTGCGGTTAGTTCAGGAGAAGAAATATTGATATATCCGGTATCCACTTTTTTCTTTATTACTTCCTTTTTATTCCAGTTTTTTTTAATATAAAAATGAATACCTACCTTATCATTTTTAATAGGTCTTAAAGCAATTCCTTCTGTAATGATTGAATAGTTTTGTGGTTGCTGATGAGCAGCTCCGTAATAAGCTGCTGCGTTTAACAGACCAACATAATAATCTCGATTTAAAAACTTCATCAGGTCGTTTACATACAAACTAGTTGGAATAATGCCCTTTGCCCTGTATTCGGGCGGAACAATAACATAAAACCCCCTGCGAACCATTACTATCAATTCCTGGTTTTTAAGACGTTGTAACGTTTTCTTCAAAGCATTTTCAGACACTCCCAATTGACTATGTAAACCTTCGGTAGTAAAGCTATACTTTCCGTTTGCTCTTTGTTCGTCAATAAAGGAATCTAAATATTTATATTGTTCTGCCATTATTTGAGTAACTGATTGCGATACGGGTTTGATTGCAACCCTTTTTGCAATGACAAACTTACATTTTTAAATAACCAGTATCAAATAATATGATTATTATTTGAGTTTTAAGTTATCATTTTCAAAAAAAACTGAAAAAACTACCTTATTGCAATCTAAAACTTAATTTTAAATATAAGCCTCCAACTTTTAAGACACTTCAAAATTCGTAGAAAAATTACTATTAAAGTCAGGTACTTAAAGAAAATAGTATAATCTCTTAACTTAATTATATTGACCGCACGAACCCGAGCGCAGCGAACGGACGAAGTAATCCTTTCGTGTGGTATAGTGATAATCAAAAAGAATAAATTTATAAGTTTGCTTTATGAGTCGAAATTACAAGTTTCATAATCCTGATGGCTTATATTTTATAAGCTTTGCCGTAGTTGGTGGTTAGATGTGTTTATCCGAAATGAATATAAAGAATTAAGGCACGAGCGTGACGCTCGCATAAGCGAGGAAGATTTATACATACACAAGCAGTATACGTTTAAAAAATTAAGAATAATTTTGAATTTTAACTTTTATAGTTATATTTGATATAATTATTAAAAAAATAAACGCAACTA
>CAYPCZ010000153.1:0-3546 GCA_964409345.1 uncultured Flavobacterium sp. | reverse complement strand
CTTTGTGAAAGTTGATTATCTGGAGAAAAAAGAGGTTTTTTCACAGCCTGACGTTTTTCGGCTTGGCGTATGTGCGGGAATAGATGCACAAAAGTTGAACCTTGAACTTAAAGCTAAATTAGTAAAAAATGTTTAATTACTTCCTTCAGCCCGCATTACGCCAAACCGATGTTGCCTGTAGTACATTATTTCTTCGTCTATGTTATTCCATTTGTAAAGTCCGCCTAAAGTCTTGAAGGATTTTGTCTTTTAAAATGTTCTGTTCGAGACATTTCTGTCGTATCTAGTGTTTTCATAGTCCAGTCTAGTCAATTAAATTTCATTTGCAATATAGTTTAGTCTTTTTGTTGTCAAAATGTATTTCAATATGTTTTTCAGTTCGTTGTCTGTCTTACGTTGAATTGAATTTTTCCTGGTTTAAGTTTCGTTTCGAGTTCGACTGTCAAACCTAATAGAGTTGACTAAATGTCCATCGAGTAGAGTAGTTGATAAAAGTTTAAATGTCAAAGAAAACTAGAAAAGTCAAATCGAAGTCTTTAAGTTGATGTGGGCATTTTGTCAAGTCTTAATAAAGTTCAACCGTCAAATTTGTTCCGAAGTTTTAAGTCAGCAATTCAGTTCAGCGTATTACAGGCAACGTTTTGCAGATTTGCGATGGGCGGGCTTTACAGCACAAATGTTCATTCGGAGAACTGAACTTTGTGTAACCACAAAACTGTCCGCGTAGCACGGAACCCCGCCTATTGCAAATGTGCTGTTAGCGGTAGTAATTCTTCTTCGTGTCGATATGTTTGTCCTTTCGTTACTCACTTTTTTCTCCTTCGTTGTCTAAGTCAAGTTGTCCAATATTGTCTTTGATAATTGCTTCAATGTCAAATGTCACAGAAATATTGTGTGGTTTACCCAATAGATTTGTCCCCTTTTGAAATTTGTTATTGCTAATTGTTACTTCGTTTTCATACCAACAGTCAAAGAAGTTTACAAAGTCTTTGAAGTCGTTGTTAGTTATGATTACTGGATTTCCTGTCTTGTTATGTCCGCCAGCTTGAAAGTCCAGGTAGTTGTCAAAAGTGCAATTGTCTATTGTCAGCCCACCCAAAAAGTAAGTGAAAACGAATTGACATTTTTTGAAGTGGCAGTTTATCAGTCTTACAGGTTTCTCAAACTGCGTAACACTACCAGAGAAATATTCTACGATGCAGTTCTTAAATACAACTTCTTTGTCCCAAGCGTCAGACGTTTCAATTTTTAGTTCTCCGTCAACATAAATGCCAGTCAAAGGCAGTCCGTCTTTTAGTAAGTCAGTCGCCCTTTCGGTTGTTATATTATGTGTAGGTTGTGTCGTCATATTATTACCGCTAACGGTTTCGGGCTTTGCGTTCGGGCGGGTTTCGGAGCACAAATTATCAATTTATTACTAAAGTTCATTAGAAGCACAAAGCTCCAGGTTTGCACGTCAGCCCGCCTGACGCAAAACCCGTGTTAGCGGTTCGGCATTTTTGCGTTATCAAAGTGTTTGGTCATTTTGTAGTTTGTTAAACTTACATTTTTTAGTAGGATATTTTGTTCTCTCAGAACATTGAACTCATTTTTTTCAAAAAACGGTCTTGCAGTTTTACTTACGTCAGAAGTCAAAGTCGTTTGTTTTAATCGTCTTGCTTCGGCTTCGATGTCGTCAAGTAGGCGCTGTGCTATTCCTTGTCGTTGGTGGTCTTTGTGAACGTAAAAAAGGTCAATATAATTTCCGTTGTCAAGTGTCGCAAAACCAACAATTTTGTCTGCGTGTTGAGTTACTATAACAAATTGATTAGTCAAAATGTCGTGCCAACGCTGTTTATTGTCAATGCCCGAAGCCCATACTGCAATTTGGTTGCTATCATAGTCAGTTTTGCAAATTGCCGTTATAGTGTTCACAAACAGGTTTTGCATTTCTGTCAAGTCGTCAAGCTTTCCTTTTCTATTTACAAAATCGTTTGTCATTTCTGTTCGTTTTCGGGTCGTACGATGCTGACCGCTAACGTTTTTCGGCTTGGCGATGTGGCGGATTTTTAGCACAAAAGTTCAATAGAATTACTGCTGTTGAACCTTGTACAAATGTTTCATAGAAGCACTTCAGCCGCCATATTGCCAAACCGATGTTAGCCGTTTGTGCTTTTGTTTTCAATGTTTTTTTTTAAATCTATTAGTCTCTGTTTTACGTTTGTCTGCAAGTTTCGTTTAATAAATTGTGTTAAAATACTAAAAGGAAACCTAAGCAAAAAAGAATATAAAAAAATTACTTCTGTTTTGTCTTCCGAAAGTTCTTTAAATGTCCAAGAGCCTAAAAATGACTTAAACACAAAAGGTCCTTTTGTCATTTTAATAGCTGTTACTTTTGGTCTATTGAAAGTTAAATATTCTGTTACCATTCCAAGTCCATTTTTTGCAACGCAATATGCTTTTACACCTTTGTCAGCAGTTATTGCACCTTCAATTAAGTCTGCTCTTTTCAAAAAAGTGTCCCACTTTAATCGCTTATTATAGTCTTGTGTAAAGTCGAAAACATCTTCTTGTTTCGCTTCTATGATAATTGATTCAGTTAATTTTATAGCGTCCATTTATTCAGAGTTCTTTTTAATTGATTTTAGCAAGTAACGTTGAAAAGACTTTAAAATAAGTCTTGCTGGAATACTGAATAAAAAATTTAATCGTCTGTCGATGCTATATGTTGTCGTCAATTTCAAAGTAGTTGTCTGTCCAACTGTTTTTAAATAGTAAGCACCTGATGGAATTTGAAAAACACCTTCTGAAAGTTCAAAAAAATAACAAACCTTAAACCCCTTCTCTGGGTTGAATGAAAATGAATATTCTTTCAACGGTTTCCAAATCAATATTTCTTGAATAAATCTTTTACCGCTGTCAAAATAGGCAATTCGTTTCCCGCCTTGTCCTTCTGAAATTACTTCTGCTCGTAATGGTTTTGGTATGTCAAGAATTTTAAAAATAGTCGGGTCTGAAAACTGTTCGATTTTCACATTAGTTATGTTGTCCCAAATAGTTTCAGGTTGTCCTTGAATGTCGATTGTCGAGCCAAGCGTCTTAACGATATGTTTGTTTGTAGTTGTCATAGCATAACGGCTAACGTTTTGGGTATTGCCGAAGGCGGGGAAATCGAATCGAAAAGTTTTGATTTTGCACCGAGGCGAGCCAAAACGAATTTTATAAGTTAAATTTAAAAATAAAAAACGAATAAAATTCGTTTTTGGCGGAATAGTAGGGGAGAACCTCATATTTAGCCTTTCAGCCCCGCTTTTGGCAATACCTTGTTAGCTGATGTGTTTTTTGTATTTGTTATAGCGAATTGTAAATCCAATTGTCGCTCCAAATATGAATAAACAAGCAATAATTATGTCATACCTTTTACTTTCAAATTCGATTATCTTATTCAAGTTTAATAAAGTTTGTTTTTCAGTTGATACTTCATAAACGAATATTTTATTGCAATCCGACTTTTGTTTTGACCCCTAATAAACAAGAGTATTTTTTGAAATTTGATAAAATATTTAC
>CAYPCZ010000152.1:0-3546 GCA_964409345.1 uncultured Flavobacterium sp. | reverse complement strand
TAAAAGCAATGGCGAAACTGTGAAAGTATATATTGACATTATGAGGAATATAGCTTGTTACTTGCACTAACATTGCTTGTACAAGGATGCCCATTGTGATGAGAAAAAAAGTAAACTTTTGTTTGTCATTAACAAATTCTATAACACTTTTATTTCGAAGCATCATAAGTATGACGATAACCAAAACGTAGAATTTTATCCAAGTTGATCCTCTAAAGATATCATGTAAAATGTCTGCTAAGAACAATCTTGATGTATGAGGATCTTGGCCATAGTTGAACCAGTACCCAAAGTCATACTTTAAAAGAGGAGCAATAATGATTATGGCCACAATACCGACAGCAACACCGTAAACAAAAGGAATCTTTATGCTCTTCTGCATTATCCCGTAGTAAACAAGTACAAAAAATGTAATGCAGAATGCGAATGCACCACCGTCTTGTTTTGTAAACAGTGATAAAAATAAGAAGAAGGCACTTAAAAAAGTAAGGGCATAAAACTTAAATCCATTATTATGACGAAACAAGACCAATATTAAAAAATACATGCTCAGGAGTTGGTAAAAGAAAACCATATGGTTATACCAAGGCCAGAAGTTTATAAAAGAATAAGAGATTACAAATAAGAGAACCGCAATGAATTTATGAGAAGATCTAACGCCAAGTGCCTTTAAGAGAGAACTGAATATGATTCCACTAACGATATTAATAAATACCTGCGCTTTGACCAAAGTCATGAGATATGGCCCAAAAATCTTAAAAAACAATGCTGGTATTAGCCAAAATCCATATCCTAACGGTAAACCAAAGTCCTTGAACGGGATCTGTCCTAAATGTAGCCTATAGGCTCCTTCCCAGGCTAAGAAGATGTTGATCCTATATGGCAAATTAACTAACAATGGAATTACTGCAAAGGCAATAATTATAATGAGTTCTAATACTGATAATGGCGAAAATGTCCCTATTTTATTTTTTAAGAGATTACCCTTCATAGTGGAATAAAGTAATTATTTTGATAACATTTTATTAGACATGTGTGTATGTTTTATCATAGAGATATATAAAGGTATAGAAAGAAAAAATACATATAAGTATATGCATGTGATTGTAGCCCATTGAATATAAGGAACATCATGCACTCCACCTTCAATTAGATTAATGTTACGATACACTATTATATAAAGAAGCAGACAAGCTCCACCTGTTAAAGTGGCATATAACTTATACTCCTTGGTCATAATACCCTTGATATATGAACTTAAGCGATATTTTAAATAGTATAATAAAGTAGGGATAACCCAAGGGGAAAGTATAAAGAGCAATCGAATTTCATTTACTCGTCCCCCAATAATAGTAGCAATAAAAACCAAGACGAATACAAGCAATGAAGATCTTCTCAATAAAAAAATGGGGCTATTTGAAAGCGTTTTGTCTACCTTGGTATTTGTGTAATAGATATCATAAAAGAAAACCGGCCACATAAAACTAAACACCAAAAAGAAAAAGCCAATAGTCCCCTCAATATTATCTAAGTTATACCTCAACCCCATGCCAATGATATCATACCCCTCGCTTCCAAGAGCAATTCTAATAGTGAAAAAAGTAAGTAAGCCCAAGAAGAAGGTGCCCCACCGAAATACTATATTTGCTGTACCGTAGAGTAAGAAAACAAGAGGAAGTATAAGAAGGGTCTCTCTGCATAGAACACCTAGAATAGAACATACTAGAACCCCTATATTTTTATCTTTTATGATACATATCAGGCCTATGTTGAGTATAGTATAAGCCATCATATCTTCCCTGGTATGAACAGGCAAAGAAAATGCAAAGATTATTGCGGGACTTAATAAAAACAGTACCGTTCCTATAATGGAATAACGGCTGTTAAAACCTAAAGAGGAGAGAAGGAAATAAAACGACAATACTGCACTTATGTAAAAAAAACCACTCCAAAATACATATATAAAGTAGAATTTTTGGTTGTTTTGAGGTTCTGAAACAAAAGAATAAGTAAGATCTATTAAGGTAGAAAATAACATTCTGTATTTGAAAGGTTCTCTAGAAGAAATGTTATATTCATACAGCGATTCTGCTGGTGACAAGATTTCCTTTGATAAGGCTATAGGATCATTTAGTGCACTTTTGAATAAAAAACTACTAATCATAAAAAGACCTAATGATAATATTAGGAGCTTTATAAGTATTTTTATTTGTTTTTTATTGCTTATCATTCCTCAAATATAATTTTTTTTATAATATTTACTATATTTAAGTTGCATATTTAAATTATTTAAAGTGATTTTTCTAAAATTATTGCGTATTAATCATTGGGTAAAGAACCTTTTTTTGTTCATTCCCGTGTTCTTTGCAGGAGAGTTGTTTGTCTCTGAACACTACTTCAAGCTTTTATTAGGCTTCATTTCCTATAGTTTCATTGCAAGTGCAGTTTATATAATGAACGACTATAATGACATAGAAGCTGACAGAAAGCATCCGGAAAAGCAAGAAAGACCGTTGGCTTCAGGAGCTGTTTCAGTGAAGAAGGGGGTTTTTATAATGATTTTACTGTTGTGTTTCGGTTTTGGAATTGCTTGGGTTCTCAACATATGGTTTCTGCTAATTGTTTTTACCTATTTCGTCTTGAACATAGCCTACTCACTCGGGCTTAAACATATATCAATATTAGATATTTTTATTGTGGCGTCTGGGTTTCTATTAAGAGTGATCGGAGGGGGTATTATAGTTGCAGTTTCCGTTTCAGAGTGGCTTGTAATTATGGTGTTCTTATTGGCAGTGTTTTTGGGTTTGGCCAAAAGAAGGGATGATATCCTGAGATTTAATGCTTCAGGAACAGTCATGAGAAAAGCTTCCCAACATTATAATTTGGATTTTACAAATGCATGTCTTACCATGCTTTCTGCGATTATATGCGTAGCTTATCTGATGTACACCATTTCTGATGAAGTAATTCAAAAATTCCAATCTCATTATGTGTATTGGACCAGTATATTCGTTTTAGCAGGAATCATGCGTTACTTACAAATTACGTTGGTGGAAAATAACAGTGCATCACCGACAAAAGTGTTGTATACCGATAAATTTATGATAATAACACTACTAGGGTGGATCATTATGTTCTACATGATTATATATTTACATAGCCTTTAATAGGTTTACATCAATCATCTGTAATAGTTTTTCTTTGAAAGGATTAGCAATTTTTGACTTCGACGGTACGATTACTAAGAAGGATTCCCTACTTGAATTTATAAAGTTTTATAGGGGCAGTTATAAATTTTATTTTGGATTAGTGCTCCTTTCTCCGGTTTTGGTGCTCTATGCTTTTAAAGTAATTCCTAATTGGAGAGCTAAAGAAATAGTGCTTAGTTACTTTTTTAGGAATGAGAATGTGGAAGATTTCTCTTTAAGATGCAAAGCGTTTGCGGAAAACAAACTCCCTTTATTGGTAAAGCCGGGTGCCATTAAGGCTATCAAGGAGCATCAGGCTAAAGGCGACAGGGTAGTGGTAATTTCAGCATCTGCTGAA
>CAYPCZ010000151.1:0-3636 GCA_964409345.1 uncultured Flavobacterium sp. | reverse complement strand
ACAAAGGTAAACAGCAAGAAGTTTACAAATGTAACAAGCGTTGCAGGTAGGTTTTGTCATTATAATTTACTATTGTAATCAAGTCAATTGACTCTTGTAACTCAAACTTTAACAATCATATATACCAAACTATTTATATTTGATTTTCAGTATTTTATATATATAAAATGAAACTAAAGATTTAATCTTTCTGTGTCTTTTTTAAGATTTAAAACCACATAAGGTTTAAAGTTTACTATCTTTGTTTTTTGTAAACACAACTTGATATTTACAATGATAACCGTAGATGATTTTAGTAACAGATTGAAAATATTGATGGAAACGCACGAGTTATCCGCTGCTTTATTGGCTGAAGAAATAGGTATCAATCGTTCTACTTTATCACATTTACTTTCCGGAAGGAACAAACCCAGTTTGGATTTAATTGTAAAGTTGAATCAACGATTTCCGGAATATTCTTTATCATGGTTGATTTTGGGAGAAGAAGATTCCAACGACACTCCTCCTCCATCTTCTCCTAAAATTGATTCACCTGAAAGTTCCCTGGAAAAAACAATACAGACACAATCTTCAAAAACACAAAAAAATACAGTTGATTCAAATATTGTGGATACTTCTATAGAGCGGATTGTGATTTTTTATGCAGATGGCACTTTCAAAGCGTATCAAAATGTGTAGTATTTCAATAAAAATCACGAAATTTGCGCAAAATTGCTTAAAATGCGTTCTCTTTTTATTTTTTCTCTTTTTTTAATTTTATTTACAGGTTGTTACAATAAAGATCGAGTTTGTGAAGATTTTCGGATTGGAAAATTTGAATTTGAAGCAGTTTCAGGCACTGAAATATTTCGGACAACCATCATTCGCAACGATTCCATAGAAGTTGATTATTACGACGGTAAGATTGATACCTCTTCCATCCGGTGGATTAATAATTGCGAATATATTTTACAGAAAATCAATCCGCAAAATCAAGCAGAAAAAAAGGGCATTCACATCAAAATCTTATCTACCTCTGAGAATGAATACACCTTTGAATTCAAAGAAGTAGGCAAATCCACAGGCAATATCGGAACAGCGCGACGTGTTAGGGAATAATTTAGAGGTATTGCACTCAAATTTTAAGAGTAAACAACGAAACTTTAACAAGTCCTTTGGATACTTTGTACGAAACGGTTACATTTGACAAAACGAAATGATGGGGTGGCGCACAAGTGGAATATATACGCCATAAATCCCGTTGAGGTTCGTTTATAACCATGTTACCAAACATTTAAACTGATACAATGAAGAAATGGAAAATCCAAGTAAAAAATAGTCCAAAAGAAATTACCGAAAAATTAGAATCTTCCCTTGGCCACGCTGATCGATTTGTTCTTAATTTGAAATCAAATAAAATAGATATTGTGAAATTTAAAATCCACAAACGGATTTTAGTTGCATTGGAGAATAGTTCCCAAAACAGAATTATTGTGAATGGAAAAATATCTAAGACAGATTCTGCAAATGAGACTGATGTAGAAATTTCTTTTACTCCGCATCCTTTATTAAAATTATTATGGTTTGGAACAATTATTTTGGGCTTAGGTTTCTTAGCTGGGATATTTTTAAAATTAAACAGCAATTCATATGTAATAATACTCGGAGGATTATTATTAGCAATCGGAATTTTTCTTTGGCTCCATCATAAAAAAGAATTTGGCAAGAACGTTCAAGAATATAAGACAATGATTTCGCGAATATTGGAGATTTGAATAAAAACGTTTGGTAACACTGGTATAAAAACAATGCTAAGACCTGTCTCAAATCGAAAGTTCGTACGCACTTGCAACGCCTGATGGTCCTGCGGACAATCACGTTCGCCCAGCTCGCACAGTTTTTATACGAGACGTTGTCCAACATTAAAAAAGCATTGAGAAGAATTTTAAAATATCTTGGAATTGTAATATTCATAGCTGCTTTTAATAGTTGTGAAAGCGAAACGGAATTCAAGAAAATCGATTTCGATTGGAAAATTGACGTAATAGAAAATATCGGTCGAAATATAAATCCTGATAAAAAATATGAATATTGGGCTTTGCTACGCTCAAGCAATGGAGGCCACGAACACGTTGATATTTTACACGAAGAAGGTAAGGCAGAAAACCGTGATCTGATTGATTTAAGCTATAATCAAGAAGGTTTTATTGTTCGTGGCCATCACGCCACTTACGCTTATTATATAATAGCGATAGAGAATGGACAAGTCTCAAAAATAAAAAATACGGAAGATTTAAAACTTTTTCTTGGTAAAATCGACACGATGGAAGAAGCCCTTTTGCTAACACAAATCCAAGAATTCGTAATTGATAATTGTGACGAACGGGGCGGATCTTACCGAAGGACAAAAGACGGTTATGACTTTTATTTAATGAAATCTAATTCCACGGGAAGTTTGATTGTTTTAGAGTTTTTTGAAAACACACAATACCTCGTTTCTGTGAATACTTCAGGAATAGTAACTTCAAAATCTTGCGGAGTATATTGTAAAGGAAAAAAGGAATGCATTTATTGTGAATAGAATAACGTTGCACAACACGAGGCTATAAGCAATGCTTAGTTTTGTTCTAAACCCGAAAGCAATTGTACATTTACTAATTAGTAGCAGCCCGAAAATGATTGTATTTTTTGGCGCACTGCTCATAGCCCAAACGTTACCTGTAATTATGAAAAAACTGACCATCATAATAATTTTAATTTTCACAAGTTGTTCTGTCCTACAACAAAAAAGAACAACAAATTCAATTGAAAAAGAAGTGTTTGAAATCGACAATAATTTAACGAGATATGACTTACAACAATTGAATTTTAATACAAATGCGGAAAAAAAATTATACTATAAAATTTGTTATCCCAATGAACTCATTGATGATTGTCCCTCCTTTAATGGAACAATAAGCTTATATACAAAAAGAAGTAAAATAGTTAAAATAGTTTTACAAAGACAATATGATTTAGATGGAAGGAATAAAATCGAAATATATTTCAAGAATTCGACTCCGATTTTCATTATTGAAAAATATTTTATCCCTGAGACTAGTGGTTTTTATCAAGGGATTCGAAGAGAAAAGGATACCAATAAGAAAACATATGAAATTTTCGAATTAAAAGCCCCAGCAAAAAATATAGAAGAACATATTTATGTTTTAGATTGGAATAAAAACAACATCGAAGTGCTTCACAAAAACGATATATGGATATATAAACATACTTTTTCAAAAGACCGTTATATTACAATAATAGAAGAAGTTGAACAATTAATTGAACAATAAACTACAGGCAACACTATATAAAAAAAATAGGGCAAGTAGGTGCTAAACCCAATGTTTCAGGCATATTTGCAAGATCGCCAAATCTTTTGATTTAGCTTTAGAACAAAAATATAAAACAAAATGCAAAAGATTTGGCTCGTGGATCATCCGAAAAGTAATCGCTTATTTACAGCCCTACTTCTTTTATACTAAACGTTAGTGGCAAGTGAAGAGAAAATCAAACTAAAACAATGAAATATTACAGTATATTTTGTCTTGTTAATCTTGCGTTTTAAAAAAAATTAATACTAATGAGGTATAATAACAACTTTGAAAAGCTTCTGAA
>CAYPCZ010000150.1:0-3639 GCA_964409345.1 uncultured Flavobacterium sp. | reverse complement strand
ACAGTTGGCTCAATATAGACAATACATTTAGAGACGGTTTGGAGTGGTCAAGAAGGTTACAGCCCTCAGAAACTGAAAGGGGGAATATTCCTGTCTATTCAATTAATCATATATTGGCCGATAAACAATGGGATTCTATAGATCTTCTTAAAATGGATATTGAAGGAGCTGAAGAGACTATTTTTTCAGAGTCTTCTGATTTATCTTTCTTAAACAAGACAAAAGTTATTACAATAGAAGTTCATAACATGTTGGAAGTAGGACATCGAATTGCAGAAGTTTTGCAAGAATATAACTATAAACTATATTTTTCAGGGGAATTAACCATTGGAATTAAAAAATGAAGCCTGGCGTATCTATAATCATCTGTTGTTATAATAGTGCAAAGCGATTGCCTGAAACACTCCGGCATTTGGCGCTACAGGAAGTGCCTGCCCATATTCCCTGGGAAATAATTGTGGTCAACAATGCTTCAACAGATGATACGGCACAAGTGGTAGAGCAAGAATGGGCTAGTTACAACCTCTTATTACCTTTTCGCATAGTAGATCAGCCAAACCCAGGATTAAGCAATGCACGAGATAAAGGTTTTGAAGTGGCTGCATATGAGTATTGCTTGTTCTGTGATGATGACAATTGGCTTCAGAAGGATTATGTAAGGCTGGCATTTGAGACTATGGAGAGTGATCCTATGATTGGTGCTGCTGGGGGGCATGGAGAGCCTGTATTTGAGGGAGGCAAACCAGATTGGTTTAAGCATGGAGTTTGGGGATATGCCATTGGTGAACAAATGTCTGAGTCTGGATATGTGGGTTTAAACAGAGGATATTTATATGGTGCAGGTTTAATAATTAATAAGACCAATTGGAATGTCTCTAAAAAGTTGTTAAATGGTTTTTTATCTAGCGATAGAAAGGGAAATGAATTGCTTTCTGGTGGCGATACGGAACTTTGTTATATTCTTTCTTTAAATAAGTTTAAGTTATTCTATAATAGTGGGTTAAAATTTAAACATTTTATTGAAGCAGACAGATTGACTTTAAAATATTATAGAAAACTTTGCTTTGGTTTTGGTCGGACGCAAGCGATTTTGATGCCATACAAATACCTTATGGCAAATAGTAAATTGACTTCACCAATTTGGATAAAAGATATTCTCGTGAAGCTGTCTAACGTCCCTCAAATAATTCCAAGAAGTAAAATTGAGAGAATATCAGAGTTGTGTGCACTAAAAGGTTTTGTTTGGGAAGCTATTAAAAGGAATGTAAAATATGATAGGGCTATAATGAGGGGAATTAAAAGCTTTTAGTATTATCTACAAAGATAATTAATGCTTTATGATAAAGATATCGGTGATTATCCCTGTTTTTAATGCTGCGAATTTCATAGAGAAAGCGGTAGAATCTGCTTTGACTCAAGAGCAAGTTCATGAAATTATTCTTGTAGAGGATGGTTCATATGATTCCTCTTTATCCATATGCAGGGATTTATTGGAACAATATCCTTCAATACGCCTTTTACAACATCCCAACTTTATAAATAGGGGAGCGGGAGCAAGCAGGAATTTGGGGTTAAAGAACGCAAAATATGAGTATGTGGCATTCTTAGACGCCGATGATTTTTATTTACCCTATAGATTTGAAACGGCAGAGAAGATATTTCTAAATAACTCATCCATTGAAGGCGTTTACGAAGCTGTGGGAGCAGAATTTTACGATGAAGATGCACAAGAACAACATGTTTTACGCTTGAATAAAGCTGAAAACCCCAAAGAAAATGGAGTAAATACTATGCTTAGAGTGATGAAAGGAACCGACCTTTTTGAAGAACTTCTATTTGCAAATAAGGGATGGATTCACTTAAACGGTCTAACTCTTAAAACAGCATTTTTGAAAAAATCAGGTTGGTTTAATGAAAATTTACGAATAGCTCAAGATAGCGAGTTTATATTACGTTGTGCTTATTACGGAAAGTTGGAAAGTGGAGATATAGACAAAATTGTTGCGGTCAGAGGGGTTCATGCAAATAATAGAATATTGAATACGGATAAAGTGGCAGAGTTTAATAATAAGTCACAATTAATTAAAACCTTGTTTGCTTTCTACTCGAATAAACCTTTATCTCCTAAATCAAAAAAATATTTATTGTTAAGAAAAGTTGAATCATATCCTTATTATTTTCATACGAACGGGTTTGTTAGGAAATCAATTAAATTGTTTTATCTTTTGTATTTCTTTATGAGATACCCCCTGTACTTTCATCGATAAATTATAAAGCCTGTGATGCTTAAGCGTAGATCTATATTACTCATATCTCCAGAGCCATGGAACTACATTTTTGCTTCCAAACATCTTTTAGGAGAAAGATGAAAATAAATTGTTCTTCATAACCTCTTCTGAATATTGCAAGGTAATTGACTTGCATTCAAGTCAATTACCTTGTATTTTTGACCCGAACCTAAGTCATAGCTATTTTGCAGGAACTTCTTTCATTTCAGGATAACCTTTTGAATCAAATCCCAACACATTGGTTCAGGTATTTGTATCATCAATTGCCTGTGGAGGAAAAAATGGTTGGGATAAAAGGTTTGCGAGGAGTGGGAAAAACAACTCTACTGTTACAGTACTTGAAATATAAATGGGAGGATGCTGAAACGGGGTTATATGTAACAGCCGATCACCCTTATTTTTATCAAAATAGCCTTTTTGAGTTGGCAGGAGATTGGGAGCGCCTAGGTGGAACTTTGCTTTTGATAGATGAGGTACATAAATATGCCAACTGGTCTCGTGAATTAAAGCTTATTTATGATGGATTTCCCAAGCTGAAAGTAATATTTACCTCCTCTTCTGCCTTGGATTTATACAGGGGGGAGTCTGATCTAAGCAGGAGGGTTGTTTCGCAAACTCTGCCGGGCTTGTCATTCAGGGAGTATTTATCGCTTCATCGGATCATGGACCTTCCGGTAATTACTTTATCCGACATACTGCAGCGTCACAGGGCTATAAGCAGGGAAATCAATAGCAGTATAAAAATCCTTCCGCATTTCAAGGATTATATCACCTCTGGTTATTTCCCTTTTTCCAAGCCAGGACAAACTACCTTTACCACCCAAAAGCTGATCCAGGTGATCAATACAGTTTTAGAGACTGATTTAGCGTATGTGCAGGATTATAGCGCCTCTAATATTGTCAAAATCAAAAAGCTATTAGGGGTTATTGCTGCATCAGCCCCGTTTGAACCCAATATATCAAAAATTGCGCAAAAGCTCCAACTGGGAAGGGATACTGTCAACCATTACCTCAGACACTTACAGGATGCCTATATTTTGAATCTGGTGAATAAGCCTACCAAAGGCATAAGTGCCCTGCAAAAGCCGGATAAAATTTATATTGAAAATACTGCTTTTGTGCATGCGCTGCAATCCAGACCAGAAACAGGTACATTGAGAGAAACCTTTTTCTTGAATCAGTTAAGGAATAGCGGTTATGTTGTGGAGTTAAGCACAAAAGGAGATTTTCTTGTAGATGGTACTTATACCTTTGAAGTGGGGGGAAGAAATAAAGACATGTCTCAGATTAGTGGGGTGGACAATGCTTTTCTGGCACTGGATGATATAGAAAGTGGAATAGGGTCCCGTAT
>CAYPCZ010000149.1:0-3678 GCA_964409345.1 uncultured Flavobacterium sp. | reverse complement strand
CAATCCAGAATACGTCTCTTTTAGTGACAATGACTCAATATTATATAGCCCCTTAGGGTTGTCAGCTATTAGTCTTGCTAAGAAAAGTAATAATTGGGTATCAATAAGCGAAGAAAAGTTTTATCTTTGCACACGGGAAGCGGAAAAAAGTTTTCAACAAATTTGCAATAATTTACCAACAGATTATGGTCTAACACGTAAAGAAGCAGATTGTTTGCATACCTTTCTTTTTAATCCCGAACGCAATAAAAAAGTGTTTGAACAGTTTAAATACATAGTTTCAACAGCAAAGTAGTGATGAAGACATTTTATAGTTTAATAAAAATAGTTCCAAATGAAATGTCAGGTGATTCCTTGACAATAGGGATTATTTTGTCTTCTCCCGAAGGTATTCGTTTAAAAATTTCAAAGGCAAAAAAGGTTTTTGCCAAATCAGTTATAAACATTGATGGTTCCTTAATAGATTTTGTTGAACGAGAAATAGCAAATAAGATTAAGGAGCAAAACAACATCCTTAATTCGAGTAAAAATTCTCTTTTTGAAGCATCAACCTTTTTAACGTCAGATTACTTTCAATATCTAGCAAGCTACAGTAACGGTCTTCTGAAGTTTACTCATCCAATAATGATTGCAGACAATGTGGACGATTTAAAATTTTTGAAATTATTCAGTTTGTTTGTGGATAATTCAGTAGAGCCAGTAACTAAAAAAGATGGTTCAATCAAGAAATACGAAAAAGCTTTTTACAATAAAGTAAACACTAACTTAATTGAAAAGGTAAAGGACAAAGTTCACATTAAAGAATCTATTGGCAGTACAGTTGTTCCTACTCTTTTTAATCCATTTGAAATTGATTGTATAGGTTTAAATGGTGTCTTAATTGGTGCTAAATCACTACCTTTTATTCAATCAAAAGTCACACTCCATAAAAGTCTTAACACTTACATTAGTGTAATTGCTCATTTATCTGCTACGTACAAACGTTCCTTAGAAAAAAATAGATTCTTTTTGATTGCAGATCAGCCCGCTAAAAATTCTCCTACCTATAATTTATGGTATGACTTATACAAAAACGATAACATTGTTAAAGTAATAAGTTCAGATGATAGTGGTGTAGTAGCGGAACTAATAGATGAAAGTGGTGCTTCTAAATTTATATCTTAAAAGCGGTGTGGCAAAGCCACGAATTTATTAAGTCCCACCCAGCCACCGCACAAAACACGGCTTATGCACTCCCACCGCACAATGCCAACGCTTCAGTGCATACTATGGTACTGCCGCCATTTTTAAACTGTCATACTTTTTGTATAGTCTGTTCCCAACGCAATACAGCACATTGCTTTTTTGTTTAAAGCATTTTTTTTATAGGTAAAACTAAAAAAGCAAAGAGCTGTTGCCAACCCTCCACAGCCCAAACAAAAAGCCGCTACACTCCAACCACCACCACCGTTCCGCTTATGCCAGTATTAAAAATGTCGGAAGCTAAGTTACATAATGTGGCATTATAGTACAGCCTCTTCCCCTGCTTGTGCAAGCACCCAAACGCACAGTCTGTCCTATAATAACATTATGTAAAATAGCCAGCACCATAGACGCTACCAAAAAAATATTCCCCAACGCATAACCCAACGCAAATATTTTTTGGTATCGTAGCCGTGTTTTAACCAGCCGCACCCACCCTAAGAACCACAATTCCCCACCACCCTTTCAGCGGTCAGAAAAAAAATAAACTATGATGTTTAGTGTCGGCTTTTAGTAGGTACTATTCCGTTTCTCTACATAGCACCCACTACAGCCTAATTTGCCAGCAAGAGTAGTGCCTTCTCTCCATTCCACGATACCCAACGCACTATTCCATTACGCAATCCGTATGCTTTCCCCAACCCTATAAACTTTGCAGAAATGTAAAGTTTGCAAAGTTTGCAACCCTGCAAAAGCATACAGTATTGCTCCATTCCATACCAAAGCAATCGTTACATTCCGTTCAGTCACCACACTTGCCACACACAAGCCACCGCACAAATAAGGTATAGTTTATTTTTTTCTGGAAGTGTTTACCCCATTGGAATTGTAAAGAAGAAGTATCAATTAAGATTAGAGTTTAAAGAGATGTTTTAACAAAAAGAATAAAAAAGGAAGCAAAAGTAGGTGGCTACAATTGGCCCTTCAAGTTCAAGCCCTACGGGTTTTTAAAAAAATCTCCACCCTATCGGGTAGTATTTTTTCAAAAAAACTTGCTTGTCCAATCTCCACCACCTGATGAGATGGCTTTCTTTTTTTTTCGTTTTTTTCTTTGTCAAAAAATTTTTTGTCAGAGGGGATTTCGGAAGCAAACAAAATCATCTCAAAATGGCAAAATTCTCACTTAAAACGTACAGCCCAAAAGCTCAAATAAATGAGCCACATTTTTACATCCTATGCAAAGGAAACAACAGCGGAAAACCACTTTCCGAGCCTTGCCCGAATTGCTTTGTTTTAACCGCCAAAACCGAAGAGGAGAAGCAGTTTTTTTACTCGCTTTGTTTCGGATTATGGAAGGCAAAATCCTTTGAATATTTTTTAAAAGGTTCAGTTATCCCATTCATTACCATTGGCGATTGCAAACAAGCTATAAATACTGGATTAGAGCAAGCCAAAACCGATTTAAAAGGCTTCAATAAGTCAGTAAAGGCATTAGAAATTTTAGAGCAGCAGGAGAAAAAATACAAAGAAACCTTGCTACTTATCAATGATGCAAAAAGAGCTATTTTTTACCGATACATCAAAAGGAGGTAAAAAACCTTTCCTATGGTTGTCTTATGGTTTAGGTACACTTATTTAAACCATATTTAACCATTATAGGAAAAAAGGTGCAAACGAAAAAAAGCCCACTCGATTTGAGCAGGCTTTCCCGATTTTCCGAAATCATCTAATTCACTGATGAAGAATTAGAATATCTTGGCTACTTTCATTGCATTACCTTGAGCGAATAAATAGTAGTTTGAGTTTACTTCCTGATAAAATTCAACCGCCAACACATTCACAACCGACACATCCGCAGAAATTGTAGGAGAACCAGGCAAGGTACTTACAACACTAATCGCACCAGTTACAGCATTTACAGGGAGATAACCTGAATCTTGTACATCTGTCAAACCGTTTGTAGTACCGTCTTTTGGCTCATAAACTCCAGTAGTACTGTTATATTCAAAGTCAGACAAAACAGCAATAGCATTGATGATTTTGAAATGAGTAGCTCCAGCAGGAATATACATTCTATCCAAAGGATTAAAAGAAGGAATATCCAAAGTTGAACTATCCCTTGCAGCAGTTGGGGTGATTGTATAAGGAGCATTGAAAGCACCGTTAAAGGCAGTGTACTTGTTAAACTCAAATCCATCTAAGTATTGAGGTGCAACCGTTACTAAAATTGCTCTTCGACCTCTGGCTTCTGAACCATCTTCCAGATTGATTTTTTTCATTATTGCGGTTATCCTTCCAGTAACTTGGCTATCGCCATTATTACGGATTAAACCGGCAATACTTGTTCTTAGGGATTTACCTGCAATTGCACTTCCGCCAAATTCGTTCATATTCTCACGAGTTCTTTTGAAAGCTGGATCAGTTGCAATTTGTTCGGCAGATGGACCACCTGATAATCCTGCAAAGTCGCCCTGCAGTCCTTTAATTTTGAAATGT
>CAYPCZ010000148.1:0-3704 GCA_964409345.1 uncultured Flavobacterium sp. | reverse complement strand
AACTAAGGGAGAAATTCAGCACAATTTACTTACAATCTAAAAAAACAAAAAATGAAGGAAATTCAAACGGTGGCACAGGGGGCGCAAGTGATGCTTTCAAAAGACGAATTTTTGAAACACTCACAGGTCAAGTTGGTACTGATAAGGAATAAAGAGAACAACAACCCTGTGAAGTGTATTTATAGTGGAGAACCTACACTAGGTAAATTATGCAGAGATTACGGTAATGACTTTACAGAAAAATATCTATGCGTTTGGCTAATTCAAATTCAAGAATTGATTGGTGTGAAAAACAAAATGAATGATTTTCAGATTGAAATGTGCGCTCAAATGCTTCTCGATGAATTTAAGCAAATCAATTTAGCTGACTTGCAGTTAGTTTGTAAACGTGCAGTTTCAGGCGTGTATGGTCAATTTTATGAATCTATACAGATACCCAAGGTTATCGAATGGTTTCGAATTTATTTCGATGAACGATGTGAAATGGCAGCAATGACTAACCACCAGATCAAAACATCTGGAAAAATTGAAACACAAGCATCTGACACGGTAAAGGCTTTGATGGATTTAGGTGTTTTTAATGCTGATGATTTCAAGAAAATGGACGTAAAAAACGAGGAAGAATTCAGGGAATTCAATGCTGAATATCACAGGAAAAGAATTATTGAAGAAGGCGACTCAACAGATATTAGGAAATTATAACGGCAGGCAAGTAAGCATCATTAAAACGGATGCTTACTTGTTGCAAACCGTTGCGGAAATATTTAAACGAATTTTAATTAGAACTATGAAACAAAAAGAAAAAGAAGGGAAGGAAACTATTGCTGTTCATTTTAGTTGCGGTGCTGCCTCTGCTGTTGCTGCTAAAAAAATCAAAGAACAATACGGAAATACTCATAATATCATTATTGTAAACAATCCAATTGCAAATGAACATCCTGATAATATCCGATTTTTAAAAGATGTTGAAAAATGGATAGGTCAAGAAATTGTATTCGCTACTAATCCTGATTTTCCTAGTTGTGATATTACAGATGTTTTTGAAAAACGAAAATATATTTCAGGAATACACGGAGCGCCATGTACGATGCTTTTAAAAAAAGAAGCGAGATACCAATTTGAAAAAAATAACAATATTGACTGGCACGTTTTAGGCTTCACTGTAGATGAGTGGAAAAGAGCAAAAACATTCAAAAGAACCGAACGAGATAATATAATTCCAATATTGGTAACTGAATTACTCACTAAAGATGATTGCTTCGAGATTTTACTAGATGCTGGAATAAAATTACCTGAGATTTACAGTTTAGGATTTCCAAATGCAAATTGTATCGGATGCGTAAAATCTCAAAGCCCTACTTATTGGAATTTAGTTAGAGATAAATTCCCCGATATATTTGAACAACGAGCAGAACAAAGCAGAAGACTAGGTGTAAGACTTGTAAAATTAAAAGGAAAACGAATATTTCTTGACGAATTAAAAGCAACTGATAAGGGCGGTAAAATTAAGAGTTGGGAATGTGGAATTTTCTGCGATACTGAATAAGTGCGTAGGCTTTTTCTTTTTACTGATTAAACAGAACGGTATTAAGAATGAGTAACCCAGCAATGTTTGCTAACGGTTCCGAGATTGATTTAGTTGCGAACTTAAAAACGAAAAATTATGATAACAGAAAAAAAATATTTAGAAGCACAGAAGATTGTTGATGCGTGGAACTCGCAATTGAATCAATCTCGTGTTATGCCTCGTTATTTTGTCGATATTCGAGGTGGATGTGGAGCAGTGCGTGATAAATGGCACGAATCCTATGATGAAGATTATCCAGGGTTGCATAGTGATACGCTTGATGTAGTTGAATATAAGCACGGATACACAGGCAACGGAGTTTGGAACATGAAAGATGAAGATGTTAAATACCTAAATGATTTATGCGAACGTCTCAATAATGAGGCATAACGTTAAGGTGCTTGGCGATAGTAGCCGTTGAGCGTTGGATTTGTGCGTGGGCAGGCTATTTCGCCAAACACGTGTTATGCCTTAGTATGGGCGGATTTACAGCACAAAGTTTGAATCGAAGAACAACAGTAATAATTAAATATTTTTAGCGATGGAAAAACCTAAAAACGTGATAGAAACAGGAGAATATGTAGAGCCAAATACATTTGAAAATGAAAGTGAGGCTATACTATTTTTCTCTTACTTAGAACTACTTGATTACATAAATTTTTTAGAGAGTAAAAATGGAGATAAATAAAACATATTTTGGAGATTGCCTTGAGGTAATGAAACTAATTGATGATGCGACTATTGATTTGATTATTTGTGACCTACCTTATGGTGTTACTAAAAACAAATGGGATAGCGTGATTGACCTGAAGGTGTTGTGGGGAGAATATGAAAGAGTAATCAAAACCAATGGTGCAATAATTCTTTTTGGGCAAGACAAGTTTTCCGCAAGGCTTATGCTTTCAAATGAGAAACTACACAGGTATAATTTGATTTGGCAGAAAACTACACCTACTGGGCATTTGAATGCTAAGAAGATGCCATTGAGAAGCCACGAGGACATACTTGTTTTTTACAAAAAACTACCAACATACAACCCCCAGAAAACGACTGGACACAAAAGAAAAGTAAGCACCGCACAACATAAACGTGGTAGTAAAAAAACAACTAACTACGGTGAACACGGTTTGACTACTTATGATAGCACTGAACGTTATCCAAAAAGTGTGTTGAAATTTGCAACAGACAAGCAAAAAGTAGCTTTACATCCAACTCAAAAACCATTAGCCTTAATGGAATATTTAATAGCAACTTATAGCAACGAAGGAGAAATAGTATTGGATAACTGTGCAGGTAGCGGGACAACTGGATTAGCAGCAAAGAACCTTAACCGAAATTATATAATGATTGAGAATAATGAAACGTACTACAAAACTTGTATTAATCGGGTGGGAGAAAATATTTAATTATGGGATATTTAGCACAAACTTTCAATCGAAGCACTAACGTATCCCATATTAGGCATAACTCATCGCTAAGCGCAACTATAATATTAATGAACTGAAAATGAATATCTACATAATAAAACGCCCTTACTTTTGGTTCACACGTGACATTTGGACTGTTTGCTACGATGTGTCAAAGGGCGTTAAACACGACAAAGAAGCACCGTATCTGAGAGTTATTCAGAATTTTGATGGAGTAAAAGAAGCCGTTGAAATGTTGGATAAAACGGGGAAACTACCTGTGTATAAAAAGGATTTAACAAAGCCAAATGAAAATTAACGTAAAACCACTATCAGTCAACGAAGCATGGCAAGGAAAACGATTCAAAACACCGATTTACTCGAGATACGAACGCGCGGTTTTGCTAATGCTAAAACCAATTAAGCTAAATAAAGCCCCGTACAGCGTTCAAATTACGTTCGGGTTTAGCAATGTACTATCAGACATAGATAATCCCTTAAAACCGTTCCTAGACATATTACAGAAGCGATATGATATAAATGATAGAGATATTTATGAGTTGATTGTAAAAAAACAAGTGGTAAAAAAAGGATTTGAGTTTATCGAATTTGAAATTAACCCTTATTTAGAATCATTCTAAACTACATCAAAAGTTATTTAAAATGCTTTTGTGTGAATTAAAATACTATATTTGTAGAAATTAAATGAATGGATTATGAGTAAAATGAAT
>CAYPCZ010000147.1:0-3707 GCA_964409345.1 uncultured Flavobacterium sp. | reverse complement strand
TGCGACCTCCTGGTCCCAAACCAGGCGCGATGACCGGACTACGCTACACCCCGAAAAAAGCGGAGAGACAGGGATTCGAACCCTGGCGACCGTTACCAGTCGACAGATTAGCAATCTGCTCCGTTACCACTCCGGCACCTCTCCTAAAATCAAAAAGAACTTGTTGTTTTTTGAGGATGCAAATGTATGAGTTACTTCGCATATTTACAAATATTTTACATCTTTTAATTGTTTTTTTGATTACGAACTTTTAAACCTGTTAACTGTCAATGACTTAAAATAGGTGATTTTTCGATAAAAATAACTAATTTAGTGCCTTTATTATTACCGATGTATCAAGACTTTCAAAAGAACCTATCAGGAAAATACCATCTTAAAGCAAATCAAAAGCTTCTTGCAGCCATAAGTGGCGGAATAGACAGTATGGTTTTGTTGCATTTGCTTCAAAAAAGCAACCTTTCTTTTGCTGTGGCTCACTGTAATTTTAAGTTGAGAGCAGCAGAGAGTGACGCTGATGAACTTTTTGTAGCCGAGTATTGTCAAAGGAATAACATTGAGTTTTTTGTCAAGAGTTTTGAAACCGAAAAGGTAGCTACAGATCAGAAGTTATCTATACAACTTGCTGCTCGAAACTTGCGTTATGAGTGGTTTTTGGAGTTAAAAAACAAGAACGATTTTGATTATATCCTAACGGCACATCATCTGGATGATAGTCTGGAAACTTTTCTGATTAACCTTTCTCGAGGAACCGGTCTGGAAGGTTTACTCGGAATTCAGGATCATCAAAACATTATACGACCGTTAATAGATTTTTCGCGTAAGCAAATTGAGCAGTACGCTCAAGAAAACAACATAGATTGGAGAGAAGATTTGTCGAATGCGTCTGATAAGTATCTAAGGAATAAAGTCAGGCATCATATTGTCCCGTTACTCAAAGAGTTAAACGCTGATTTTTTGGGTTCTTATAAGAAAACCATATCGCACCTGAAAGAAAGTCAAGATTTTATAGATGAATCTATAGTTACTGTTTTACATGAAGTAAAGGCTGATGTTAATGATTGTAGTTATCTAAATATAAGTAAGTTAAAAGAGATTAGAAGTCGAAATTTTATTCTGTATAACTGGCTTGCTGATTATGAATTTACGGCTTGGAACGACATTTATAATCTCGTAGATGCACAGAGCGGAAAGTATGTAGAGAGTCAAAATTATAGGTTATTAAAAAATAGAAACGAGCTTATTTTGTCTGCAAAAACTAAACTTTATTCTGATAATCAATTTTTAATTTCAGAGGAGGTGCAGGAAATTTCGCATCCGATAAGCTTGCGTTTAAAAGCGGTAAAAGAGCACTCAGATATTAACACTCAGAGCTGTATTTATGTTGATAAAAGCCTGTTAAAGTTTCCTTTAAAATTACGGAAATACAAAGAAGGTGAGTATTTTTACCCGTTTGGAATGAAAAACCAAAAGAAAAAAATCAGTAAGTTTTTTAAAGACGAAAAACTCTCTGTTTTAGAAAAAGAGAATACTTGGGTTCTTTGCTCTGATAATGAGGTGGTTTGGGTGGTAGGGATGCGATTAGACGAACGATTTAAAGTTACAGAAAACACAACTTCTATTATAAAAATTGAATATTTAAAATGAAAAAAATCACTTTGCTACTGGCTTTATTTTTAAGCATATTCGGGCTTTCTCAAGAAAATAAAGTGAATTTCACAGCTTCTATCCAAAAGCTGTCTGACACAGAATACCAAATTACGTATGATGCAGTTATTGCAGAGAACTGGAAGCTATATTCTACAGTTTTGCCCGATATGACTGCACTCCCGACCGAGTTTCTGTATAATAACGAGGAAGGAAATTATGAAGTCATCGGAGATGTTCAAGAGTTTGGTTCTGAAATAAAGTTTGATCCTATTTTTCAAGCCGAAATGGGGCTTTTTGAAGGAACAGCTAAGTTTACTCAAACCATACGTGTGCTTAACTCCGAGCTCAATTATATAGACGTAGATATAGATTACCAGACCTGTGATGATAAAAGCTGTATTCCCGGGTTCGAAAACATCAAAATCACTCTTGAAGGAGAGGTTATAAAAGAGGTTGTCGAGATTGACCAAGAGAGTATCGAGAGAAAAAATCAATTGCTTATTGATGTTCAAGGCAAAGATAATTTTACTACCCAAATCACAGAAAGCTCAAGTGCCAGCTACTTTAATATCTTTATTTTAGGATTTGTCGGAGGTTTGATTGCACTACTTACTCCTTGTGTTTTCCCAATGATTCCGTTAACTGTCTCGTTTTTTACAAAACGTTCTACCACCAGACAAAAAGGGATTTCTAATGCTGTGCTTTACGGAGCATTTATAGTTATTATTTATCTTTTGCTGAGTATTCCTTTCCACTTGATGGATAGTTTAGATCCTGAAATCCTCAACAATATTTCAACCAATACGTGGTTGAATATCCTCTTTTTTATTATTTTTATGTTTTTTGCTTTTTCGTTTTTCGGATATTACGAAATTACGCTTCCGAGCTCATGGGGGAACAAAATGGATAACGCCTCGAATATTGGTGGGCTCATCGGGATTTTCTTTATGGCGCTTACCCTAGCTATTGTTTCGTTCTCTTGTACAGGTCCTATTTTGGGTTCGCTTTTGGCCGGTTCGCTCACTGCCGACGGAGGAGCAATGCAGCTTACTGCCGGAATGGCCGGATTCGGAGTAGCACTGGCTTTGCCCTTTGCTCTTTTTGCTCTTTTCCCGAGTTGGCTCAATTCGCTTCCTAAATCAGGAGGGTGGCTCAATACCATAAAAGTAGTTTTAGGATTCTTAGAGCTTGCCTTGGCCCTTAAGTTTTTGTCGAATGCAGACCTTGTTCAGGGTTGGGGACTTATAAAAAGAGAATTATTTATTGGCTTATGGATAGTAATTTTCGCCGGATTAGCACTCTATCTGTTTGGGCTGATTAAATTTCCGCACGATAGCCCGAACCAAAAAATAGGTTTCGGTAGAAAATCATTAGCTGTGATTACATCACTTTTTGTGTTGTATATGATTCCGGGGCTAACCAATCATTCGGAATATAAAAACCTGAAGCTTTTAAGCGGTTTTCCGCCACCAATGTTTTATAGTTATTATGCACAAGAAAGCCAATGTCCGCTTGGGCTAAACTGCTTTAAAGATTTCGACGAAGGTCTAGCTTATGCCAAAGAACACAACAAACCGATTTTGCTTGACTTTACCGGATGGGCTTGTGTAAACTGCCGTAAGATGGAAGAAAATGTATGGAGCGAACTTGATGTATATAACACCATTAACGATAATTATGTTTTGATTTCACTTTATGTAGATGATCGAAAAGATTTGCCCGAAGAACAGCAATTTGACTTTGATCGGGGCAACGGAAACGTAAAGAGAATCAAAACCATAGGAGACAAGTGGGCTACCTTTCAGACCGTGAATTTCCAAACTGCTTCACAACCTTATTATTTGGTGCTGTCGCCGGAGCTGGAAATGCTCAACACGCCCAAAGAATATACCGATAAAGCTGATTATTTGCAATGGCTTAGAACCGGATTGGATAATTTCAAGAAATAATAAGCCCTATCATCTGAGCTTTTTAGGTGAAGTGAAAAAATAATATATTTTTATTTATTGTTGTCCGATAAAAAAAGAAGCCAAAAAGATGGCTTCTTCAAATGAATCGTA
>CAYPCZ010000146.1:0-3893 GCA_964409345.1 uncultured Flavobacterium sp. | reverse complement strand
AAACAAACGATAGTTATTAAAACTAAAAATACTGTAAAACTCATTATCTATATATTATTTTGTTGTAATTTTTTGATGTTTTGTATTCGGTCTGCAAAGAAAACACTTTTTTCCGGATATTTCAAAATTAATATTTCATAAGCATCAATTGCTTTTTGATATTTTTTTTGTTCAAGATAAACTTTTGCCAAAGTTTCGGTCATAAGTGTAGAGCTATCTTGTGATTTTGGCTCTATAAGCGAATGAGTAGAGACGTTTTTATCTGGATTTATTTTAGGGTTGGTTTGGATAAATTTATCAATCAGTTCCAGTTTTTTTAATCTATCGGGGTCAGTTTGTTTCTTTTTCTGGACTTTTATCTTTGTTTGCTCTGTTGCCTGTTCTCTAACAACAGGCTTTGCTTTGGTCAATTGTAGCCATTGGTCAAACGAGAACTTATCGGAAGTAGAAAAGGTTAAAGGTTTACCTATTTCTAAATCGGGAGCTGATTGAATAGGTTTTTCTTCGGGTTTTTCTTCTACAATCAGCTCTAATTCTACCTCGGCTGATTTTATCGAAGTCATCAATGATTGTTCTAACTTATCATGAGGTGTAATCCAGTTTGCTGATATAACTTCGGTATCAAAAACTTCGATTTGGTGAATATCTGTTTCTTTGACTCCGAAATATTCTGAAGTGATAAAATCAAACAAAACTGTTCTGTCTGTAGTTTGGGCAGCTGCTTTTTTTAATTCCAGATTATACCTAAAACTGTTCTGACTATACAATCCTTTCAACCGAATAGCCACCGCACTCTGAAAATACGGGAACTCCACCAAAATAACTTCTAATTCCGCAGTCTGTTTTTCAGTAAGGGTATTGGGGTTTTGAAGTAGTTTTATGAAATCTGTTGTGGTCATTGTTTTGTTTGGGATTAAAAGCCCAAAGATATGAAAAAGCGTTTAGTTAAGATTTGGTAAAAGGAGTAAACTACCACTTTGCTAACGAAGCACTAAAAATATCTTGAGTAATACGTTCATAAATTTCTTCTAATGCTGTATTGAGCTGCGAACCTACTAATTGCTCTGATCCTGTATAATCATGATAATGACTGAAAGATCTTTCGAAGCTCGCTTGGTCGTCTCTATTGTTTATAAACCTTACCCTCACTGTTACCGTAAGTCTGTTTTGAGCTGCTCTTTGGTCTGCAGTAGCTGTCATCGGAGCAATTCTAAAGCCTGTAATTTCGCCTTCATACACCAAATCTCCCCCCGAATTAGTTAGAGTCAGGCTGGTTTGATTCTGAATTAAATCTTGCAAGGCGAGTGTAAAGGTACGCTCAATTCCTGGTTCGATAAGTTCGGCTACGTTCTGAAAATAATTTACTTGAAAACTATCTGCATTTATAGGACCTGTTCCGGTAAAATTATAATATTTGCAACCCGAGAAAGTCAAGACGACAATAAATATCAGTGTGTATTTTAATTTTTCCATTTATTTTGATTTAGTTCTGTATGCCTTTATTTTATTTATTCTATTACAAATCAAACTGTTTAATTTTTCTATAAAGTGTGCGCTCTGAAATCCCGAGTTCTGCTGCCGCTGCTTTTCGTTTTCCTTTGTTGCGTTCCAGCGATTTTTTGATAAGTTCGATTTCTTTTGCTTCCAAACTCAAGGTTTCTTCTTCTTCGACTGTTTCGGCAAAAAGATAATCATCTTGATCCTCTTCAAATTCTTGTTGAATATCAGCTTGCATAGGGATAGCTTGGTGAGTTTGCTCAAACAGAGTATCTGTCTCTGGCTGACCATAAATACGCTTAATCAGGTGTTGATGGTCTTGTTCTACTTTAGCTCCAGAATTTTGCATCAGTTCTAAAGTAAGTTTTTTTAGATCGTTCAAATCGCTTTTCATATCAAAAAGGATTTTATACATAATCTCTCTTTCAGACGAAAAATCACTTTCGGACTTTTTGCCTCCCACAACTGCTGGAAGACTATTGCCTTCTTGTGGCAAGTAAGAAAGTAAAGTTTGAATCGAAATATTCCTATTGGTTTCCAAAACCGAAATCTGTTCTGCTACATTTCGGAGTTGCCTAATATTTCCGTTCCAACGGTATTTTTCTAACACCTGAACCGCGTTATCATCTAAGCGAATCGGAGGCATTTTGTATTTATGTGCAAAATCAGAAGCAAACTTCCTAAACAGTAAATGAATGTCATCCTTTCTTTCACGAAGTGGAGGAAGCATAATCTCAACCGTACTCAAACGATAATATAAATCCTCTCTGAATTTTCCTTTTTCGATAGCTTCAACCATTTTTACGTTCGTAGCAGCTACAATTCGTACATTAGTTTTCTGAACTTTCGATGAACCAACCTTAATAAATTCCCCATTCTCCAAAACACGAAGTAATCTCACTTGGGTAGTTAAAGGCAACTCTCCTACTTCGTCTAGAAAAATCGTACCTCCGTCAGCTACTTCAAAATAACCTTCACGAGTGTTGGTAGCTCCTGTAAAAGCTCCTTTTTCGTGTCCGAAAAGTTCACTGTCTATCGTTCCTTCAGGGATTGCTCCGCAGTTTACTGCAATGTATTTCCCGTGTTTTCTGTGTGATAACGAATGAATGATTTTCGGGATACTCTCCTTCCCTACTCCGCTTTCTCCCGTTACTAAAACCGAAATATCAGTCGGTGCCACCTGAATTGCTTTTTCGAGAGCACGATTCAGCTTCGTGTCGTTACCGATGATTTCAAAGCGTTGTTTTATGTTTTGTATGTTTTCCATTTTGTGGTTTCAGGTTTCAAGTTTTTTTGTTTCAGGTTTCAGTTTGTGAAAACCTAAACCTTGATTTATTTTACTGATGTTCGACAATTTCTTTTACTTTATCTTCCAAAACTTTTTGGTCAGGTAAGTAAAGCTGATATTTTGAAACAAAAATCTTATTAGCCAAACCTCCTGTTGCATATTTTACGGTAAATTCGTGTTTATCGGTTGCAATGATAATGCCTATCGGCTCGTTGTCATCAGGCTCGTTTTCTTCCTCTTTATAATAGTTGAGATAAAGATTCATCTGCCCGATATCCTGATGTTTTACTTTTCTTGTTTTAAGGTCAATAAGTACAAAACATTTTAATATTCTGTGATAGAAAACAAGGTCTATATAATTGTGTTCGTTGTCAATAGTGATTTTCTTTTGCTTTGCCACAAATGTAAATCCCTTACCTAATTCCAATAAAAAATGCTGTAAATTATTGATTAGCTTCTTTTCAAGACCTCGTTCTTTGATAATGCTGTCTTCTGGCAGTTCAAGAAATTCAAAAATATAAGGGTCTTTTATGATGTCTTTTGGAGAAGCTATTTTTTGTCCTTTTTCAGCCAAAGCCAAGACACCTTTTTTGTCTTTGCTTAATGCTAGTCGCTGAAATAAGGCAGAATTAATCTGACGTTTCATTTCCCTAAAACTCCAATTCTCTTTAATGGCTTGTTTTTCGTAAAAACTTCTTGCCAAATCATCGGAAACAGTTAATAATTCTGCATAATGACTCCAACTCAATTTGCCAGATGTCTGGCTTATTTCAGATTTTCCAGACGTCTGGAAATTTCCGGACGTCTGGAAATTTGGGTACTTCACATAAAACAAACGCATTAAATAAAGGTTACTTTTACTAAAACCTTTACCAAACCGTATTCTTAAATCTTTTGAAAGTTGGTTTAATAGTTCTTTTCCGTATTCTGCGCGTTTTTTTCCGTCCTGTTCAAAATCAACAATATGTTTACCAATGGACCAATAGGTCAATAAGAGCTGTTCACTCAATAAAGACAACGCTTTGTTTCTCCCTGTAGTAATGGAAGTTCCAATGCTTTCGAGTAGCTTGTTGTATTTATTGTTTGTTGGTATCATCTTATTGTTTGT
>CAYPCZ010000145.1:0-3898 GCA_964409345.1 uncultured Flavobacterium sp. | reverse complement strand
TTTGACGAGAAGTAATAAAAACTGAATCTAATGCTTTAATACCAAACATTCCGTTTGAAAGTTCATGTCCTCTTTGAGAAATGCCTTTCATTTTACCTTTCTGTACCTTGCGGTATTTTACTTTTCTAGGTTGTAACATTTTTCCGTTTTTAAATAATTATTACTTTCTCTTACGAGCATTTGGCCTACCTCCCGGCTTGCCTTGACCTTGTGATTTTCCGGACTGTTGTTTTTTGTCCATACCCACAAGTGGAGAAAGATCGCGTTTTCCGTAAACCTCACCTTTCATAATCCATACCTTGATACCCATTCTACCATAGGCAGTGTGAGCTTCAGCCAAAGCATAGTCGATGTCTGCTCTGAAAGTAGATAAAGGAATTCTTCCTTCTTTAAAGTGTTCTGAACGTGCCATCTCAGCTCCGTTCAAACGTCCTGAAATCATAATTTTAATTCCTTCAGCATTCATACGCATTGCAGCCGCAATAGCCATTTTAATAGCTCTTCTATATGAAATTCTGCTTTCGATTTGACGAGCAACGCTATTTGCAACTAAATAAGCATCAAGCTCTGGACGTTTAATTTCAAAGATGTTAATTTGAACTTCCTTGTCAGTAATCTTCTTAAGTTCTTCTTTTAACTTGTCTACCTCTTGACCTCCTTTACCAATGATGATACCAGGACGAGCCGTAGTGATAGTAACGGTTACAAGTTTAAGAGTTCTCTCGATGATTATTTTTGATACACTAGCTTTTGATAAACGAGCATGGATATACTTTCTGATTTTGTAATCCTCGGCAATTTTATCACCATAGTCATTACCACCATACCAGTTAGAATCCCATCCTCTGATAATCCCAAGTCGATTTCCTATTGGATTTGTCTTTTGTCCCATACTGTTTATTAATTGCTTTGTGTGTTATTAATAGCTCCAAGCACGATAGTTACGTGGTTAGAACGTTTTCTAATTCTGTGTGCTCTCCCTTGAGGTGCAGGACGAAGTCTTTTTAACATCGTTCCTCCATCAACTTTGATTTCCTTAACGAACAATCCAGCATCTTCAATGCTTGCATCTTCGTTTTTAGCCTGCCAGTTAGCAATTGCAGAAAGCAATAATTTTTCTAACTTTCTTGATGCATCTTTTTGACTAAATTTCAAAATATTCAAAGCATGTTCTGCTTTCTGACCTCTTACCAAGTCTGCCACCAAACGCATTTTTCTAGGCGAAGTAGGGCAGTTATTCAACTTTGCAAAAGCAATTTGCTTATTCGCTTCTTTTCTGGCTTCTGCTGCTTCTTTTTTACGAACTCCCATAACTTACTTATTTTTTACCTTTGTTTTTAGCCCCGGCATGACCTCTAAAAGATCTTGTCGGAGAAAATTCTCCTAATTTATGTCCTACCATATTCTCTGTAATATAAACAGGAACAAACTGACGACCATTGTGAACTGCAATGGTTTGACCCACGAAGTCCGGAGTAATCATAGAGGCTCTTGACCATGTTTTAACCACGGCTTTGCCACCACTTGCAATATTCTCCTGAACTTTTTTCTCTAATTTATAATGAACAAAAGGTCCTTTTTTTAATGAACGTGCCATATCTACTTATCTATTTCTTTCTACGTTCTACAATATACTTATTACTCGGATTTGCCTTAGCGCGAGTTCTGTAACCCTTAGCCGGCAGACCTTTTCTCGAACGAGGATGCCCTCCTGAAGCTCTTCCTTCTCCACCTCCCATCGGGTGATCAACAGGGTTCATCGCAACTGGTCTTGTTCTTGGTCTTCTACCCAACCATCTGCTACGCCCTGCTTTACCAGAAACAATTAGTTGATGATCATGATTTGACACAGCACCTATGGTGGCTGAACAAGTAAGCAATATCAAACGAACTTCTCCTGAAGGCATCTTGATAGTAGCGTATTTACCATCACGAGCCACTAACTGAGCAAACGTACCAGCCGAGCGAGCAATAATAGCTCCCTGCCCAGGACGTAACTCAATACAAGAAATTACAGTCCCTAGAGGAACCTTAGCAAGAGTCATAGTGTTTCCTACTTCTGGCAACGCATCATCTCCTGAAACCACTGTCTGCCCTACCTTCATTCCGCTTTGTGCGATAACATATGATTTTGCTCCATCAACATAAGCCAATAAAGCAATAAAGGCTGTTCTGTTTGGATCATACTCGATTGATTTAACTATAGCTGGAACACCAACTTTAGCTCTTTTAAAATCAACAAGACGATACCTTTGTTTATGACCACCACCTACATTACGTATGGTCATTTTTCCTTGACTATTTCTACCTCCTGAGTTTTTTTTCGGTGCTAGCAAGCTACGCTCCGGCTTATCAGTTGTAATAGCGTCAAAACTATTCACAACTCTAAAACGCTGACCCGGGGTAATAGGTTTTAATTTTCTAACTGACATTTTTAGTCTTAACTTTTTTAGATATTAGTATACAAATCTATAGTTTCTCCTTCTTTCACTTGCACAAACGCTTTTTTATAAGACGCTTTTTTTGCAGTGATAAGTCCAGTTTTTGTAAACTTAGTAGATCTGCTAACTCCAACTATATTGGTATTAACAGCCACTACAGAAACTCCATAAGCCTGCTCTACTGCATTCTTAATCTGAATCTTATTAGCTCTTTTGTCTACTACAAATCCGAAACGATTTTGCAACTCTGAATCTTTGGTTGCTTTTTCGGTAAGTATAGGTTTAATTATTACATTCATCACCTTACTATTTACTTAAATTTTCTTCAATTACCTCTAAAGAATCTTCTAAAAGAATCAAACTATTCGCATTCAAAATAGCGTAAGTGTTTAATTCATTGTTAGTTACAACATTAGAAGCTTTCAAATTGCGAGACGACAAATATACATTTTTATTTGATTCACCCAACACAAACAAAGACTTTTTATTTTCTAACCCTAACGCAGTAAGGATATTGATAAAATTCTTAGTATTTGGAGCTTCAAAATCAAAATTCTCTAAAACGATTATTTCTCCTTGATTTGCCTTCACACTTAAAACAGACTTACGCGCTAAACGCTTTAAGTTTTTGTTTAGCTTGAAAGAATAACTTCTTGGTCTTGGACCAAAAATTGTTCCCCCTCCTTTAAACAAAGGATTCTTAATGCTTCCTGCACGAGCCGTACCAGTACCTTTCTGCTTTTTAATCTTACGGGTACTTCCTGTTACCTCATTTCTCTCTTTCGATTTATGAGTACCTTGTCTTTGGTTTGCCAAATATTGTTTTACATCCAAGTAAACAGCATGATTGTTTGGCTCTATACCGAAAACCGAATCAGACAGACTTACTGTTCTTCCGGTTTCTTTACCATTTATATTTAATACTTTTACTTCCATTACTTCTGAATGATTACATAAGAAAAATTGTGTCCCGGAACAGCTCCTTTAACTACAAGTAAATTCTTATCTTCAACAACTTTTAAAACTACAAGGTTTTGAACGGTTACGTTTTTACCACCTGTTCTACCCGCCATACGCATCCCTTTGAATACTCTCGAAGGATAAGATGACGCTCCAATAGAACCTGGAGCCCTAAGACGATTATGCTGACCGTGAGTAGCCTGTCCTACCCCTCCGAAGCCATGTCTTTTTACTACACCTTGAAAACCTTTTCCTTTAGAAACACCTTGCACATCTACATAATCTCCTTCCTGAAAAAGAGATACAGTGATTACATCACCTAATTTGTAGTCTTCTTCAAACTCCTTAATCTCAATGACCTTTCTCTTAGCATCAACACCAGCTTTTTTGAAGTGACCTACTTCTGCTTTTGTAGCATGCTTTTCTTTTTTGTCATCGAAACCAAGTTGCAACGCTTCATACCCGTCGACCTCATTGGTTCTGACTTGGGTAACAAC
>CAYPCZ010000144.1:0-3943 GCA_964409345.1 uncultured Flavobacterium sp. | reverse complement strand
AAATCATCTTGTTTTCTATCGCTATTTTTAAAAATCAATTAGAAAAACGATTTTGTTAAGGAATGACTATTTACTAAACAATGGATTTACACAACAAAATAAAGAGCATAAGAGAAGATAAGAACCTAAAGCAAATTGAGGTAGCGGAACATATCGGGGTTGATAAATCTGCTTACAGTAAAATAGAAAAAGGTTTAAGAAGTGTAACAGTTGATGAACTGTACAAAATGGCACAACTCTTTAATATGACTATTGATAATATTATAAACTTTGAGGGGAACTACCCTAAAGAAGTAACCATTGAAGATAAAACCGCTGTTGAGCAAATGCAACTTATACAACAGTTAGACGAAGAAGATAAACAAACTATATTTAAGCTAATCGACAAAATGCTTACTACTAAAAAGTTTAAAGACTTCTTTCAGAAAAATGTAGCAACGCTATAAAAGCAAAATCCCAAGCGTTGCTTGGAATTTTTGTTTTTTGATAGATACAAGCGTGGGCTTGCACCAGCAGGGGGGTAATATTTTCCTTACATTACCCCAATTATCTTCCATATTTTCACAAACATATAAAAAGTAAAAACCATTATTAAAATACTACAAAAGATGAGTGTCATTGATATAACTACAAATAAAATCCTTTGGATAATATTTGTTTTTTCATACAGTGAATCAAATAATTCATAGTTCACGCTTCTATCAAGTCTAATCTCAATATACGGGCTAATATATTTGTAGTAAATTATCGCGTATATAACATAAAAAACAATTGCAAATTGAACGAATAATTGCGATAATACAGGTAAAAATAATGAAATAATGAGTCCTGAGCTAATAAACAACCCATTACCTACCAAATAATTTTTAAACCCTTTTTTTGAATCTTTCCAACCTGCTGTTTTTTGAGCAAAATAGTTGATTTTATAATAATAATTTAGAATTCTTTTAATCATATATTCCTGTGTTTATCTCTCCAAATCGATTATCAATTTTACCGCTAAAATCAAAAAAGTAATCTGCAACAGTATATGCCAAAACAATTCCTGCTGTAGGTGGGAAAAATAAACTTATTGCAAGAAGAGTTCCATTGACTACAGAAGATGTTTTGATATTACCATCATCAAGAAAATCGTAAGCTATTGCTCCTGCTGATACAATAGTACCAGCTTTAGATAGTTTTCCTAAATCTTTTGAGAAGTTATAATTAGATTTAGCATTTTGAGATAATTTTTTGTAAGGTCTATCTTGAAAATTACCTTTATTACCATTTGTTTGGGTATAACTGCCTTTTTTAAAAGCTCGTTCTCCATATGCTCCAACTGAAGAATACATTAAACCTGTTGTTTGAAGATAACCATTAATTCCCTCGCCTCCAAAACCAAAATTAAACCCAGCCATTGAGCTTCCTACACCATCAAACCCTCCATTTCCTCCAAAACCTGAACCGCCTACACCATCAAATCCTCCGTTACCTCCAAAACCGCCACCACCATTACCATTACCAATAGTAATGCCTTCAATCATTGTTCCTCCAATCACCAGGTTTTCGTCAATCATATACATAGACTGAGCAGTTATTCCCGTGCCCGAGTTTATGTAATAGAGACCATTATCTCCACCTGAGTAACCAATAGTCCCTGAAATATTATTATCTAAAGCATAATTTATAGCATCATACCAGTTTTCAAAAAGACCGGTAGGGTCAGACCAGTAATTCGGATTATTAAATGCAAAACGATAAGGCGATATACCTGGTGCAAGTTCTGCAAGCCTGTCCATATTATGAAACCTCCCCAATGCATTATCATACTGCCGGAAGTCCATAGCTGTTACGTTCAAATCAAGCTCATCTTGAAATTCCCGGTGGTTGTATTTATACTGATAAGGCTTTCTTCTTAGCGGAGGCACAACATCAATACCCACAAAATACCCTGTTTCATCGTCTATTTCTACAAAATCCTTATCGACCGAGCCATATTTTTTATGCTTTAAACCAAAAGGGTAATAATGGTTTTCTTCCATGATCTGAGCTTGTCCAGCTGCATTGTTAAAAGCATAACTAACCCTAATGTTACCCAAATGGTCGGTGTAATTATAAATATATGTGAACTTTTATGTGAACTTTGCATCATGAACATCGTAGCTCACATAACCCTCTGCCGTGGCAAAGAACTTAAGTCCGTCTTCAATGGTTGTTAGGAAAAGTTAACTCCTTTAAGTTTTTTATATATGTGTTAACGTTTTTTTTATTTGCACCATAGGAGGTAACTGAAGCAAAAAGTCCATTTGGGTCACAAATACTATTTATTAAAATTTCGTTATCAGTTCTAATAATAGTTATCATTTCTCCCCAACTCCAACTTGCATCACTAAAGCTAAACTTTCTATGAGCTCTCATATAATTTTCATTAATTTCATCTACAGTCCATTTTAATTCTTCTGCTGTTTTACGAGCAGATTCTGTGAAAATATCAGGTGCTATGTAAACTTTTAATTGTTTAAAACGTAACTTCTTTCTTTGCCAATAATAAAAAAAAATCGCCCCTATTATAAAGATATAAACACCATTAAATTCCAAAAAAACTATAATTTCTCTACGTCCTTTTAGAATATCCCAAATAGTTAAGACAACAGGAATTAGTAAGAAAGGGACACTAGAGAAATGCCAAAATGTTTCATGTTTTGTCAAATACACCTTTTTTGTAGTAATCATTCTATTAATCTTATCCATCTTTATATATTTAAAAATCAATATCCAAAAGTATTTTGTCTATATGGAAGCCAAGTTTCCTGTTTCCATTCTTGATACCAAGAAGTGTTGGTTACTGCTCTTCCACTTTCCCAACCAATTGTCCAAGGAATTGCGAATTTTCCTCCAGCTGTGGAAATAAAATTAGAAACTTGTTCTCCTATATGTTGAGGATTAGACCAATTCCCACCATATTGACTATGTATAGAGCCTGCATTTAAAGCTCCAAAACCGTACCCTCCATACCTCATAACATTGGATACCTTAGTCATTGTAGCTCTATTTTGAGCTGTTATCTGTTCTGCACTCATGGTACGTGTACCATAATTATATATGTCGTTTGCTTTAACTTGTGCTAAAGCTTGACCGCCTCCTGTAAATAGCCCCATAACAGTTAATTGGCTAATTGTATTGTTGACATTAGAACTATTGGCTCCTCCGTTGCCTATACCTACAGCAGCATTGTTTTCTCCAAAACCTGAACCACCGCCACCAGCTGTATCAATTTTTAGACTACCAAACCCGTCTTCCGTGAGATAATTAGCAAGTATACTATTTCCACTTTGATATATGGAGTAATCTCCAGACTGAATAACCCAATGGGTTCCTGCATTTATAATATTCGCACCTATAATATCATATCTTTCAATATAGGCTAAAGCAGCATTCCTATTCTCAAACAAACCTGTTGGGTCGCTCCAATAGTTAGGGTTATTAAACGCAAAACGATATGGGGTTATACCCGGTGCAAGTTCTGCAAGCCTGTCCATATTATGAAACCTCCCCAATGCATTATCATACTGCCTGAAGTCCATAGCCGTTACGTTCAGATCCAGCTCATCTTGGTATAACCTGTAGTTATATAGTTTTTATAATCTAATAAATTATCCATTTCTAATCTTCAAACCATTTTCGTATTTTCCCTTCTAATGATTCTTTTTTGAGCTCGTTTGATTGAGTATTTTCTCGTTCTTTAAATATTTTTTGTCTGTTTATGTTACCTACTAATATAACTGTTAAAAGAGTATAAATCATTATAGATATTATAATATATCCTCCTTTTTTATCTTTCTTAAAATTGAATTTTAAAAATTCTTCTTTTTTAACTATACAATAATAATTAATAATCCAAACAACTACTGTTTTAGCCCCCTAAAAAGTCGGACATGATTATAGTTAAATAAATATAATA
>CAYPCZ010000143.1:0-4000 GCA_964409345.1 uncultured Flavobacterium sp. | reverse complement strand
TGCTTACTTTAAATTGTTGCCCTGCTATCTCTACGATTGCGTACATAACAATATGATTTAATTAAAAATGAATTTTTTAAGAGTTTGCAAATGTATAGATTATAATTAAATTCTGCAAATTGTTTGATGATTATTTTTGATTGCGCAGTGTTTCTATAAAATTCACGACAGCACTGTGCGAAATAGGTCTTCCTTTAAAGCGTTTGAGAGTAAGTTTTTTTTCCTCTTGACTGACCTCGAGTTGATTAAGAATGTTCATCATATGCATTTTCATGTGCCCTTCTTGAATTCCTGTCGTGGTAAGCGAATTAAGTGCTCCGAAGTTTTGTGCCAGCCCGGTAGCTGCTACAATTTGCATCAGTTCTGGAACGCCTGGTTTATCGAGCAGTTGAAGCGAAAATTTAACTAACGGATGTAGCGAAGTAAGTCCGCCTACTGTTCCTAAAGCCAAAGGAATATCTAGCCAAAATCTAAAAACACCGTCTGTGATTTCGGCGTCAGAAAGGCTCCTGTATTGTCCGCTACGTGCAGCATAAGCATGAGCTCCGGCCTCGATTGCTCTAAAATCATTTCCGGTTGCTAATACTACAGCATCAATTCCGTTCATGATTCCTTTGTTGTGTGTAACAGCTCTAAAAGGCTCTATTTGAGCGATTTTTAGGGCTTGAACAAATTTTTCTGCATAACTTTTGTCAGCGTTTAATTCTTCTACCTTACAAGACACTTCAGCTCTAACCACACAATTCGGAACGTAATTAGACAAGATGCTCATCACTACTTCGATGTTTTTTTCTTCCGAAGAAAAATCAGCATATTCTTGTGCTTCTTCCTTTAAGGTTTTGGCGAATTCTTCTAAACAAGTATTGATGAAATTAGCTCCCATACTATTTATGGTTTCAAAAGTCGCATGAAGCTGGTAATAATGGGCTAAATCTGCAGTTTTGTTGCGGAGCTCGATAGAAGTGATGCCACCACCTCGCTTTTGCATATTTGCTGTGATGTGTTGGGTCTTCTGATAAATTTTTGGTTTTAACTCTTCAAAAAATGCGTTTAATTTGGCAATATCACCTTTGTATATAAAGTGTACTTGTCCTATTTTTTCGGTTCCGAGAACGGTAGTTATAAACCCTCCTCTTTTTGACCAGAATTTAGCAGCTTTAGCCGCAGCAGCTACAACCGAACTCTCTTCGATAACCATCGGAACGGTATAGTTTTTTCCGTTGATGACAAAGTTAGGTGCTATCGCATACGGAAGATAAAAGTTTGATAAAGTATTTTCTATAAAATCATCGTGTAGTTTTTGCAACGACTGATTGTCGTTCCAATATTGTTTTAAAGTTTTTTCTGCTTGGATATCATTCGAAAAATAGTGGGTTAAAATCCAACTAATTTTTTCTTCTTTGCTGAGTTTCGAAAACCCTGATTTTGGTTGTGCCATTCTTTAAGATGTACATTTAGAAGGCACAAAGGTAATCTATAATTATAATACGTGCAACGTACTATTACTCAAACCTGATGGCTTTTACCGGAGAGATTTTGGTAATAATATAGGAAGGAATCAAAAGCACTATTAAGCATACGATTACGGTTCCGATGTTTAAAGCCACAATATAATCCCAATGTAAATAAACCGGAGCGGTATTTACATAGTAGCTTTCGGGATCGAGTTTTACGATTCCGAAATACTTTTGAAGCAATAATATACCCAGCCCGATCAAATTACCCCAAAAAATCCCTCTGCTAATCAGGTAAAAAGCATTATATAAAAATATTTTTCTGATAGTCCAGTCATTGGCACCGAGGGCTTTTAGAATGCCAATCATTTGTGTTCGCTCTAAAATTAGAACCAGTAGAGCCACTGCAATATTGATAATTCCCACGATTAACATCAAAACAATAATCAGATAAATATTTGAATCGGTTATTTTCAGCCATTCAAAAATATGGTTGTATTTCTGAACAATAGTTTGGGTGTCTAATGTTGGAGGTGTTTGACTATGAATTTGATCGCCTATTTGGTTGATTTGCCTGAAGTTATTCACAAATACTTCAAAATGCCCGATTTGATTCTTGTGCCAACGATTCATCCGTTGTAGGTGGCGAATATCTCCAAAAACAAAGCTGGCATCAAATTCCTGAAAACCGGAATTATAAATGCCGACGATTTCAAATTGACGTAGATTTGGGCGTTCGTTGGGGTTGTCTTTCAAGAAGTGAGTAGTGAATTTGTCTCCGAGTTTAAACTCCATTCGCTTTGCTAAGTATTCTGAAATTAGAACTTCTGCGTTTTCTTTTTCTTGTGTAAGATCGGGTATGCGACCTTCAACCAAATATTCTTTTAAATTTTTGAATTGATAATCTTTCCCGACTCCTTTAAGAATCATGCCTTCAAAGGTAGTTTCTGTTCTGATTATTCCTGCTTTGGTAATGACTGCTTGTATGTGTGCTATGCCACTTACCGAAGTGAAATCAGGATAAAATTCTTGGTTTTTATCAATAGGGGTGAGGCTTACTTCAGATTGGTTATTATCGTAGTTAGAAATGATAACATGACCGTTAAAAGCAGCTATTTTTTCGCGTATTTTCTCTCGAAGACCTACTCCTGTAGCTACCGAAACCATCATCATAATAATCCCCAAAGCAATAGCAATAACAGCGATACTCAGTATCGGACTTGAAATGCTGTTTTGTTTTTTCTTTTCGGAAGTAAGCCGTTTTGCTATGAAATAAGGTAGATTCATTTTTGGTCAAAAAGCCAAAGTTAAAGTTTATTTGGGAGTTGAGAATCAGGATTTAGTTTTTTTTAGAATATTCACTAACAAAAAATCCTCACAAGCAATCAAACAAGTGAGGATTAAGAGCTTTTTTTAGATGTTTTACGAAAGCGATTCTACAATCTCTCTCCATTCAGCAAGTTCCGGAATTCCGGGTTTTCGTTTTCCGAAGAATTGAACAATAAGATCTCCCATTTCGTTATAAACTTCTACCGAAGTCACTATATCGCCTTCAGCAGGTTTGCGTACGAGATAAGTTTGAGCGATTTTAGAGGTGTCTAAATGCAGATTAAAATCCGGATCCATCACATTAAACCATTCTCTGTGCCACATCGTTTTTCTGATTCTTCCGGTATGGATTTGGATATTTCCTTTGTTTCCTACAAAAACCATAATCGGAGTTTTGCTTTCGACTGCTTTTTCGAGTAAATCTACAGTAGCTTCGTTGCTAATTTTCTGAGCATAATAGGGCGAAGGAGCCAAACGCATCGCTTGAGTTCTGCTTACGCCGAATTTGTGTAACATCCCGAAAAAATCGTGGGTGTCTTTTAGTGCTTGCCAAGCGGTGTGAAAAGCTTCGATGTCTACTTCTGAGTCTGGTTTTTCGTCAAGATTAAGAATGGTTTTTTCGGTGGTCTCGCTGGTAGATTGATTGTCTGATTTATATTTTTCGATAAGAGCTTCAAATGCTTTTTCGTCGCTGTCTTTGGTCAGATAAATTTTGTGAATGGCTTCACCGTCTTTTCCGAAAAACTGAAGACTTTTGCGGGTTCCGTGTTCAGACTCTTCAGATACGGCATAAGCTTTTGCCCAAAGCGACAAAAAGATTCGCATATCGATATCTTCGTTTACAAAAAGCCCTGCGTGTGAATTGCTGAAATCTCCGTTGGCATAAATTCCTTTACGTTCGTGTACGCATTCTTCGTTTCGGGTGAGCCCCATTACTTTTCCGAGTGTTTCTACTTCTAAAAGAATATTTTCAAACTCCGGACGTAAGCGAATCACGTTTTCTCCAGTTTTGGTAGCTAGTAGTTCTACTTCGCTAACCTCTAGTTTTTGAGCAGCATTTCTTATTCTTAAATGAGGACTTTCTACTTTTAAAGCTTCCCAGCGTTCCGTTAATGATAGTGCTGTATTATTCATGTCTTGTTATAAATTAGTTGTGTTTTTCTTGGTTTTAATCTCCGAAAAAAATCATTGGTTTTTTATCTACCGGATTTTCGAAT
>CAYPCZ010000142.1:0-4001 GCA_964409345.1 uncultured Flavobacterium sp. | reverse complement strand
ATGCACCTCCTATGTTCAATGTGATCGCTACCGACGATTTTCTATTTAATGGCCAGACAGGCATCATCGAGTCTTGGTATAAGGCAGGCATACCAGTAGAGTTTCACTTATACCAAAACGGAGGACATGGTTTCGGTCTAGGCAACCCTGACAGAACAAGCAACCGCTGGTTCGATGCTTTTATGTATTGGCTAGAGGTGAATGAGTTTCTTACCGCCAAGAAAGGAAAATAATCGACCCAACTAAAATCGGTTAAAACAAAAGCAAATGGCCCTATCCCTTGGTTGCTTCTACAGCCGCCAGGGCTAGGGCATAATTTTAATGGCTGAATCAATATTTGGGCGCCGTACGGGCTGGATGGCACTCGCCAACATCCCCACCAAGCCACTTCGGGCTCAAACAAAGCCACCATCCCTGGCGCGGCTGCGTATAGCCAAACATAAGCGCAAAAGATGATAGCATCACCCTTCCCAAGAGCGCATTATCCAACAAAAGCACTATATTTTATACTTTAAAAAGATTTTTTACTATTTTAGAACGTCCCATGCAAGGTGGATATAGGACATATGTCTTTTATCCCACCGTTGGGGGTAATTCCCCAAATCAGAGAAACATATTACCTTCCCAAGCATATGCTAAGGAGTTAAAATTAATTGGGAATTTTTTTGTACTTTAAATAAGGTTAATCGGAATTTGAAAAATACTTTATGACAATAGACGATTCAAAAAAAGAGTTTGAAAGTTTCCTAAATGACTATGAGCTTCTTAAGGTATTAGATATAACAGAAAGTGACACCCGTTCTAAAATAATTGATAGGTTGTTAATAAATGTTTTAGGATGGAGAGAACAAGATATTGAAAGAGAAGGGCATGTAGATTCAGGTTATTATGATTATAAAATTACACTCCCTGGTTTCCATTTAATTGTTGAAGCTAAAAAACAGTTTGTTGACTTTACACTTCCAGTAAAAAGAAAACGAACGTCATTTAACTCTTTACTTCCTGAAAATAAGGAAGTGATAACCCAAATAAGAGACTACATGACAGATTGTGGGATTTCAAATGGCATTATAACAAATGGAAAGCAGTTTTTAGTAGGAAAGTTTGTAAACACAGATGGCACTAGTTGGAAAAATAACCAGTGCCTTATTTTTGATGGATTTGAAGATATTAAGAACCGATTTATAGAATTTCACAATAATATTTCACGTGAATGTGTAGTTGAAAATGGAGGATTTACATTTTTAACAGAGGATTTGAATAATCCATCCTTTAAAATTGTTTCGACCTTAGTTGATAGAGAGAAAGAAATTATTAGGAATAACTTAAGCGCAAAAATTACTCCTTTAATTGATTATGTTTTTGGTGAAATTTTCCGAGAAACTACAGAGGACAATACCGATTTTATTAGAGAATGTTTTATTGAGAACAAAGAGATAAAAAAGAACAGGAATGAAATAGAAAGACTTTTTGGTGATATTGCTCCAAATTTAGCAGAAGTAATACCTGCCACTAACACAAGTTCTCTTATTGCACAAATTGAGAAAGAAATAAATGAAGTTCCTATAGTTGCTAAAGAAGTTTCCGCTCCAAAACCAATCGTGATTGTAGGCTCAAAAGGAGCGGGGAAAACTACCTTTATTAATTACCTCTTTAAACAAAGTTTGGATGAAAACACTATTGCAAATCACCCTCATGTTTATGTAGACTTTAGAAAATACTTTAACCAAGATAAAAACGTTGATACTCATAGAATAGCAGAAGACATCTTATCTTCTTTATATGATAATTATCCCGAACTAAAACTTCACTCACTAAAAGTTCTAAAACGAATCTATTACAAGGAAATTAAGCGAAATGATGAGGGGGTATGGGAAGATTTAAAGGAGGATAATGAAACCGAATATAAAAGGAAACTGAATGAGTTCCTGGAAAATAATTCAAACCAAAGACTAGCACATTTAGAAGCTCTTTCACGGTACCTGATTAGGGAGCGACGGATTAGACTTCTACTTATTTTTGATAATGCGGACCAGTTTGATTCAAAGATACAGGAAAAGGTTTTTTTGTTTGCTAATTCAATAAATAGAGCCGCTCATTGTGGAGTTATTGTATCCCTTAGAGAGGGTTATTATTATAAATGGAGAAACTCCCCTCCTTTTGACGCATTCGAAAGCAATGTGTATCATATCACAGCACCAAGGTACCAGGAAGTCCTTCAGAAAAGAATAAATTATACCCTTAGCAAACTTGAGCTAACTGGAAAAACATCTGGAATTTCTAAACAAGGCTTCACGGTGGAAATGGACAACCAGAATGTTTATGAGTTTCTTTTTGGGCTCAAAAACTCCTTGTTTGATGAATCAAACTCCAGTATTATTGATTTTTTAAATTATTCCACTTTTCCAAATATCAGAGAAGGCCTCAGATTGTTTAAACTTTTTTTGGTGTCTGGTTATACAGATGTTTCTGAATACATAATGCGAGTTAGGTTTAACCAAAAAGAAAAGCAAGTTTCGATTCCCATACATGAATTCTTTAAATCTATTGGGCTTCACAATAAGCTTTATTATAACCACGAAACTAGTGCAATCCCAAATATTTTCTATCCAGTTCAAGGGTCAGGGGACCACTTCTTGAAGATATGGATTTTGAAATACTTACAAAAAAAGCTAGACGACGGGGGGAACGCATCAAAGTTTGTTCAATATTCTCATTTAGTAGAGTTCTTCACAAGTATTGGCTATAAGTTGATAATCATTAACCAAGAAGTAGTTGAACTTCTTAAAAAAGAGTTTGTCGCAACGGATGATTTGATTTCTGATATTGAATGGGATAGGCTTAATTCTTTTGATTTTAATATTTGTTTGTCTGCTAAAGGAAGTTATTACCTGAAGGAAGCAAAGAATCATTTCCATTATTTAGATTTAGTTTTACAAGATGTCCCAATTTTTAGCAAAGAACACTTTGAGCGCATCAAATCTGTTTTCCCATTTGCGAATGAAAAAGGTTACAGGGTATTATCTGAAAGGCTGGAAACTGTAAAAGAATTTATTAATTACTTGAAGTTTAAAGAAAAGGAACAATCAAAGGAGTTAATCAAGGTATTTGGTAGCATAGTTGATGAAATCATGTCCTATGGAATGAATAAGGATATTGAAAGAATTGAAAAGAACTACCCCCAACAAAGCATATAGGTCATTGGGCATATACTTGAAGCTCTTGCATCACCGCCATTAATAAACTTAACTACAACCAGATATTTAGGGGTGTTAAAAGCCCAACGCCCAATATGCGAGCCGTTGGTGGTCATTGTAGGGAAGCCAACCGCACAAATGGCACATTTGGTTTTAGCCAACGCTCGGACAGAAAAAACTAAATTAACCGACTGAAATAGAAATTATAATTTGTAGATGATTTTAAAAGATTTGAAACCAAGGAAGGCACTGAACAAAGCCTTTTTAAAAGTAAAACCGAACAGGACTGAAATTGAGAGTTTCAAGACTAACCTTATCCAGTTACTCGACAGGACAAACGACACGGAATCAGAAGAATTCCACAAAAACCTTGTCATTGACTTTCTGAAAAAGACATATTACGACCCAAACCATTTTATAAACACAAAAGGACGGAACGACCTTGTAATTCACAACGGAGACAAGGCAAAAAGTTCAGTTGGCGTAATTCTAGAAGCAAAAAAGCCTACCAATAAAAGCGAAATGGTGACTGTTGAAAAGCTGAATACAAAAGCTTTTCAAGAATTGGTGCTTTATTACCTTAGAGAACGAATTACACATAAAAACCTTGAAGTAAAGCATTTGGTTATTACCAACATAAATGAATGGTTCATTTATGATGCTACCACCTTTGACAGACTTTTTGCCCAAAACAAAAGGCTTGTAAAACAATTCAACGACTTTGAAAGCGGACGATTGGCAGATACCAGAACCGACTTTTTCTACAAACAAATTGCCGAGCCATTTATCGCAGACATTAAAACT
>CAYPCZ010000141.1:0-4062 GCA_964409345.1 uncultured Flavobacterium sp. | reverse complement strand
AGTATTAATGGCAAACGAAAGGATTTTACAAGAAAAGATTTGTTGACTATTGCAGAACAAAATTCGATTCGAAATCCTGAAGGCATTATTAACTCCTGTATAGAAGTTGTTGCAAACTGGAAAATGTATGCTGAAATGTATCAAGTTGATGAGAAAAAAACACACGCAATCGATAAATTATTATTAAAGGAATTAAAATGATCGTATTTCATAGTATTATCGGCAAAAAACGATTGTTTAAAACTTAAAATCTATCATATTTTTGCCGATAACGGCATATTTATTATCAAGTTACAATCCTAATTTTGTATCGTATTTGTACCATAAATGTATAAGTAATTGATAATCAGATATGGTTATTTTTGAAGAAGTAAAATAATATATCTTTTAATCAGTCAAAAAAACGCCTTGATAATTCAGGGCGTTTTTTTGTTATAATCAACTCAATCCTTATTTCTAATTGTGTTTAGTCAATCAGAATTGTTTATTTTTGTTTTTTTCAGAATAAATTTAATTCCATAATGCACCCTAATCTTCTAAAAACTCCTATCGACTATCTCAAAGGTATTGGTCCAGCTCGGGCAGCTTTGCTTAAAAAGGAACTGGGGATTTTTGTATATGAAGATTTCCTACAGCTTTTTCCTAATCGGTATATTGACAGAACAAGATATTACAAAGTTAACCAACTGCAACCCACTTTTAATACCGAAGTGCAAATTGCAGGTAAAATAATCCACCTGAAAATAGTAGATCAAAAACGAGGAAAACGATTAGTCGCTACTTTTATAGATGGGACAGGACAAATGGATTTGGTTTGGTTTCAAGGCTATAAATGGATTAGAGAAAACCTTAAAATTAACGAACCCTATGTAGTTTTTGGAAAAATAAATTTGGTAGGAAGCACTTTTTCTATGCCTCATCCTGAAATGGAACTACTCTCAGAACACAAAACAAATATTCGTTCGGCGATGCAACCTGTTTATCCGTCGACGGAAATCTTAACCAAAAAAGGAGTTTCTTCTAGGGTAATCCATAAAGCCATGCAGCAACTTTTTATTGAAGTAAAAGGCTTGTTTTCGGAGGATTTTCCTCAGGAATTGGTTGATAGGTATAAGTTTATCTCCAAAACCGAAGCGATTTTTAATGTACATTTTCCGCAGAGTTCTGAAATGTTGGCTAAAGCTCAATTTCGATTAAAATTTGAAGAATTGTTTTTTATCCAGTTACAACTCATTACGCAAAACCTTATTCGAAAAAATAAAATAAAAGGACAGGCCTTCGAAAAAGTAGGGGAGTATTTCAATTCCTTTTTTCAGAACTATTTACCATTTGAACTCACTCAGGCACAAAAACGAGTGATTAAAGAAATCCGTAATGACCTAGGGAGTAATGCTCAAATGAATAGGCTTTTGCAAGGAGATGTGGGTTCAGGAAAAACCATCGTGGCTTTTATGTCGATGCTTTTGGCCTTAGATAACGGATTTCAGGCGTGTATCATGGCACCCACCGAAATTTTAGCAACACAGCATTTTGAGAGCATTCAAGATTTTTCTGAAAAGCTAAACATCAACATCAAACTTTTGACAGGATCAACTAAAACAGCTCAACGAAAGATTATCTATGAAGAACTAGAAAGCGGAAGTCTGCAAATTTTGGTCGGCACTCATGCACTGTTAGAAGACAAGGTGCAGTTTAAGAATTTAGGTTTAGCAGTAATTGATGAGCAACATCGCTTTGGGGTAGAGCAGCGTTCGAAACTATGGAAAAAGAATACCATTCCTCCGCATATTTTGGTGATGACTGCTACTCCGATTCCCAGGACATTGGCAATGAGCCTGTATGGCGATTTGGATATTTCGGTAATTGATGAGCTACCTAAAGGACGAAAACCGATCATCACAACCCATCGCTATGATAACGCCCGGCTGAGTGTATGGAAGTTTATCAGAGACGAAATCGAAAAAGGCAGACAGATTTATGTGGTGTTCCCGCTTATTCAGGAATCAGAAAAAATGGATTACAAAGATTTAATGGATGGATATGAAGCGCTTTCAAGAGATTTTCCGCTTCCCAAATATAGCATCAGTGTAGTGCACGGGCAGATGAAACCCGAGGATAAAGATTTTGAAATGAAGCGTTTTGCAGAAGGTAAAACCAATATTATGGTTGCCACTACAGTTATAGAAGTAGGCGTAAATGTTCCGAATGCCAGTGTTATGATTATCGAAAGTGCTGAGCGATTTGGGCTTTCTCAGCTGCATCAGCTAAGAGGAAGAGTAGGGCGAGGAGCAGAACAGAGTTATTGTATTTTGATGACTTCGTATAAATTATCAAGCGATAGTAAAACCCGTCTTGAAACCATGGTTTCTACCAACGACGGATTTGAAATTGCTGAGGTCGATTTAAAACTAAGAGGCCCCGGAGATTTGATGGGTACTCAACAAAGTGGTATACTGAACCTAAAAATCGCTGATTTGGTTAAAGATAGAGAAATACTGTCTTTGGCACGAGCTGCCGCCATAGAAATGTTGCGTAAAGACGCGGGTATGCAATCGCCTGAACATCAGAAATTACGTGAAGCTTTTATAGAGATTACCAAAAAGAAGAATATTTGGAATTTTATTAGTTGATTTTTTTAGGGCTGTATATAGAATATGTAGGGGTGTTGAATTTTTTTGATATGGAAAGCTACAGCGTAAGACTTCGTATAAAAACATTTGTTAGATATTTTATAACGAAAGTTTATAATTATTTTATGAGATTTTTCGTATATTCGCAGGAATCAAAAAATACTACTATTATATATGTCAAAAACTGCTATATTAGAGATTGACGGAAATAGATATGAATTTCCGATTATCGAAGGAACAGAAAATGAAATTGCAATTGATATCGAAAAGCTTAGGGCTATCACTGGAGTTATCACCATGGATCCTGGGTATAAAAACACGGGTTCTTGCATCAGTGCAATTACTTATCTCGACGGAGAAGAAGGCATCTTACGTTACAGAGGTTATGCTATCGAAGATTTAGCCGAGAAAGCCAGCTTTATAGAAGTAACCTACCTTCTTGTTTTTGGAGAGCTTCCTACAGCAGACCAACTTAAAAAGTTTGAAAAAGACATCCATAAATACACTATGGTGCACGAAGAGATGAAAAGTGTCATTGATGGGTTTCCGAAAACAGCCCACCCAATGGGAATTTTAGCCTCTCTTACTAGTGCGTTAACAGCCTTTAACCCAAAGACGGTTAACGTAGATAACAAGCAAGAAATGTATTATGCTGTGTGTAAGATTATAGGAAAATTCTTGGTAGTAGCAAGCTGGACATATCGCAAACGAGAAGGTTTACCTTTGAACTATTATGACAATACTTTAGGCTACGTAGAAAACTTCCTAAACTTGATGTTTAAGCTTCCTACAGGTCCTTATAAAATCAACCCAAAAGTAGTTAATGCATTAGATAAATTATTTATTCTTCATGCCGATCATGAGCAAAACTGTTCAGCTTCGACAGTAAGAATGGTGGGCTCTGCTCACTCAGGATTATTTGCTTCTATTTCGGCCGGAATTTCTGCACTTTGGGGACCGCTTCACGGAGGTGCCAATCAAGCTGTTCTGGAAATGCTCGAAGCCATTCAAAATGATGGCGGTGATGCCGACAAATATTTGGCCAAAGCCAAAGACAAAAATGACCCGTTCCGTTTGATGGGCTTTGGACATCGCGTGTATAAGAACTTTGACCCCAGAGCTACAATTATCAAAAAAGCCGCTGATGAAGTGCTTGAAGAGTTAGGTATCGAAGACCCAATTTTGGACATCGCTAAAAAGCTGGAAAAAGCAGCGCTTGAAGACGAATATTTCAAATCAAGAAACCTGTATCCGAACGTAGATTTCTATTCCGGAATTATTTACCGAGCTTTGGGAATCCCAACCGATATGTTTACGGTGATGTTTGCTATCGGAAGACTGCCAGGCTGGATTGCTCAGTGGAAAGAAATGAGAGAAAACAAAGAACCTATCGGAAGACCAAGACAAATATATACAGGTCATACACATAGAG
>CAYPCZ010000140.1:0-4092 GCA_964409345.1 uncultured Flavobacterium sp. | reverse complement strand
CTCTCGAGATAAAAACTGGCTTTGGAAAATCCGCAGGATTTTCCAAGTGAGGACTGACCAAGCCATAGCTTATATACGGTGTTACCACCTGTTTTTATTCAGAACTTAATTTTTTTCCATTTTCCCAAACATCTTTAGATTTTAGTTTTCCAGACTCATCAAAAGTTTCAAATACACCGTCAAATTCATCATTTTTGAATGTTCCTTTTGCTTCTATCTGTCCATTAGGATAGAACGCTATTAATTGTCCAGACCTCATTCCATTTTCAAAATCACATTTTTGTGCAATTTCTCCAGTTTCTTCTGAATAAAAAAGCCATTCTCCGTACCTGCCACTTATTGGGATATTTGTTGCGCCAAATTTTGATTCATCCCCATTTTTATATTTCCCAAGAGCTTTAATTTTGCCATTATAGAAATAAAACTTCCATTCTCCATTTTGTAAATCATTCTCATATTGTCCAATAGATTTTAAATTCCCATTACCATAAAATTCCTTCCATTCTCCATTTTGCAAATCATTCTCATATTGTCCAATAGATTTTAAATTCCCATTATCATAAAATTCCTTCCAAACCCCATTTTTTTTATAGTTTAAAAAGTTGCCATAGCTTATGGTGTCCCCATCTTTAGATAATCTCAAATATGGTCCAGTTTTATTTCCGTTTTCATAGGTGCTTTTTTGTTTTAAATTCCCATTCTCTACGTAATATTCAAGATATTTTCCATTAAGCTTTCCTTTTATGCAATTAAATGTGAGTATAACTCTGCCTGAATTTGTAGTGTCTAAAACTGTTCCCGTAAATGGTATTTCTTTGAATTTATATATTCCATCTGCTTTATTTAAACTATATGACGATATTATATTTTCTTTTTCCTGACAAGAAAATATTATGAATATCAACAAAGTAGTAATCAGTTTCAGTTTTATATTTATTCTGTATGTCATTTTTAAATAGTTGGTAACGTTCCGCGGCTATGCGTCCGGGCGGGGGGTTTTACTAAAATAGTTCTTTTGAAAACGCTACCGTTCTCGCATTCGTAATTTATCAACCGAAGACGGATTTCCCGCCTGGCGCATAGCCGCTGTTGGCGTGCGTTTTTTCTATTCATTTACTTTTTAACTCCTTTTGTAATATAGCATATTCTTTTTTTATCTGATTGCCTAAATTAATCCAATCGTTATTAGAATTTATTTTACCTATTTTTTCAAAAATCTCACCTACTGTTTTAATTTTACTAATATTTTGATTAGAGGGGTGAGGAATTATTTTTAGTTCAAATGAATATTTTAATTGTAATTTTTCTAGAAACTTTTTGAGTGAATTTTTCTTTGAGATAACTAAAATGTTTTCTGGCTGTAAAATTCTAATCTCTTTTTCCAAATATGGGTTACAATGGCTGAATGCTTTAGAAAAATTCTTTTTTTCCGTATAGCATTTTATTGCGTCGGTTATATACGTTTCATCTCTATTTAGATTCAGTAAATTGAAAAAATAATTCTCGTATTTTCTTATTGCCTCTCTAATTTTTTTGGAATCACTTTCGAAATCCTCCCAGCCGAAAACATAGCCTAATTTTCCATTTTCAATTCCGCTTCCCGGTGACTCTGCGATTACCATTGTTTTTACATTTTCAAAAGATTTAAAATATGGTAAATCTTGCCTATTTTTATATGAGTCACATTTGTCTTTGCATTTGAGGCACTTGTCAGAACTATTTGTCTGAATTGTTAAACGAGTTGGGTTTTTATTGTAGTCAAGGGACTTTAATTTACTCCCAAATATCTCTTTGTATAGTTCTCTTATTTCTTGTTTTTTATCCATTTTCATATAATAGATAAAAAACCATATAATTGGTCTCGGCTTAAAGCACCATCAATATAGTATTTTACATTGCCATATTTTTTATCTTTAATTTCCGAACCATCTATATAATAACGAAGGGAACCATATTTGGATTTTTCATTGACTTCATTTCCGTTAACATAATATCGAATACTTCCATATTTACTTTTTTCTTTTATTTCATTGTTGTCTACATAAAACCTAACGTTACCATATTTAGATTTTTCTTTTATTTCTGACCCATCAATGTAGAATAAAGTTGTTCCATATTTTTTGTCTTTAATTTCGTTTCCGTCAATGTAAAATAGGGTTTTTCCGTACTTTTTGTCCTTAATCTCTGGCATAATATTTATTTTAGATTTTGCTTACTTATTCGGTTTTCAGCTTTCCCGTTTTTGTTATTTTCTATACGTTTGTTAAATGCACGCCAACGGTTCTCGTGTATGGCTCGTTGCGGAAAATCAGCTATGATTTTCCGCCGTAACTCAAAGATAGCAAATTGCAATGAATACCGAATTGGAATTCAGCCGCAATGAGCTATACACGGTGTTGTGCAACGTATTTTATTTATTTTCTTCTTCAAGTCCAACAATGTCTTTTCGAATCTTTTTTCTCCATTTCTTTCCGTATTTTTTGTCCAAATACTCGAAAACGGTTCGGTTATATTCATAAAGGCTTTCCCACGCAACACCTTCGCAGCCATACTCAATAAAATTCACGTTATATTTTTTTGCAAATTTTGAGTCAGATTTATAGAATACAGGTGCGATTCCACTTGATTTTAGTATTTTTATTTCTCCATTTTTGATGTCGGTAAGTGCTTTTTCTCGGTTTAATCCAAACCTTGGTTTCATAATAAATTCAAGCACGTATTCTTTTGGTTTGTCAATTCGAATTATTGTATCAAGATTTTCATATCCCAAAGCCGTTAATTCAATAGTTTCCAAACTGTCATTTTCTCGAATTTTATATCGATATTCAAATTCCCCTTTTTCGTTAGTCATTGAATATTTATATCTCGACTTATAACTTATATAAGCATTCACAAGAGGTTTTCCGTTGACTTCAGAGAAGACAATTCCTTTAATCAGAACTTCATTTTTTTCTTGTGAAAATCCGACTATTGAATTCAAAAATAATATTGTCAGTATGAGTTTTTTCATATGTTGCACAACGTTACGTATAAGATTAGTTGCGTAGGTTAAGCAACTAATTTAGTAAATACAAACCTACTTGAAAATCAGTAAGGATTTTCATAAGTAGGCTTGTACTAGCAATTAATTTTATACGGTGTTATGGGCTAGTTTTTTGTTTTCGTCTGAATTTAGAACTAATTGATATTCCTAAAACTTGAGCGTTAACCTTAATAACTTAAAATTTGTTATGAATCTTTTTTGTTAAAACGAAAAGTTTATTCCAAGGTTTAAAGAATATCCATAATCAAACTCATCGAAGTTCGATATTCCGCCTCCATTACCAGCTAAGTTTATTCCGAACAAATCACTTATTTGGAATTGATAACCTAATTTCAATCCAAGATATGCGCTAAAATCAGATGAAGTACTATAATAACCATAGTAGCCACTATTATAATACCAGTCAAAAACTCCTAAACCTAATGATGGGCCAATATAAAATCCTTTTCCTTGTTTATTTGTATAAAATTTCAAATTGGCACCAATTGTATAACCGACCACTCCATCACTATTGAAATAAACGCTAACTGGAATTTCTATACCTCGCGATCCATCTTCGCTGATTCTTTCATAAGAAATTGAAGTTGGTCCATTTGCACCAATTGCTAATAAATCTAAATTTATTCTGTTTTTCCGAAAGTCTCTACTTGTTTTTTTTGACATTGTAGCTTCATCATCTTTTTCTTTAAACATTTGATGAGAGCCATTCTCATAAATTATCATATTAATCTTTGATAATCCAATTTCAAAAGTAGGACCAGATTGATTGTCAAAATTTTTATATTGCACATTGGACTCCGACACAACTAGTACTTTTGCCTCAATTGTAGAACCATCATTAAAGTAAATTTTGTCTTGTGCGCTTAATGACCCTATCATTAGTAATAAAGTAATTACAATTAATATTTTTTTCATTTTTTATAATTTGTTATTTTACCTACTTCTGTTTATAGTCTTTTTTCGGTTTATTTCGACTTTTCTTATCTAATTGCCCATAACGGCTACTTGTATGAATAGTAGCCGTAAGTATTCGAGAAACTTTGAGATAT
>CAYPCZ010000139.1:0-4137 GCA_964409345.1 uncultured Flavobacterium sp. | reverse complement strand
TAGAAGGAGAAGGTTACGAAAGTGGATGTTACGTTAAACCTTGTATTATCGAGGCTAAAAACGAATTCGAAATCGTTAAGCACGAAACATTTGCTCCAGTATTGTACGTGATGAAATATTCGACTATCGAAGAAGCGATTGCGATGCAAAACGGAGTGCCACAAGGACTTTCGTCTTCAATCTTTACGAATAATATGAGAGAAATGGAATTGTTCTTATCTCAAGCCGGTTCAGATTGTGGAATTGCTAACGTAAATATCGGAACTTCGGGAGCAGAAATCGGAGGAGCATTCGGAGGTGAAAAAGAAACCGGAGGAGGTCGCGAATCTGGTTCAGACGCATGGAAAGCTTATATGAGAAGACAAACTAACACCATCAACTACGGAACACAACTTCCGCTTGCTCAAGGCATTGAGTTTGATTTATAAAATCCTCACCCCAACCCCTTTCCTTTGGAGAGGGGCTAAAAAAATAAACTTTTAAACCTGAAACTTTAAACAAAAGCTATGTATCACTCAAAAATAACAGGGTTGGGCTATTATGTTCCTGATAATGTGGTTACAAATGACCACTTATCAAAAATCATGGACACTAACGACGAGTGGATTCAGGAGCGAACCGGAATCAAAGAAAGACGCCATGTGAATAGCCCAGAGCAAACCACGACTTCGATGGGCGTAAAAGCTGCCGAAGTAGCCATTTCTCGTTCGGGCGTTGCCAAAGACGATATTGACTTTGTGATTTTTGCGACTTTAAGTCCGGATTATTATTTCCCCGGACCAGGTGTTATGGTACAACGAGATTTAGGGCTACGAACAGTCGGAGCCCTGGATGTCAGAAACCAATGTTCAGGATTTATTTATGCCATTTCGGTAGCTGATCAATTCATCAAAACTGGAATGTATAAAAATATTTTGGTTATTGGGTCAGAGATTCACTCAAGAGGATTGGATATGACCACCAGAGGTAGAGGTGTTTCGGTAATTTTTGGAGATGGAGCAGGTGCCGCCCTACTTTCGAGAGAAGAAGATACCACAAAAGGAATTCTATCTACGCATCTACATTCCGAGGGTCAACATGCAGAAGAATTAGCCGTAATTGCTCCGGGAATGGGGCAACGTTGGGTAACCGATATCATTCAAGACAACAACCCCGAAGACGAGAGTTATTATCCGCACATGAACGGACAATTTGTATTTAAAAATGCAATAGTTCGTTTTTCGGAAGTAATAAATGAAGGACTTCAAACTAATAACCTTCAAGTTTCGGATATTGATATGCTGATTCCGCATCAAGCGAATTTAAGGATTTCGCAATTTATCCAACAGAAATTCAGATTGGCTGACGACAAAGTTTTTAACAACATTCAGAAATACGGAAACACCACCGCAGCCTCTATCCCGATTGCACTCACAGAGGCTTGGGAACAAAGCAAAATCAAAGAAGGTGACCTAGTTGTATTGGCCGCTTTCGGAAGCGGATTTACTTGGGGAAGTGCAATTATCAGGTGGTAATCTTCTGATTAAAAAAATCAACCACAACTCGGGTCGCTCCTTTTTGACTTAGCACAAAATCAGCACAAACTTTTCCTTTTTCTTGACGAACAGTCGAGTTGGAAAACATTATTTGTGCAACAGAATTAAACTCACTTTGATTCTTTATCGATGTAATTCCGCCTATTTGTACTAATTGTGTGGCTTCGGCAAAATGTGAATAATTTTCTCCTATTATAATCGGAACTTCAAAAACAGCAGGTTCTAACACGTTGTGAACTCCCGGATTTCTGAAACCTCCACCTACATAGGCCACATCAGCATAACTATAAATTTTGGTCAAAAGCCCAATGGTATCAACAATCATTACACAAGCCTCCCCTAATCTCTCTGAAGAAAGAGAGTTAATCTCACTAAATAAAATTACCGGTTTTGAGAACTGCGATTTTAGACTTAAAATCTGTTCTTCTTTAATATTATGCGGAGCGATGATAAATTTTATTTTCTCATCGGTATTGTTAATGTAACTAAGGAGTAGTTTTTCGTCGGCCTCCCAAGTGCTTCCGGCTACAAACAGTAAATCATTCCCTTTGAATTGCTCTACAAAACCCAACTGATTATCTCTTTCGGAAATGGCAAAAACACGGTCAAACCGCGTGTCTCCGCTTATTGTTACATTTGTAAACCCTAAGCTTTCAATAAGCTTTTTAGAGCTTTCGTTTTGAACGAAAAAATGAGTAAAGCTATGCAGTGCTTTTCGGTAAAAACCTCCGTACCATTTGAAAAAAGCTTGATTTTCTCTGAAAATCCCTGAAATTAAATACGTCGGAATATTTTGTTTTTTGAGTGCTGCTAAATAATTGATCCAAAACTCATATTTTATGAAAATAGCTTTTTCGGGTTGAACGATTTTGAGAAATTGCTGCACGTTCGATTTTGTATCCCAAGGCAGATAAACGGTAACATCGGCAACCGTGTTGTTTTTACGGATTCTATAACCTGAAGGCGAAAAAAAAGTCAAAACTAATTTATGGTCGGGGAATTTCTTTTTGAATTCTTCCATAACAGGCAAGCCTTGTTCGTATTCTCCTAAAGAAGCTACGTGAAACCAAATCGTTTTGTCGTTTGGGTTTAGTTTTTTAGAGAGAATCGAAAAAGATTGCTTTCTGCCTTGAACAAAGAGTTTTAGTTTTTTGTTGAACAGCGCCATGATTTTTAGAAAAAAACCTGCGACGGAAATAAGTATGTTATAAAGGAATAGCATTTATTTTGTTTCAGAAGCAACAAATATACAAAGGTTTTATTTTCCGTATCTTTGTATCACAAAAAACATAATCATGACTAAAGCCATTTCAACTTTAGACGACATAAAACTTTTGGTAGATACTTTTTATGCAAAGGTTCAGCAAGACGAACTAATTGGACCTGTTTTTAACGAGAAAATCCAAGACAGATGGAACGAACATTTGGCTAAGATGTACACGTTCTGGCAAACGGTACTCTTGGGTGACCACACTTATTTTGGAAGACCTTTTCCTCCACACGCCAATTTGCCGGTAGAATTAGAGCATTTTGACCGTTGGCTGGCTATCTTTTTTCAGACTGTAGATGAACTTTTTGAAGGCGAAAAAGCCGAAGAAGCAAAATGGAGAGGTTCTCAAATGGCAAAAATGTTCCACTCTAAGATTCAGTTCTTTAGAGATAAAAATCAAAAACCATTGATATAAAAAATGTCTTTCTTTCAAAGTTACTTATTAGCAAACAGCTTCACGTCGTCTTCCGAAATTTCTGCTCCCCCCAAGATGATTAGTCGCTCCACTACATTTCGGAGTTCTCTGATGTTTCCTGTCCAGTCGTATTCTTTGAGCAAAGCGATGGCTTTATCAGAAAATTTCTTTTTAGCACTTCCTTGTTCTGAAGCAATTTTTTCGGAAAAATGTTCTATCAAAAGTGGAATATCATCACGTCTTTCGTTTAGTGCAGGCACCTGAATGAGAATTACAGCCAGTCTGTGATATAAATCTTCTCTGAAACGATCTTCAGCAATTTCTTTTTTCAAATCTTTATTGGTCGCTGCCAAAACTCGAACATTCACTTTGATGTCTTTGTCTGCTCCTACTCTTGAGATAGTATTTTCCTGCAAAGCACGAAGTACTTTGGCCTGAGCTGAAAGGGTCATATCTCCGATTTCGTCCAAAAACAAGGTTCCGTTATGAGCGGCTTCAAACTTTCCGGCTCTGTCTTTTACAGCTGAGGTAAAAGCTCCTTTTACGTGTCCGAAAAGTTCACTTTCGATAAGTTCAGACGGAATTGCAGCACAGTTTACTTCGACAAAAGGAGCAGTTGAGCGTTCGCTTTTTTGGTGTAACCAATGCGCAACCAGTTCTTTTCCTGTTCCATTAGCTCCTGTTATCAGTACTCTTGCATCAGTTGGAGCTACTTTTTCGATAATTCCTCGAATATGAACAATGGGTTGACTCTCACCTATCATTTCATAGTTTTTGCTGACTTTCTTTTTCAGGATTTTATTCTCGACAATCAGTTGTTTTTTGTCTAACGCGTTGCGAACCGCCGTCAACAATCGGTTTAAATCAGGTGGTTTTGAAATATAATCAAAAGCTCCTAATCGCATCGAATTAACAGC
>CAYPCZ010000138.1:0-4148 GCA_964409345.1 uncultured Flavobacterium sp. | reverse complement strand
TTAATGATAAATGAAGATACGCCTCACGAAAAAACTTTCAACTTTCAACTAAAAAGCACAACCAACCAACAACCGAATTAAGTAAATTTTTTATACATTTGGCGCAATATTAACAACCATGCCAAAGCCCTTAGTTTCAATCATCATCCCAACCTACAACCGTGCCCACCTAATAGGCGAAACGCTGGATTCCATCATTGCACAGACTTATACCAATTGGGAATGTATTGTGGTGGATGACGGGAGTACGGACGATACGGATGAGGTGATGGGAGACTATCTGGTAAAGGACGGGCGATTTAAATATCACAAAAGACCAGACTCTAAACCCAAGGGAGCAAATGCGTGTCGAAATATTGGTCTGGAGAAAGCGATGGGGGAATATATTGTTTTTTTTGACAGTGATGACCTGATGACACCTGACCACCTCCAGGTTAAAATGGATGGAATCATAAATAAACAGTGTGATTATGTAATTACTCGGACCAAGTTTTTTAATAAAGAAGATAACCGTTTTGAAAAGTATTACACTTTTGATCAATACCCAATCACTGCCCACAACTATGTGACAAAAAACAACAACTGGTTGACGTTGGATGTTTGTATAAAAAGCGAAATAGCTAAGAAAATCAGGTTTAACGAGTCTTTACAGTCCAGTCAAGAATATAATTATTACGGCAAATTGGTATACCATTCTGTGAATGCGGTATTTATAGATAAAGTGGTTTCCCTCAGAAGACATCATGAACAATCCATAAGAAGTAAATTAAAACAGCAAAACAAAAAGAATGAGGCAGCCTTTAAGGTATTTTGGCTGACCTATTTAGAAACTCGGAAGTGGGCCGAGACAAATACTAGGAAATACTTATTGGGACGTACCATTGAATCTCTGCTTTTTAAAAATACAACTTACGGGTTTTCGTTTGCTAAAATTCAATATTATTTCGTAAAAGAATTTGGTATCCGAGCCTTGTATTTATCCTTGTATATTTTACTGTTTCGACTGACTAAAAAAGGACATTTTTTAAGAAAGAAAATAATTCGAGTAACTCAAATGGAAGTGGAGTAGCTGCTTATTTTAAAAATTGCTTTAATTTAAAGATGTAAATTCTTATGTATCTTTACTAAAAAATTACTCTCTATGTTGACTTCACCCTTAGTCTCCATCATCATTCCCACCTACAACCGGGCACACTTAATTGGTGAAACCTTAGACAGTGTGTTGGCACAGACCTATACCCATTGGGAATGTATCATAGTAGATGACGGAAGTAGTGATAATACAGACGAAGTGGTGGGGGAGTACCTCAAAAAAGACCCGCGTTTTAAGTACTACCACCGCCCCGATACCCACAAGCCCGGCGGGAACGGAGCACGTAATTACGGGTTTTTACAAAGTAAAGGGGAGTATATCCAGTGGTTTGATAGTGATGATTTGATGCATCCGGAGAAATTGGAGAAAAAAATAGTCGCTTCAAATCATGGAAATATTGATTTTGTAATAAGCAAAACAAAGTATTTTAACAGACCGAATCATAGACCTTATGATTATGCTTATACAGATAAGGATATAGATTTTCGAAAATACACTATTTCCAATGTATCTTGGTTTACTCCGGACATGTTCATAAAAAGGGATATTGCTATTAATGTTAGATTTAATGAATTTTTAATAGCAGGTCAAGAATTTAATTATAGTTGTAAATTACTATTGTATGTAAAAACAGCTAAGAAAATTAATTATTTTTTAACCTTTAGGCGTTTTCATGATGACTCAATAGGAAGAAAAAGACAGATTGATAAAAGCCACTATTATACTACGAAGTTTTATGCACATTGGTTTACTTATATAGATATTAGCAATTTATATTTTATTCAAGAATTTAATCGATATTCTTTGCTGGAATGTATTTCATACTATTTGAGAAGCAGAAATTCAATTACATTGCCTCAGGGATTTATGGAAGAATTAAAAAAGGTTTTTAAAAATAAAGTCTTGTACTTTCACCTAGCTAAACTTTCCAACAGATTATTTGGACGCTATCATTTTTTCTATAAAAAATTAAAACAAAACTAACTTAATGAATAAGCTCTGTTTCTCAACATTTGTATTCGGTTCGTATCAGAAATACATCCCCTATTATATTTATTCTATTCGGAAAACTCATCCCAATAGCTATGTAAAGGTATTTATTGAAAAAGCTTTAGAAGTAAACATTTATAAAACCTTAAAGTTTTTAAATGAAAACAATTTCAAAAATTTTGAAATTATTGAAATGCAAAATTCATTTGAAGAATACGATAAGTATAAAATGAGAGGGGGTGGTGTCAAGACCTTAATTCGATACCTAATAGGTAAAGAGCATTTTGATGCTTACGATTATGCTTACATAGGAGATATTGATATTCTATTCCTACCTGAACAAATGTCGATTTTGGATTTTCACATTAGACAACTATCAGAATTACAACTGCCATTTTCTAACAAAGTTCGTCTTGATAAGCATGGAGCGCTTACACAACGATTAACTGGTTTACATTTCTTTAAAACAAAGGAATACTTTGAAAAGGTTAATCCTATTATTTCTCGCATTAAAATGGACCAAAGCTATCGTGATAATTATTTAAAAGGATTGGAGCGGGATGAGATTTTTTTATATAAATTAAACAAAGACGCATTTGATTTTGATCCAGAATTGTTGTCAACGGCTCAAAGACCATGGCATGGGCTACATTTGGGTATTACACGAGGTAATAAAGATTTGGATATACAAACAATTGAGGAGAACTCGAGTCTGAGCTTAGAGGAAGTCAAAAATCACCTTAGGGAATATATGGAGGATCCTATTTTTACAGAAATTCAGAGAAAAGTTTTTGTCATTGAATTAGAAACTATTTTAAAGGAGCTTTCGCTTCCATATTCTTTTAATTGGAAGTATAAAGGTTTTAAATATAGGACTCGTGATAAGTGGCGCTTCTTAAAAAGAAAGATAAAGAGTTTTTTAAAATGAGTAAAAAAATTGCAGTAATAGCTTCCGTTCTGCATCCCCTCCGGCAAAGACATTTATTGGATTGGTATCAGGATATAAAAGCTGTTTATCCCACGGCCCAATTGTTTATTGGCTCAAAGAATGCACAAGTTCCAGAGGGGGTGAATTTTAAAATCAACTCTAAAATAGAGAAACTAAGTTACTGGCTGCGAGGTAAAAATCCGCACAAAAATCAACCCCTACTCGATTTTAAACCTGACCTCGTTCATTTATTAACTTCCAACGCCTATCCAGCTATACGAGAAGCTATTAACCCGCAAACGAAATTGATAGTCAGTTATCGGGGTTTTGATATCAATGTTTATCCCCATTTAAAAACTGAAAATTTAAAAGAAACTCAAAACCTCTTTCAACGAGCCCATAAACTACATTTTATAAGTGATGACTTAAAAAATAATGCTCTGAAACTTGGCGCAAACCCGGAAAAATCGGTGACCATATATCGTTCCATCCCTTCCGATAGGGAAATAGCATATAATCCATCTAAGAATAAACTTGTTACTATTGTAAGTGTCGGCCGTTTAGTGTGGGAAAAAGGATATATCTATGCGTTGGAAACCATGGCTCACCTAAAAAAAATCAATACAAATTTTAAATATCTTATTGTTGGAGAAGGGGTGGATGAAAAAATGATTCAATTCCATATAAATCGCTTAGAATTAAATAATGAAGTAGAGTTGCTCGGTGCACAACCCCGTGAAAGAGTAAAAGAACTACTTTTGGAGAGTGATATCTACTTTCAACCTTCAGTAAGTGAGGCACTTTCAAACTCTATATTGGAAGCTTCTTACTACGGGCTTCCGGTAGTATCATCTCATATTGGCGGAATTCCAGAAGTAGTGGTACATGAGAAAACCGGGTATTTGTTGCCTGTTTGCCAATCAGAACTTTATGCAAAAGCGATTTTGACTTTGATAGAAAACGAGCAACTTCGTTTGAAAATGGGTAAAGCCGGTCAGGAAATCATCAAAACACATTTTTCCAGGACACAAGAAATTAAAAAATGGGTTGAATTATATAATTTATAATTAATATATATTGACGATATCATATAAATATATCGGAATATGAAAAGTTTTATCGATATCCTGCAAAGAG